>DASWGU010000236.1:0-46587 GCA_036393555.1 Gemmatimonadaceae bacterium
CGAACGGTCATGGTTTCACGAATCTGCTGACATCGGTGAAAAGGTTGCATGGAGACCGGCGTTCGTCCAGCACGAAACCGACGTGGCGGACCAGCGTCATCTTTTCGCAGCCACATCTGCTACCTGGTCCAGATCAGCACGACCCCGCACGTCCCGTTGAGCGGCTGGTACTGCGGCGGCGCACTGACCGCGCGCGGATAGATCTCCATGGCCGCCACGTGATTGGGCGGAGCCAATTCGTTGACGTAGTCGTCCCTGCCGTTCATTCGACCCACGATCCGCACATTGTCCAGATAGACGGTCATTTTGCAATTCAGCGAGCCCCTGATTACGTCCTTCATTGGCGGGTGGCCGTGCACCACCCTGACCGTTGGAAAGCCATCCGCCATCTGTGTGATCCAGTTGGGCTTCCGGCGTTCGATGTCTTCAGGGGTGATGAAGTATCCGTGGTTGATGCCCCGTTCGGCGTCTTTCATCCTCCCGTAGAAACCATGAATGTCCAGCGACCGGAACGCACTGGCGCCAGTGACCAGCACACCCTTCAGGGCGACCGGGATTGGCGCAAGTTCGATCCGGAGCGCGGTATCGGGCAGACCGTCCAGCTTTACCTCGGCCGGCTCGAATCCGATGCGCCTGACGATCAGCGTCGCCGGTCCGGAAACCGCGAAGGGGAGCACGAATCTTCCGCTGTCGTCCGACAGGATGCGCCGCCCGCCATTCAACTGAATGTTCGCGTAGGACAAGGGCTGGCCCGAGGGTTCAATCACATACCCGCGCAACGCGCTCGCCGACGGATTGGCCCGGGGCGGCACGCCGTCATCCCGCGCCAGCGTGAACGTGCGGTCGATTGTTGCTCCTCGGGTAAGCACCACCGAGGCGGAATCGATCCGGAACCCGCTTGCCCGGAACGTCAGTGAAAAAGCGCTTCCCGGAGTGCCGGTCAACGCGAATCGGCCGGCGGAATCGGCGCGGAGGGTGTACCCGATGCCCACGATCGTTACGGCCGCTCCCGCCACGGGTTCGCCGGACTCGTTGACGATGCGACCACGTACCTCGCCGCGGCCCTGTGCCAGCATCGCGATCGGCACGAGGACCACTGCGGCCGGGACCGCGCGTGGCGTCACAGCTTTCCAGTTCCAATCGATCATCGCGTCAAGTCCGGTTCACGGTGCATCCACATTGATACAGGAGCGCGGGACTCTTGCGACCTCGGACCTCGACCTCCTTCCTCAGGCGTCATTTGGACCAGATCACGACGGCACCACAGGTCCCGGCGATTGCCTGGAACTGGGGGGGCGTCGTTGCCTCGCGTGTGTAGACCTCGATTCCGGCGATGGCCACCGGGCTGATGAGCGTGTTGATCTGCTCGTCGGCCAGATCTTTTATGCCAAACGACCCTGCTGGCACGTTGCGGACGTGGCTCAGCAGTGGCGAGACCCTGATCCCGTCGAGGAACACGGTCATGGGACAGCCTGAACGGTCCTCGACCCGCAAGTTCCGCGCTGACGTGACGCCGCGCCGGATCGTGTCCCCGTTTACCACAGACTTGGTGATCTCCGCGTTGCCGGGGCGGACCCGGATACTGGGAAGGTGCTCCACGGCATTCGTGACCATGAGTGGCTTCCGTAGCTCCAGATCCTCAGGCGTGATGAAGTAGCCGCTGTTCACGCCCCGCTCCGCATCAGCCATGCGGCGGTAGAAACCGTGCAGATCGAGCGACACGAATGGCGATCGAGTGGTCACCACCTGCTCGGCAAGGACCTGGGCTATCTGCTTCATTCGAAGGGTGACCGGCGTATCGATGGCCGCGTCCAGCACCAGCTCGCTCGCCTCGAACCCGATCCGGCGGGAGAGCAGCGTCAACCGGCCGGACGTGGTCAGTGGAATCGCGAAATGCCCTGAGTCGTTGGCGAGATAGCGTCGCCCTCCGTTGAGCTGCACGTTGGCGAACGCGAGAGGCGTGCCCTCCAGATCCGTCACCGCTCCGCGAAGGAACCGCGTCGTCTCCACCGGCAAAGGGGTGTCGTCCCCGGTGAGCACGAAATCGCGGTTGACCGGACCGCCACGGCCGAGCACCACAGAGACCGCCTCATCGCGGAACCCGGCCGCCGCTATGGAAAGCTCCAGGGTGCCGCCGGCGGTGCCGGTGAGCACGAAGCGACCCAGGGTGTCCGCGCGCACGGAGTAGCGGATCGCGGTCAGGGTGATCACAGCGCCCGGCACCGGGGTGCCGTTCTCCGCGACGACGCGACCGCGCAGTTCTCCCTGCGCCTGTGCGGCCGTGGTGAGAAACAAAGGAGCCAGTATCCCGAGGACTCCTGCCCGACCGATGAACCGACGCTCCAGTGCCGCAACCCTGCCCTGACCGAATAGAGCCATGATACCTCCTGCGCGGAGAGTTCGCGGAACGCACCGCCTGGTACGTTCGTCCAACATTCCTGCTCCCTATTTCGTCCAGATCAGAACGATACCGCACGTCCCGTTGTTTGCCTGGAATTCCGGGGGTGCGCCCACGGCACGCGGGTAAACTTCGATTCCCGCGACCGATCCGGTCTGGACCAGTTCATTAATGAGCTCGTCTCTCCATTCCCCCCGGATCATGGCTGGCTGGATTCGAATCCGATCGAGATAGACCGTCATGGGACAGCCACCCTGACCCTCGATGCGCATTAATCGCGCAAGCGGCAACTTGGCGCCTGGGATGGGACGGACGCGGATCGTGGGAATACCCCCGACCGCGTCCGTCGCATTCAAAGGCCTGCGAAAGGCAAGATCCTCTGGCGTTATGAAGTACCCGTGGTTGACCCCGCGCTCAACATCCGCCATGCGACGGTAGAAGCCATGGATGTCGAGGCCCACAAACGGCGAGCCGCTGGTCACTCGTTGCTCCGGAAGCGCGTGCGCGACCGCTTTCATCCGCACCGCGATGGCCGTGTCGGGCATCGAGTCGAGCTTCAGCTCTTCCGGCTCGAACCCGATCCGCCTGACCAGCAGTGTGAACCGTCCAGACACCGTGATCGGCAGAGTGAAGCGTCCGGTGTCATCCGTCACGAGGCGGCGCCCGCCGTTGATCTGAACGTTGGCATAGGCGAGCGGCATCCCGTCCCTGTCCGTCACCCGTCCCCGAAGGACGCGTTGGGACGGATTCGCCTCGGGTGGCGGTGAGTCGTTCGACGCCAGCAGGAAATCCCGCGTCACGGTTTTCCCGCGCGCCAGCACGACCGACGCCGTGTCAACCCGATAGCCCCCCGCGGCAATGGAAAGCAACAACATGCTCCCCGGAGTCCCCGTCAATCTGAACGCCCCGGCGCTGTCGGTCCGAACCGAGTAGCCGATTGCGGAGAGGGTGACACTGGCGCCAGGAATCGGCCGGCCTTGGGCGTCCACCACACGACCGCGCAGCTCGGAGAAAGCCTGGGCGGTCAAAACGGATGCGCTCGCGTAGAGGAGCGCCCCGAGGGTGGCCTGGAACGTCCACAAGCCGGCTGACGCCATCACGCCTCCCGCACGGAACGTGAAGCCTCACCCCACCCCGCCGCTTCGGCAACAGCGAGCCTACCCGGGACGGGACGGACGGTTCCAGCGGCGTTCGTCCGCCGGCTGACCCCGGGAGGCACTCCCCAGTCTTGACAGCCCCCGCGCGACCGCAGCATGTGGCAGGTCTCCAGCCGCTGGCCGCTGGCTCAATCTCACTTCCCTGCCCCTGCGACCTGCGACCTGAGACCCGAGACCCGAGACGCGAGACCTCCTGGGATGCTCTCATCTGATACCGCTGCCGCGCTGAACGACATATCGCTCGAAGAACCATGGGCGCTGATCGAGCGCTTCACGACCCTCCGGCGGGAGCACCCCGACGACGTGCGGAAGGCCTGCGACGAGATCGTGACCCGGCTTCGCCGGCTGGGCGTCCCGGTCGAAGTGCACGACCCGGAGGTCTTCCTCAGCCTGCCCGGCCGTGCCTCGGTCACAGCTGGCGGCGAGACATTCCGGGCCAAACCAATGGCCATGAGCGCCGCGTACCCCGGCGGACTGGAGGCTCCGCTGGTCCATGTCCCCGCACGTTACGCTCGCGGCGCCGACGAACTCTTCTCCCGCAACCTCCTGGGCGGCGACGACCTCGACCTGCGCGGCAAGTTCGTCGTCACCGAGGGCTTCGGCATGCCGGGAAAGGTCTCGCACTTCGAGGCTCGCGGTGCTCTGGGGATGATTGCCGTGAATCCCGGGAAGAACGCCCACTGGGGAATCTGCACGACCATCTGGGGCACCCCGGACCTGCACGATCTGCCCCGAAAACCGTCCATCGCGGTCATGGCCGTGAACAACCCGGACGGACTGAGACTCATCGAGGCGGCGCACCGCGGCGAGACCGCCAACGTGATGACCGAGGTGACCGAGGGCTGGTTCCGGTCGCCCATCCCCGTCGTGACCATTCCCGGAACGGAGGAGCCGGATCCCTTCGTGCTCCTGCACGGCCATTACGACTCCTGGGATTTCGGGATCGGCGACAACGCCGTGGGCGACGCCACGCTCCTCGAGGTGGCCCGTGTCCTCTGGAAGCACCGTGACCGGCTCAAGCGCTCGGTGCGCATCGCCTGGTGGCCCGGTCATTCCACCGGCCGCTATGCCGGCAGTACCTGGTTCGCCGACCGCTTCGCCATTGACCTCTACGAGCACTGCATCGCTCAGGTCAACTGCGACTCGCCCGGCTGCCGCTGGGCGACCGCGTACCAGAACATCTCCTGGATGGAGGAAACGGAGCCCTTTGCGCAGGGCGTGATCCGCGACGTCACCGGTCAGGAATCCCGCGGCGAACGTCCGCACCAGGCGGGCGACTACTCCTTCAACAACATCGGCATCTCCAGCTTTTTCATGCTGCTTTCCACCATGCCTGACGAGTTGCGGGAGGAAATGGGGTATTACGGCGTGGGCGGCTGCGGCGCCAACATCGAGTGGCACACGGAGGAGGATCTCATCAACATCGCCGACCGCGAGATCCTCCTTAAGGACATGAAGATCTACCTGGCAGCCGCGATGGAAGCGGCAAACGCCACGGTCGCGCCCTTCGACTTCCGTCGCACGTTGCGCGGGTTCGAGGAAACGCTGGACCACTACCAGGCCTCGGCCGGCACATGGTTCGACTTCGGACCGTCGCAGCGGGCCATCGTGGACCTGACGGCGGCGCTCCGCGACTTCGACGAATTCGCCGCCGACCTTGCCCGGGAACCCGTCCGCAGCGAACCGGTCCGCCGGGCCAATGGCGCCGTTCGCCGACTCGCCAGACTGCTGGTGCCGGTGAACTACACCCGGGGTCCGGAGTTCTTTCACGATCCCGCGGAATCGATTCCCTCGCTGCCCGACCTCAGCGTCGCCCTCCAGGTGCCGACCACGCCTGCCGACCGGCTGGGCTTCCTGACGACGCACCTGACGCGCGGACAGAACCGCCTCGTCGCCGCGCTCCGGGACGCGCGGCGTACGGTGCAGGACGCGATGGCGTGATCGGCGGCGTGACCACGCTTGCTTCGCTCCGCCAGGATCGCCCGGTACCCGGGCGGCGACTCATGTCGCGGCGCGGGTTCACCCTGCTGCTCCTCGCCGCCTGCGCCGGCGCGGAACCCGTCGACGCGCCGAATGCGCTCCGCATTCCGCTCATCAACGACCCGATCCTGAATCCCGTCCTCGCTCCCGACATCGGGTCCGTGCTGATCAACAAGGTCATCTTCTCCGCCCTCGTCCGGCCGGACGAGCAACTGCGCCCCGTGCCGGACCTGGCCACCTCGTGGACGACGTCCGACGACGGGATGACCTGGACCTTCTTGCTGCGCCCCGGCGTTCGCTGGCACGACGGCGAACCCTTCACGGCGCGCGACGTCAAGTTCACCTTCGATCGTGTCATCGACGTGGCCTCCGGCTCCCGACTGCGGTCGGACTTCGCCGCCGTCGCGGGAATCGACGTGCTGGATTCGCTCACCGTTTCGTTCCGCCTGCACGCGCCCTTCGCGCCGTTCCTCGCCCTGCTGGGCTACAACGCCGGCATCCTCCCGGCGCACCGGTTCCGGAACGGCCGGCTTGCCGAAGCGATCGACTTCAACCGGTCCAGACCGGTCGGCACGGGACCGTTTCGCGTCGCTCAGGCCACCGCGGGGTCGGCGATCGTCCTCGAGCGCAATCCGCATTACTACGGCGCGACCCCCGCGCTCGACCGGGTCATCTTCCGGATCGTGCCCGACGTCAACGCGCAGGTGGCGCAGCTACTGGCCGGTGAGCTGGACATTGTCCCGATCGAGCCGGCGAACCTGCCCAGCGTGGAGCGCGCGCGCGGTGTCAGCGTCGTCCGGAATGCCATAGTGCAGCACGTGTACGTTGGCTTCAATCAGACACACGAGATGTTCCAGCCGGCTCTCGTCAGGCAGGCGTTGGGCCTGGCGGTGAACCGTCAGGCGATCATCGACGGGGTGCTGAAGGGCGCCGCGGACTTCCCCCGCGGCACGATTCCCTCGGTGTTGGCCGACTACTTCGACGCGGCCCTGCCGGCGCCGGCCTACGCGCCGGACTCGGCTCGAGTTCTGCTCGGCCGGGCCGGGTGGCACCCGGACGCCGAGGGCCGTCTGCGCAATAACGCGGGACGGCTTTTCGCGTTCACGCTGCTGGTGGACAAGGGCAATCCCACGCGGGAGCAGGCAGCGCTTGCCGTGCAGCAGGACTTCCGCCGCATCGGCATCGATGCGTCCATCGAGACCATGGAGTTTGCCACCCTGGTGCGCGACCGGGTTCTCCCCTTCAAGTACGATGCCGTGCTGATCTGGTGGATGACCCCGCCCGATCCCGACCAGTACGCGTTCTACGCCACGGGCCAGGACAACAACCACGTCCGCTACTCGAACCGCCGGGTAGACAGCCTGCTGGCCGCGGGGCGCGCCACGCTCGACACCGTGGCCCGGAAGCGGATCTACGCCGAGTTCCAGCGTCAGGAGCAGGCCGATCCGCCGGTACTGGTGCTCTTCTATCCGCGGGAAATCCTGGCGGTGAACGCGCGCGTCCGGGGAGTGCCGGCGATGGGACTGCGTGACGCGCTGCGCCATGCCGAGGCGATCTCCGTGAGCCGTTAGGCGGGCGATCGACGTGATCCCGTTCCTGCTCCGTCGCGCGGGCCACGCGCTCACCGTGATCCTGGTCGTCTGCACCGCCACCTTCGCTCTCGTGCATCTGGCCCCGGGCGGGCCCGCCGTCCTCGCCGATCCCAAGCTCTCGATGGAAGAACGCGCGGCCATCGAGGCACGGCTCGGCCTCGACCGCCCGCTCGTCGTGCAGTACGGCCTCTGGGTCCGGCGACTCGCCCGCGGTGACCTGGGAACGAGCTTCCTCTACGAGGTGCCGAACAGCCGCGCCATTGGCGAACGACTGCCGAACACCGCCTTGCTGGCCGCCACGGCGCTGCTGCTGAGCGTCACCCTGGCCGTCCCGTTGGGGCTCTGGTGCGCAGCCCGCCCCGGCGGCTGGATCGACCGGACCGTGACCGGCCTGGCATTCATCGCGATGGCGGTGCCCACGTTCTGGCTCGCGATCGGCGCCATCTTCACTTTCGCCATCGCCGTGCCGATCTTCCCGGCCGGCGGTGCCACGGCGGCGGGCGGCGCGGGCGGGCTTGGTGACCGGCTGCTTCACCTCGTCATGCCCGCCGTCGTCCTGGCGGCGGTGACCACTGCCGAGTTGCTGCGCTACATGCGATCTGCCGCGCAGTCCGCGTTCCGGCAGCCCTTCGTGCGCGTCGCTCGCGCCAAGGGCGTCGCAGATCGGGTGATCGCCCTCCGCCACGTCCTGCGCACGGCGCTGATTCCCGTCGTCACGGCGCTCGGCATCCAGCTCCCCAGGCTCGTGGGAGGCGCCGCCATCACCGAGACCGTGTTTGCCTGGCCCGGCATCGGACGACTCGGCGTTCAGGCGGCGCTCGGTCGTGACTACCCCCTGGTCATGGCCATTACGCTGTTCATCTCGCTTGCGGTCGTGGTGGTGAACATCGTGGTCGACCTGCTGTACCTGTGGATCGATCCCCGCATCCGGCTCGAGGCATGAGCGGGTCCGCCAGCGACCGCCAGCGCCCACCGGACGGTCATGCGTCCGCGCACCGGCGAATCGTCAGCGCCGGAATCATGCTGGGAATCCTCATCGCGCTGGCGGCGATCGGTCCCCTCTTGTACCAGGCGGACCCGAACCAGCTCGACCTCAGCCGGGCCGGTGAGCTGCCCGGCGCCGATCATCCGCTGGGTACCGACGAGGCAGGACGCGACGTGCTGGGAAGGCTGCTGGCCGGCGGCCGCGTCTCACTGGCGGTCGGCTTCGCCGCAGTCGCCTGCTCCGCCCTGCTCGGCTTGACGTTAGGCGCTCTCGCGGCGCTTGCCGGCCGCCGCGCCGACGCCCTGATCATGCGGGCGACCGACGCCATGCTCGCCATTCCAGCGCTGTTCCTCATCATTGCCGCCCTGGCGTTCTTCGGCACCAGCCTGGCGGGCCTGATCCTCGCCATCGGCGGAACGTCCTGGATGGGCCTGTCGAGACTGGTACGAGGCGAACTCCTGGCCATCCGGGAGCAACCGTTCGTCGAGGCGGCCCGGGCGCTCGGCGCGCGCCCCTGGCGCGTATTCGGACGCCACGCCCTGCCGCATCTGCTGCCGAGCGTGTCGGTGAACCTCACGTTCGGCGTGGGCACCGCGATTCTGATGGAATCCGCCCTGTCGTTCCTCGGGCTCGGCATCCAACCGCCCGCCGCGAGCTGGGGGAACATGCTCACCAACGCCCAGAGCTATCTGTACTCGACACCCTGGCTGGCGGTCTATCCGGGCCTCCTGATTCTGGTGACCGTGGTGTCCGTGAACGTGCTGGGAGACGCGCTGCGCGATGCGACTGAACCTCATTGAGGTCACAGGTCGAGGTCGGAGGTCGCTCCCTTGACGGCGGCGAGGCCAGCCCCAGGATGCAGCATGCAGTTCGAGCACCCGGCACTCACAACTCAGCCTCTCCGACCATGAGAACGCTTGTCGGCGCCTGTCTGGTACTGGTCTCCTTCGCTCTTCCCGTCGCCGCCCAACAGACGGCCTTCAATGTCGCCGAGGCTTCGATAGCGCAGGTCCACGCGGCCATGACCGCCGGGCGGCTGACGTGTCGCGGACTCGTGACCAGTTACCTGGCGCGCATCGCCGCGTACGACAGGACGGGACCGGCCATCAACGCGCTTGTCGTCGTGAACCCGGGCGCCCTGGTCGTCGCCGACTCACTCGATCGCGTTTTTCAGGCCACCAGACGCCTCGGGCCGCTGCACTGCATTCCGATGATCGTGAAGGACAACATGCAGACGACTGATCTCCAGACTGCGGCCGGATCGCTCGCATTCAAGGGCTGGATCCCCGGGAAAGACGCGTTCCAGGTGCGACGCATTCGCGAGGCGGGCGCCATTGTGCTCGCCAAGTCAAACATGGCGGAGTTCGCCTTCTCGCCGTACGAGACCGTTAGCTCGATCCTCCCTGGCTACACGAAGAACCCGTACGCGCTGGACCGCGTGACCGCCGGATCGAGCGGCGGTACGGCGGCCGCCGTCGCGGCCGGATTCGCCGTCCTCGGGCTGGGCACCGACACCGGCAACTCCATACGCGGACCGTCGTCCCATCTGGCGCTCGTGGGCATCCGTTCGACCATGGGCCTGACGAGTCGTGCGGGAGTCGTTCCCCTCTTTCTTTCCCAGGACGTCGCCGGCCCCATGGCGCGCTCCGTGGCGGACGCCGCGGCCGTTCTGCAGGTGGTCGCCGGAGAAGATCCCGATGATCCCGCCACCGCGGCCAGCCGGGGGAGGGAGATCCCCGACTATCTCGCGGCACTGGATGCCGGAGGGCTCAGGGGCGCGCGCATCGCTATCCTGCGTCAGGCATATGAGTCGCCCTCCAACGACAGCGAAGTCATTGCGCTATTCAACCGGGCCATCACCGACCTCCGGCGCGGCGGTGCGGCGGTGCTCGATTCCGTGAGCCTTCCCGCCCTCGACTCCCTGCGACGCTCGCAGCGGGGTGGCTGTCCGCAGTTCAAGTACGACCTGAACCGGTTCCTCGCCGCGCTGGGCGAGGATGGCCCCCCACTGCGCTCGCTCGAGGCGATCATCCGCTCCAACCGCTACCACCCCGGCGTGCAGCGCCGCCTGGAGCAGGAAGAGCGCGCCGATACGCCGCCGGAGGATGCCCCGGGCTGCCGTGCCCGGGACGAGTTTCGTGCCGGCCTGCGCGCCGCCGTGCTGCGCTCGATGGACGAGCAGAACCTCGACGCCCTGGTCTATCCCACCTGGAGCAATCCGCCGCGACTCATCGGCGACCTGAGCACTCCGCACGGCAACAACTCTCCGTTTTTCTCACCCAGCACCGGGTTTCCCGCGCTGACAGTGCCCATGGGGTACAGCCGCGGCACGCTCCCGGCCGGGATGACGTTCTTCGGCCGCCCCTGGAGCGAGGCAGTGCTCATCAAACTGTCCTACGCCTACGAGCAGCTCACCGCGCACCGCCGCCTGCCGGCCTCCACACCGGTGCTCCCGCCCGGGGAGAGGTGAACATCTGCCATGCCGCTGATCCCGCTGTTCGGGCATCGTGACCTCGCGGAGCGACTCCAGCGTCGCGTCGCGTCGCACTCCCTTCCCCAGAGCCTCCTGCTGCACGGTCCGGCGGGTGTGGGCAAACAACGCCTGGCACTGTGGCTCGGCCAATTGCTGCTCTGTTCGGGAACTCCACGCCCCTGCGGCGAGTGCCGCGACTGCCGCTACGTTCTGGACCTGACGCACCCGGACCTGACGTGGCTGTTCCCCAGGCCCCGCCCCAAAGACAGCGACGCCGATCCTGACGACGTTGCCGGCGATCTCGCCGAGGCCCGGGTGAAACGAGCCGCTCAGGGCGGTCTCTATGCCGCACCTCCGGGGAACGAAGGCATCTACGTCGCCGCGGTTCGATACCTGGTTCGACAGGCATCGCGCACGCCAGCCCTGGCCAGGCGCAAGGTGTTCGTCGTGGGCGATGCGGATCGCATGGCGCAGCAGGAGGGCGCGGAAGTGGCGGCCAACGCGTTCCTCAAACTCCTGGAGGAGCCTCCGGCGGACACCAACATCGTTATTACCACCAGCGCCCTCGGGGTGCTGCTCCCGACTATCCGGTCCCGGGTCGTTGCGATGCGGGTACCGAAGCTCGATGACGCCACCATGCGGGCGTTTCTGGCCGAACCGGCAGTGATGGCCGCCCTCCAGAAACAGAAACTCCCGGAAGCGGAGTCCGACCGCATGCTGCTCGCCCAGGGTGCGCCAGGAACCTTGCTGTCCACCGGGATCAGCCAGCCGGCGGTCGAGGCGGCGCACCGGCTACTCACAGCAGCCACCTCGGCCAATCGCGCCGAGTTGATCAGGGCGGCCTTCGTGCAGGGCCAGAGTGGGGCTCGCGGGGGCTTCTCGGATACGCTCGACGCGCTGACCCTGGCCCTTTACGAGCGGATGCGCACCAGGACGCAGTCCCGCGACGAGCGTGGCGCCGCATCCGCGAGCCGGGCAATCGACCTCGTGGAAGATGCCAAGCGTCTGGCCGACGGCAACGTAAGCCCGCAGCTGATCACTGCCAGGCTCCTCACGGAACTCGCCAGGGTGCTGGTCTGACCACACCGCCTCTCGACTCTCTTACTCGACCACGACCCGTGTCTCACTTCGACCAGACCGGCCGCGCCCGCATGGTGGACATTTCGGCGAAGCCGGTGACCAACCGGCTGGCTCGCGCCAGCGGCGCGATCCGCATGCAGCCCACCACGCTCGACGCCATCCGCAGCAACGTGACCCGGAAGGGTGATGTCATCGCCGTCGCCCGCGTGGCGGGGATCATGGCGTCCAAGCGCACGGCAGAACTCATTCCGCTCTGCCATCCGATCCCACTGGCAGATGTTGACCTAACGATTGACCTGGATGAAACCCTGCCGGGCGTACGCGTGACGGCGACCGCCAAAACGGCAGCCCAAACCGGCGTCGAAATGGAAGCCATCGTGGCCGCGTCTGTGACGTTGCTCACAATATTCGACATGGTGAAGGGCTTGGATCGCGACCTGGAGATAGGCGAGATTTCAGTCATCGAAAAACAGGGTGGGAAGAGTGGCCACTGGGTCAGGGAGCGAGGATAGCGGACGACACCCTGTTGAACTGTCTTCGGACCGGACGAAGCACGACTCGACCGGCCTGTTGCCCATAATGGGAGGCCCATGAAGGACCTTCGCGGAACCTATGTGCATGCCGGCGATGCTCTGCGTCGCCGTCGTCGTATTCGAGCCTGGGTCATGCTGGCTGGACTCGCGATCGCCACGGGGCTGGTCACGCGAAGCTGGGAGCCGGCGGAGGCTTCCGCGGCCGGAACCGGGCCTACCATCAGGTCGCGCACCGGAACCGACGGCTCGGCGGCCGGCCATGGACTTGGCGGCGCTCAGTTGGAGCGCTGGCACGCCATCTTCAACTACTCCCGCCGGTACCGTATCGCGCCCGAATTGTCCGGAGCGATCTACGACATTGCCCTCGCTGAGGGGATCGACCCGGCGCTGGCTTTCCCTCTGGTTCGGTTGGAGAGCCAATTCGTGGAACGCGCCACCAGCCCGGTCGGGGCAATAGGGCTGGCGCAGGTGATGCTGGCCACGGCACGCGGCTACTACCCCAAGCTGACCCGGGAGGAGTTGTACGACCGTGACCTGAACCTCACCATCGGCTTCCGGTACCTCCGGAGCCTGCTCAGGCAGTACCGCGGCGACGTTCAGCTCGCGCTGCTCGTGTACAACCGGGGCCCCACGGCGGTTGATCTTGACCGGGAGCTGGGGATTGACCCGTCGAACGGTTACGACCGGGTGATCCTCAAGGGTTACCGCGGCACGGGCGTCGCCAACAACTGATTGGCGACTGGAATGACAAGGACAGCGGCCGGTCCCATCGCGGGGCCGGCCGCTTTTTCAGCCCTTCTTTGTGGTGGCGGGTCGCACCCGGATCGACTGCCCCGGGAAGATCACGCTCTTCTTCAGGCCGTTGAGCGCCATCAGACGCGCGACCGAAGTTCCGTTCCATCGCGCGATGTGGGACAGCGTTTCTCCTCGACGTACCACGTGCACGCCGTTCACGGCCGCGCCACCGCGGCTCAGCCCCGGATCCGGGACGTCAAAGGCGGCGCGTACCGCCAGGCGCGTCGGCACGTTGACCGTGGCTCCCGCGGCGACCCTCGTTCCCCGGACTATTGGGTTGTACCAGCGAAGCTGGGTGGTGGTGACCCCAGCTCCCTTCGCGAGCGTCGCGAGCGTCGTCGCCTTCCTGACCTTGACGGCCCTCCACGCGTTCCGCGTCGAGTCCGGCAGTGCGGCGAATTCGCTGTCGAATGAAGCAGCGAGTCCCACTGGAACCCGAACCCAGGTGCTGTCCTTCGGTGGCGTAGCGCCACGCAGGAGGTGGGGATTCAGGTCGCGTACCGCGTCGAGCGCGGCGCCCGACGCGAGCGCCACGGCCCCTACCGCCGTCCCCGCCGGGACCCGGACCGAGTCGTAGGCGTACGACGCCACCGAATCGAAAGAGATACCGTACTTCCACGGCTCCTTGCCGATAGCCGCCGCGGCAATGAGCTGGGGCACGTAATTCGAGGTCTCGGCCTTCAGCGCCCGGGTGCCGGCCAGCGCGAAGAACTGGTCATCGCCTTCCGAATCGCCGATGGCGGTGGCGAATCGCGTGAGTCCACGCGAGACGCGACCCGGGCCTCCGTTGTACGCCGCAGCCGCCAGGTACATCGATCCGAACTGGTCACGCAGCGAACCCAGGAACCGGGCGGCAGCCCTGGTCGAACGCATCGGATCTCGCCGCTCGTCGACCCACCAGTCGATCCGCAGCCCCATGCCCCGCCCGGTCGATGCGATGAACTGCCACATCCCCACCGCGGCGGCGCGGGAGTAGGCGTGTGGATCGTACCCGCTTTCCACCAACGCCAGGTAGTACATGTCTTCGGCGATACCGGCTTCGCGGAACGTCTGCCGGATCATCGGCTCGTAACGGATACCACGCTGCATCCACGACACGATCCGCTCGCGCGCCTCGCCGGTGAAGCGCCGCAGGTAGTATTCCACCCGGTCGTGGGTCAGGTACTGGCGGATCTCGATGTCCCACGATGCATCTGCGGGCGGCGCCGGCGGCACGTCGCTGATCGCGCCAGCAATGGCGACAGCTGCGTCACCCGTCGAGTCCGTTGCATCAGCGCTCAGGGTCTCGGCCGACAGCGAGTCCGCCGATTCCACCTCCGCGGTACTGTCCATGGGCCCGTTCGCCGGATCGGTGACGGCGACGGGAGCCGTGAGCACCGCCCCGGCAGAGGGATGGCACGCCGCCGCAGCCAGCACAGCGAGCAGAGTAAGGCGGACGGAACCAGGCATGTGGGCGGGTTCGCGGCGGACGGACTGAGAGGTTTCGTTAGCGGACCCCGCCGATCTTACACGGGGATCGCCATGACGCCAGAAGTTGGGACGAACGAGCGGACCGATCGCCCCTCTCAGCCTCAGACAACACTACCGGGATCGGGGTTGCCCCTGAGACCTGAGACGTCCTACCTGTTTCTTTGCTGCTCAGTCTTCCCCGGGACTCATCACCCGATTCGTCGCCTGCAGCGTCGCCAGCACGGCGCTTCTCAGCTGGTCCCCTTCGGCGATCCGGCAACCGAGCAATTGCTGCGCCTTGCCGTCTCGATGTCCCACGACACTCACCATGACGACGTTGGCATCGAACGCGCGGAGGGACTTGACCCCGACGAGCTCGAATGCCCGATGGTTGTTGTTGTATTCCGCGATGGCCCGAAGCGTCGCTTCGGCGGCAAGGCGGAGGTCGGCCCATGCGCTGGAAACGCCATCGATGCGACCCACGAATCGGGTGCCGTCGTGCTTCTCCAGGACGACTTCTGCGGTGCCCCGTCCCGACGGTTGCCGCTGGAACGAGAACGATGCGAAGCGGAGCCGTGCTGGTCGCTGAATCGGGACGGTGTTCGCCGGGGTTTCCGCGCCGATCGGCTCATTGCGGCCGGCGAACGGTGGGAGGTCCATGGCGGAATTCGGGTCCGGGGAAGGATTGCTCTCGAAACACGACCGAAGGTGCGCTGAGGCAACCGCCGATCACACGGCGCATCAGGGACAAGATCGGCTGAGGTCCTGCCCTTACGCAGGACCGGGAGCCCTGCTGGTGACCCACGACCTACTTCCAGCTCGCCGCTTCCCACGCTTTCATTCGACCATGACCGCACTTCGACTGCTCCCTGCTGTTCTTCTCGTCGCCCGAGTGGCAACCGCTCAGGAGACGCCCGCCGCCGATCGGGCCCAACTCCGACAACTCGTGCTCGAACGGATCGCGCAGGTACCTGGGTCAACCGTGGGTGTCGTGTTCCGCGAAGTGGGCGGCGGAACCGCTTTTTTTGTGAACCCCGACACACTCTTTCACGCGGCCAGCACCATGAAGGTGCCGGTCATGATCGAGTACTTCCGTGCGCTCGACGCCGGGCGGCTCCGGAAGGACCAGGACCTCCTCCTGGGAACGGAATTCAAGTCGATCGTCGATGGATCGCCGTATTCACTCAGTCCCGGTGTGGACTCGGACAGTAGCGTCTTCGAGCGTGTCGGCCAGCACGTTCCGCTGCGGTGGCTGGTGGAGCGGATGATCGTCCGATCGAGCAACCTGGCGACCAACACGCTCATCGAGGTACTCGACGCGAAGCGGGTAGATGCCACCGCGCGCTCCCTGGGCGCGACGAACATGAAGGTCCTGCGGGGCGTCGAGGACGGGAAGGCGTTTCAGCAGGGTCTGAACAACCAGACGTCGGCGCGCGACCTGGCCACGCTGCTGGAGGCGATCGAGACGGGACGAGCGGCGTCATCATCGAGTTGCCGGGAGATGATCGCGGTCCTGGCTGCCCAGGAGTTCAACGAGTGGATCCCCGCCGGCCTGCCGTCGGGAACGCGCGTCGCGCACAAGACCGGGTGGATTACCGGTGTCACGCACGACGCGGCAATCATCTACCCTCCGGGCAGGAAGCCCTACGTCCTGGTCGTGCTGACCAAGGGAATCGCCGAGCGCCCCGTCGCCAGCAGGCTGATCGCGGACATCTCGCGCATGGTGTGGAGAGCGAAGGAGTGAGAGGTCGCCGGTCGTAAGGACCGGAGGGTGCGGCTCTGAACTCTGACCCCGGCGTCAGGCGAGTGCTGCCCTGATCCGCTGCAGCTGGTTGAGATGCAGGAGATCGTGGCCCGCGTAGAGCTTGAGCTGATGCGCCAGGCTCTCATCGCCTCGTTCCACGTGAACGCCAACGCGTTGCAGGTCGTCAGGCGACGCGCGATTGACCAGCGCGAGGTTGCTGCGGCGCAGCACGTCGAACAGCTCGAGCGACTCGTCGGGATTGATGTCGGAGTAACCGAGCCGGTCAGCCCAGGCGTCCTGGTCGTAACCCGTGAGGCTGGGGCGATCCTGAGAGAGGATCAGCCGGAGCCGCCAGCCCCAGACCAGATCCGAATCGGCCAGGTGGGCGACGACCTGACCCATGGACCATTTGGCGGGCGCCTCGGACCGCATGAGCACATCCGGCGGCGTCGACTCAACGAGGCGACGAAGCTGAGCAGAGGTGTCACCCAGGACCGCGCGCGGGTCCTTGTCGCCCAGCAGCCCCAGGATGGCGGCGACGTACGCACGCGCGTGCTCCGCAGCGGCGCCAGCAGGATTGGTGAATACGGACATCTGCAATCGTGACCGTTGACCCTTAACCCTTGCCCCTTAACCCTTGACCCTCAAGAATGACCCGGGCGGGTCTCGAACCCGCGACCTACGGATTAAAAGTCCGTTGCTCTACCAGCTGAGCTACCGGGTCCTTTCTCGGTCCCCAGCAAATATGGACACCAGCGCCCAATCGGCAGAAGGCTGACCACGCCGATTCCACCCTCACCGGTTACGTGCGGAAGGGCTTCGCTGACATGAGTGTGACGTAACCCGTATGTCGTACCGGCCATCATCGACTATTGTGCGGTGACGTCGACGGAGGTAGTGCCATGCTGGCCCGGGAGATGATGACTCGCGATCCGCTGTGTGTCCTTCCCACGGATCCGATCTGGCGAGCAGCCGAGCTGATGCGATACCACGGCATCGGCTGCACACCGGTGGTGGCCGACGAGGATTCCAGGCGGGTAATCGGCATCCTCACGGACCGCGACATCACCACGCGATGCGTGGCGCGAAAGCACAAACCCATCTGTACGGTGGCTGACCACATGACCGCCACTCCGATCCACTCCGTTCTCGTCACCGACGCCTCGGACCGCGCCATGCGGAAAATGGAACAGGCCAGGGTGAGACGTCTCCCCGTCCTGTCGGCCGACGGTTCGCTGGTCGGAATCATAAGCGAGGGGGACATCCTGCGGCGCCTGGGACATCGCGAACCGCTCGCTGTGGAACGGGCACTCGAGCACGTCTACGCCGGATCCACGTTCGTCCGCTGACGGCCATCCCGGGACACGGGTGGTCCGTCTGCCTGAACGCTGAGCGGGAACACGGCACGAAGGCCCGGAGCTTCAGCTCCGGGCCTTCGTGTGCCTCGACCCACCCCAATGGCTCGAGACGATTACGGCTTGATGCTGCTGATCACGCGGCCGGCAGCGGCAGACTCCACCACGAAGACGACGCGGCGATTGGTCTGTGCGCCGGGGTCTTCATTCTCGGCGCCCTTCACGACCTGACGGTCCTCGCCCAATCCGACCGAGCGCAGATCGACACCGTTCAGGCCGGCCATCGTCAGGTACGCGGCAACCGACTCGGCCCGGCGCTGCGACAGGGCCATGTTGTAAGCGCGCGAACCAGCGGGATCGGCATGACCTTCCACCGTCACGACGGAACCGCCGTAGTGCTTGTTCACCACCTCGGCAAAGCGGTCCAGGCTCGGCCGATCCTCGTCGCGCACCGTGGCGTCATCGAACGCGAACGTCACCGGGAAGGCGAACTTCATCCCGTTCTCCATCGCGGTGATCTTGGCGCCGAACTCGTCGCGCAGCGCGGTCAGGTCGGTCCGAAGCGCGGCGACGTCGGTCTTCAGAGTCGCGACTTCGGACTTCACGGTGGTGATGTCGGTCCCCAGTGTCGTCACCTTGCCATTCAGGTCGGCGTCGGCCGACTCGCGCGCACTGCGCTCGGCGGCGATGCTGGTCTCGACCTGAGTTCGGACATAGCCCTTGCTCGCGCATGCGCTGAGCGCTGACGACGCCAGGGCGAGCAGTGCCAGGTTGCGGATCATGATATTCCCCTCTCTCACTGAGTTGATGTCGGTAATGCCAGCGTCACGCATCGCGTCCCTATCGTCACAATGGACGCACAATGAACGTAGCGGTAACACCCTCTCAAGCTCTGTGACCCGGGTCACAAGATATTGGTAGTACTTGACTTGTGACTCGTTGGACGTTCGGGCACTCGCGCGGAGAGGGAGCTTCGCAGACTGTTCACTGATACGCCGTCCCGGGCTGTTCTGCAGCAGCGGGACCGCCGTCAGATCGCAGTCGCCTCTCGAAAGCGGACAGTGATCGCTGGCGCAGGGGGGACCTCAGCGACCTCGAACGCCACGTCGCTGAGCAGGAGTTCGAGCTGCTTGGTGCGGAATGAGGTGCGATGGTGCGGCGTACCGCCGATGGAGTCGAGCACCGTCATGTGCTCCGCCGTGGCGTAGCCCGCGTTCCGGTCCCAGCCGTACGCCGGATAGCGAAGCGCCAGCCTGCGCATGAGCCGGTCTCTCAGGACCTTCGCAACGATCGACGCGCAGGCGACGGCGTAGCAGCGGGAGTCGCCCTGTACGACGGCCGTGTGCTGGATCTCCAGCGTGCGGATCGGATTCCCGTCGAGCACCACATGGTCGGGTCGCAGACGCAGTCGATGGACGGCGCGGCGGATGGCGCGGGTGCTGGCGTGGTAGATGTTGTAGGTGTCGATCTCCCGTACGGAGGCCGCTCCCAGTCCGATCGCCAGCGCCGTTTCCCGGACCTTCCGCGCGAGTCTGTCGCGCTCCGCTTCGGGCAGTCGCTTGGAGTCGTCGACACCCGCGATGGCGCGGCGATCGGGCGGCATGATGACGGCGCATGCGACAACGGGGCCCGCAAGTGGACCCCGTCCGACTTCATCTACACCAGCGATCAGGGGGCCGTGAGCGGCGCGCAGTTCACGCTCGATGCCGCTCCAGCGCTTCCGGCCGCCCGACATGGTCGCCTGGCTCCGTTACCAGGCCTCGACGCGGAACACAGCCGTCACTCCTCGGTCGTCGCGGTCTCGGGAACCTGCACGCGGACCTTCCGCTCGCGAATGCGCGTCGCCTTGCCGGTCAGATGTCGCAGGTAGTAGAGCTTCGCCCGGCGCACGCGCCCGCGGCGGACGACGGTGATCCCCGCAATCATCGGGCTGTGAGTCGGGAAGATTCGCTCGACGCCGACGCCGTTGGAGATCTTGCGTACCGTGAAACTGGCACTGACTCCACTGCCGCGGCGGGCAATGCAGACGCCTTCGAACGCCTGGAGGCGCTCCTTGTCACCTTCGCGGACACGAACCATCACCTTCAGAGTGTCGCCGGCGCGGAACGGTGGAATATTGTCGCGCAGCCACTCCTTCTGTGTTTCAATGAACGGATGCATGGAACCAACTCGGGTCGGGGAGCGAGCCCAATCGCGGGGAAACCCGCCGAAGGACCGGCTTGAGAAAGACTGGGTAACGTAACACCCATCAAGACGTTACGCCAGCGGACCAACACCGGCTCCCCGTGTACCAGGTGGCAGAACCGCCGAGCCTCCGCGGCCGTCCCGCCGCAAGGTGCTCCATCTTCTCATCAGAAAGCAGCGGTACCCATCTCCCGCTCTACCGGATGCTGCCTCTCAGATTCGGCGATGCTCCGCCCGACGTCTTCACAAACACCTCGAACGCGCCCGGGGCGCGGCGGAGCTCCTCGAGAACCGTCTCGCCTTGCGACTCAACCGGGAAGGTCCCGGTTCCACGCAACTGCACGTACGCCCCGCGCAACTCGACGCCGGCCGCCAGGACGGCGAGCGATTCGGACGCCCCCTTTCGAACCACGATGGCCGAGTGGTAGAGGGCCTGGGAGGCGTCGCGCAGAATGAGGACGTACTCGAATCGCTCCTCGTCGCGGAACACCAGCTCGAGCGTTCCGGTTGGGCCCTGCCGGGCTTCGGTCCCGGTCTCGGGCGCCAGCCCCGCCCGAAAGACCATGCGGCCCGTGGCGGTCGACGACGCCTCCGACACGCCCGCCTGACGAGCAACCGACCGCGACGGGAGCGAAACGCACCCTGCCGCGACGCCGACGATGACCAACCACCTGAGCACGCTCAAGTCTCCCCCTGCTCCCGCGACAACCGTTCCCCCTCCTGTTGGCGCCACTGGACAATGCGAGCGTGATCCCCCGACAGGAGGACCTCCGGCACGGCGTGCCCACGATAGACCGGCGGCCGCGTATAGCTCGGCGCGCTCAAGTCACGATCGTAGAACGAATCACCCTGGGCGCTTGCCGGATCCGAAATCGCACCGGGGAGAAGGCGCACAGTGGCGTCGATGATCGCCAGGGCGGCCGGCTCCCCCCCGCTGAGTACGAAATTCCCGATCGACAGTTCCTCCGTGGCGAGGTGGTCTGCCACGCGCTGGTCCACGTCCTTGTAGTGGCCGCAGAGCAACGTCACCTCCGGTTCCAGCGTGAAGCGACGAGCGTCCTCCTGCGTGAACTGGCGGCCCCGCGGCGACAGCAGCACGATCGGGCCTTTCGGCCGCAGCGCGTCCATGGCCTCGAAGAAGGGACCGGGCTTCATGACCATTCCGGCACCGCCCCCATACGGATAATCGTCGACAGTGCGGTGGCGGTCATGGGTGAAATCCCTGAGGTCCACGATACGGTATTGAACCGCTCCGGCAGCAGCCGCCCGCGCCGGAATGGAGAGCGACAATGGTCCACTGAAGAACTCGGGGAAGATGGTGACGACGGTGATCAGCATTGCCGAGAATCAGCGATCAGCGAGAGGCAACCACACCTCGACCTCATAACAATCCTTCCGGTGGTTCCACTACCATCCGCTTCGCCTCCAGGTCCACCGACGTGACGAACTCCTCCCGATACGGAATCAGGACGGAGCCGACCGGTCGGGAGACCTCGATCAGCACGTCGTGCGGGAGCTCATAGTACGCCTCCACGGTGCCGACGGCGTCGCCGTTGGCCCGTTCCACGTGGAGCCCGATGAGATTCTGAAGCAGGAACACGGTCTCGTCCGGCGCGGGAAGCTCGCCCCGGGGTGCCAGCAACAGGCGATTGCGCCAGAGGTCGGACTCTTCCCGGCCGGTGATCTCGCTGAACTGGACGCGGAATCCGCCCTGGAACGGCTCCGCCCATTCGACGTGCAGTTCCCGCGGCGAGTCCATCGGTTCGCCGCTCGAGGCAGCGACGAAGAGCCGTCGGCCAGCCGCGAAGACCGGCTCCGGACCGGACGTCAGGGCCTCCACGACGAGCACGCCGCGCACACCGTGGGAACGGCGCACGCGGCCGACCGCCACCAGCCCGGATGGGGCCTGGGACTCGTCACCCGACATCGTACGTTCCCGCGCGCGCTACTCCTCCGTCGCGACGGGGACTGCGGATGACTGGAGCTTCCTGGCGATGCGCGCCTCGTGGCGGGCCTTGAGCACCCCGACGCGACGCAGCAGCGAGCGGACCGTGTCCGACGGCAGCGCGCCGGAATCGAGCCAGTAGTTGGCGCGGTCGGTCTTCACATCAAGGCTGTTCTCCGCCTGACGAGGATGGTAATGCCCGATGATTTCGATGAACCGCCCGTCCCGCGGGCTGGTATGCTCGGCCACGACGATGCGGTAGTGCGGCTGCTTCTTGCGGCCGACGCGGCGGAGGCGGATGCGAACTGCCATGGTGTGATCCTCATTCAGGTGGTGCTGGTGCGGCAGACCGGGCTCCTCGCGACTCCGGCGTTTCCGGAGCGCGCCCGGTAGGACTAGTGAGTAGTGAAGAGTGAAGAGTGAAGAGTGAAGAGTGAAGAGTACACTCCTCACTCCTCACTCCTCACTACCTCACCATTCTGCCGCCACCGGCGGCCTTCTTCATCATCTTCTGCATCTCACGGAACTGGTCGAGCAGCCGGTTGACCTCCTGGATCGGGCGGCCGGCACCGCGCGCGATGCGCGCCCGGCGTGAGCCGTTGATGATCCCCGGCGTCTTCCGTTCCCGCGGCGTCATGGACAGCACGATCGCCTCGACGTGCCGCATCCGCTTCGGGTCGGTGTTGGCCTGCTTGAGCATCTTCGCGTTCACCCCGGGGAGCATCTTCAGCAGTCCTTCCAGGGGACCCAGCTTCTGCATCTGCTTCATGGCGGACAGGAAGTCCTGCAGATCCACTCCTTCCTTCCGCACTTTCTTCTCCAGCTTCTTCGCCTCGGCGCTGTCGAACGCTTCCTGCGCCTTCTCCACGAGCGAGACGATGTCGCCCATCTGCAGAATGCGCCCCGCCATGCGCTCGGGATGAAACTCCTCCAGCGCCTCGGGCTTCTCCCCCACGCCCACGTACTTGATCGGCTTCTTCGTGACGCCGTAAATCGAGAGCGCCGCGCCGCCGCGCGCATCACCGTCCATCTTGGTCAGGATGACGCCGGTGATGCCTAACGCATCGTTGAACCCCTGCGCGATGCGGACCGCATCCTGCCCCGTCATGCCGTCGGCGACCAGCAGGATCTCGTCCGGACGCACGGCGTCGCGCACCCGGACGAGCTCGGACATCATGTCCTCGTCGATCTGCAGCCGGCCGGCAGTGTCGAGCAGCACGACGCGGTCGCGCGCCCGCTTGCCCTCCTCGATGCCCGCCCGGGCGATCTTCACCACGTCCCGGGTGTCGCGATCGGCGTACACCGGGATCTCGAGCTGGGCGCCAAGGGTCTCCAGTTGGTCGATAGCTGCCGGCCGATACACGTCGGCCGCGACCAGCCTGGTGGGACGCCCCTCCTGTTTCATGCGCCGCGCCAGCTTGGCGGCCGTGGTGGTCTTGCCGGAGCCCTGCAGGCCGACCAGCATAACGACCGTGGGTGGCACACTGCTGAACCGGAGTCCCTCCCGGCGCTCGCCCAGCATCGCGGTGAGCTGGTCGTGCACGATCTTGACGAGCTGCTGCGCGGGCGCCACGGTCTTGATGGCCGACAACCCGACCGCCCGCTGCTCGACGTTCTCCAGGAACTCGCGCGTGAGCTGGAAACTGACGTCGGCTTCGAGCAGCACGCGGCGCATGTCGCGCAGTCCGTCCTTGATGTCGGCGTCGCTGAGCACCCCGCGACCGCGGAGCTTCGAGAAAACGCCGGCGACCTTGTCGGAGAGCTCGTCGAACATAGCCGTTTATTGTATCCAGGCGCGAGTCTAAACGGAAGTGTGGCTTGGACTTCCGACGCAGCCTCGGGCGACCGGCGAAAGACGGCCGGCTCGCGTCGGTGGCCAGCGCTGAACCCGCCATGCACCCGCTGCCGAGTCCCCTGGCGCCCAGCACCCTGCAATCCACGAATCACCAATCGCGACGCCCGATGGTATGTTGCTTGCCGATACTGAGTAGGGAGGACCCTCTGCCGGGCGCGGGCACCAGCTGAGGGGAGTCCCCTCCCTTCCTCCCTCATTGACTCCACCCCTCGGTTCCCGATGCCCCGAATCCAGCGACGCGACGAGATCCTGGGTGCCGAGCTTCCCCCGAAGCTCCCGCTGATGGCCCTCCGGTCGACCATTGTCTACCCGTTGGGGACGATCGCCGTCCAGATGGGCGCACCCGAGAACCTCGCGCTGCTCCGCGACAACGAGGACTCGGGCCTGGTCGTGGGACTCGTGGTCGCCGGCGGGGAGGCGGACGAGGCGCTCGATTCGCAGAAGTTCATCGGTCGCGTCGGGGTGGCCGCGCGCGTACACGAGCGCATCAACCTGCCGGGTGACACTGTCCAGATCACGCTCCAGGGGCTTCGGCGGATCACCATCGAGTCGATCGAACGGACGGAGCCCTACCTGATTGCCGCCGTCAAGCCGGCCCGAGAGACGCCAGCGGACCCCTCCGATCTGGACGACCTCGTTGCCCGCATCGTGTCGGCCGCCGAGACGCTGGCGGACCTCATCGACCGCATTCCGGACGAGGTTCCCCAGATCCTGAAGATGAACGTCTCTGATCCGGGCCGGTTCGCCGACCTCGCGGCGACCAACATGAACTTCCGGATCTCGGACAAGGACGAGGTGCTGCAGCGCCTGGACGTCGGACAGCGACTCCAGTTCATCCTCACCCGGCTGGAGCGCGAGGTGGGGCGTGCGCGCGTGATGGAAGACGTGAAGCGCACGACCGAGGTGAAGATCGAGCAGCACCAGCGCGAGTTCTACCTGCGGCAGCAGCTCCGCGCGATCCAGACCGAGCTTGGGGAGACCGACCCGGGCGAGAAGGAAGCCATCGAGATCCTCAAGAAGGTGGACGAAGCCAACCTGCCGGAACGCGTGGGGCAGGAAGCGCGACGGGAGACCGAACGGCTGCGCATGCTGTCGCCGGCGTCGTCGGAATACCAGGTCATTCGCACGTACCTCGACTGGATTCTCTCGCTGCCCTGGAACAAGAAGACGGGAACCGAGCTGATCGAGCTGAAGGATGTCGAGACCGCGCTGGACGAGCGCCACTACGGGCTGAACGAAGCGAAGGAACGCATCATCGAGTACCTGGCCGTCCGCAAACTGCGGGGCGGCGACCCCCACGGGCCTATCCTCTGCTTCGTGGGCCCGCCCGGCACCGGCAAGACATCGTTAGGCACCGCCATCGCCACGTCCATCGGGCGGGGTTTCTACCGCATCTCGGTGGGCGGCGTGCGCGACGAGGCCGAGATCCGGGGACACCGGCGCACCTACGTGGGCGCCATGCCCGGCCTCCTCATCCAGGCGCTGCGACGCGTCGGCGTCCGCGACCCCGTGATGATGATCGACGAGATCGACAAGATGGCCGGCGGCGGCGCGTCCGGCGACCCGACCGCGGCCATGCTCGAGGTCCTCGACCCCGCGCAGAACCACGAGTTCGTCGACCACTACCTGAACCTGCAGTTCGACCTGTCGTCGGTGCTCTTCATCTGCACGGCGAACAACCTGTTCGACATCCCCGCGCCGCTGCGCGACCGCCTCGAGGTCATCCGCATCGCCGGTTACACCATCGAGGAGAAAGTCGAGATCGCCTGGCGATACCTCCTCCCCCAGCTGCTGGAGGAGCACGGCATCACCGACAAGGACATCCAGTTCACGGACGAAGTGCTGGGCCTGATCTCCAACCGCTACTCGCGCGAAGCCGGGCTCCGGAACTTCGGGCGCAACCTGGCGGCCATCCTGCGCAAGCGGGCCCGCGCCAAGGCGGAGGGCGAGGAAGGCGCCTGGATCATCGACAACGACAAGATCGAAGAGGTCCTGGGCGCCCCGCGGTATTCGTCCGAGGAGGCGGAGAAGGACCCGGAGGTCGGTGCCGTCACCGGCCTCGCGTGGACCGCCACCGGCGGTGACATCATGACGATCGAGGCCCTTCGCATGCCCGGCTCGGGCAAGCTCACCGTCACCGGCCAACTGGGCGACGTCATGCGCGAATCGGTCGATGCAGCCTATTCCTTCGTGCGCTCCCGGTCGGTGGCGCTGGGTGCGGCGGAAAAGGAATTCAAGGAAACCGACCTGCACATCCACTTCCCGGCGGGTTCGGTGCCCAAGGACGGGCCCAGCGCCGGCGTGGCCGTGACGCTGGCGATCGCCAGTGTGCTGTCCCGGCGCCCGGTGCGGCGCGACCTCGCGATGACCGGCGAGGTGACCCTCCGCGGCAAGGTGCTGGAGATCGGCGGCGTGAAGGAGAAGACGCTGGCCGCGTACCGCTCCGGTCTGCGCGAGGTGCTGCTGCCCAAGGGCAACCAGAAGGACCTTCGTGACATTCCCGACGAGGTGAAGCAGCACATGGCGTTCACGTTCGTCAGCACGATGGACGACGTCCTGCGCCACGCCTTGCTGCCCAGGCCGAACTACGCCCAGCCAGCCGACGTCGCCGCCGCCACCGAGCCGGCGACCGGTGCCACCCGACCGGTGCCGTCCATCTCGCCGCCCACGCCCACCCCGCTCCTGCCTTGATCGACTGCCCCCGGGCGGGCGACCGTCGGGGCTGTCCGCGTCATCGTCTGGCCAGCGCGTCCCGGACCGGCTGGAACGTCGGATCGATCGTCAGCGCCGTCTCCCACGCCCGGCGCGCGGCGGTCGTGTCGCCCCGTTGCCGGGCGATGCCGCCCAGGCGCCAGTAGGTGGCCGCATGGCCGGGCTCGTTAGGTGCCGGCGTGTGCCGCAGGTACGCATGAAGCGCCGCCTCACCGCGGTCGAGTTGCTCGCCCGACTCCGCCGCCGCCCGGCCGATGGCGTAGGGTACGGTCGCCAGATCGGGACGACGGCGCTCCACCGAGTCGATCGCGGACCAGGCGCTCAGCCACTGGCGCCGCGCGAGGTGGATGTTGACGAGGGACAGCCAGGGCACCGCGCTGTCCGGGAACTGCGCCGCCAGCCGATCGTGCGCAGCGACCAGCGCCGCGGTGTCCCTGGCCGCGATGGCGACGTTGGCGTGCGCCAGCCCGCCTCGATAGGCATTCAGCCTGGAAATCTCGACCGCCTGCTCGCGCGCCCGATCCACGCTGCCGCCAAAGGCGCCCGGCGCGGCGATATAGTACCGCACCAGGCCCTCGCGCGCGGGGATGTAGGTTGGATCGAGTGCAACCGCTTTCTCAAACTCCCCCTTCGTGCGACGGGCCAGTCCCGGTTGCCGGAGTATGTTCGCACGTTGCGCCTGCTCACCGGAGGCGCGGCCGAACCAGAAGTGATAGACCGCGACGGACGGTTCCGCCTTCACCGCACGCTCGAACTCCGCTCCCGCCCTTCCGAAGTCACGCCTGGCAAGCTGCTGACAACCGCGCAGGAAGGACGCCGCCGCGCCGGTCTCCGATGGCAGGCGCTCCTCGAGAGCATCTGACGTCTGGGGGCGTGGGTCGCTGACGGCACGGTCGCACACCCGCTCCAGTTCCCGAGCCGCGGCCTGCGGATCGGACTGAGGCGCGGCAAGGGCAATCAGCAGGAATCCGGCGATGGAGGAAGCAGCTGCCATTCTGGGTCTCGATTGCGGTTGCCGGGACGGGAGGCGGGCGTCGCGGCGGCCGCCCCCGGAATATTGATGAGACATCCACATGTGAACCGGCGGTTGAGCGTAATGCACCCCGGTCAGCGGGGCCAGCCGTCGGCGCGTCGTCACGCCCCGCCCGCGCCTTCCCGCCGGCGCGGGGTGCCTGCATAGTGAGGCGGTCAATGGCGCGTCGCCGCAGCAGACGAGCCTTTCCTCACACCGGATCCACCATGACCCTGCGCAACGCCATCGCGCTCCTGCTCAGCCTTGTGGCCATCGGCCTGCTCATCCCCGGTTTGACGCAACCGGTGCTGACGTTGACGGCGTCGATCGAGATGCTCGGCACCACGCAGGAGATCTTCCGGCAGACGCAGAGCGTGCTGGAGGCGGTTCGCAGCCTCCACGAATCGGACAACGATTTCGTGGCTGGACTGATCCTGCTCTTCAGCGTGACGGTGCCGTTCCTGAAGGCGTTGGCGCACGGCGCGGTCCTGGCGATCCGGAACGAACGGCGGCGCTACCGACTGTACCTGGCCGTCCGCTCGCTGAGCAAGTGGGCGATGGCCGACGTGTTTGCGGTGGGCGTGTTCATCGCCATGCTGGCCGCGCAGGGCACCGACAACCTGGATGGCATCCCCGGGAGCGGGTTCTACTTCTTTGCGGCGTACTGTCTGGTGTCGAATGTCGCGTTCCAGGTGCTGCACGTGAGCCAGCCGGCCGAGAGCTGAACGCCTGACGTCTCGGGGTTTTGGCTGATGTCAACAGCATGTACGGCAGGGCACGCGGGAACGGGAGAATACCAGACGATGACACTGCTGTTCTCGAGACCTCAGTGCCTGTACGCCCGAGACCTCGGCGGTCAATCGCTTTCGCCGAGGGTCAGCCGCCGACTTGCCATACGCTTGGTCAGAGTAGCCCGCACTACCTGTTCGCCACCGAGTCGGCCGGCGGCGCCACGACGATGATGTTGACCGTGTCCGTCACGTACGGCACGAGCGGCACGTGCGCCGGATCGGCCAGCACGGCGATGATCCGATGCGCGCCGGGCGCCACGCCTTGCCAGGCGTACTCCGTCTGCGCCAGGCCCAGGTGAACGATATTCCCCATGCCCGCCGGAATCGGGTTCTCGATCTGCGGGAAATCCGTGTCCAGATACAGATGGTGGTGCGCCGTGCCGGGACGAGCCTCCGCGGCTGGCGCGAGATCGATCCCGCTCACACCAAGGGTGATTTGTACCGCGGTTCCCGAGACGGTGTCACCCTCGGCCGGACTGGTGATCGTGGCAGTGATTGTCGGTGCCGGTTCGGCGCACGCGGTGACGAGCAGTGCCACCGACAGCCAGGCGATGGGGGTCGCCGTTCTCAGCAGGATCTTCGGCATAGTGTCTCCACGGGGCAGCGGACGGGTCGTCCGCGGTTTGAGATCGCTACCGCGGAACCTACGCCCGCGATTCCCGTGCGCCAGCGTCGCCTGAATCGTTCCGTCGCGTCGACCGCGTCCCCGCGACGGCCCTTGATCGCGAGACGCAATCGCCATCGGCATCCAGTCAGCGCTTCCGCGCGAGCATCGTCCCGCGACACGACGCCGACCCGCACCGGCAGGGGAAGCGCCGCCTGGCAGCCATGGTGTGGCGCTCCGGAAGGACGAACGCGTAGTCGTAGGCCAGCTCTTCGCCGGGCTCGACATTTCGGATCGTCTCGATCCAGATGCGATCGTCCTCCACGACGGCGTCGCAGTTCGGGTCGCACGAGTGGTTGATGAACCGGGCATCATTGCCGTCGACCGCGGCGTCGATGACAATGTCGTCGTCGATGGCGAAGAGGCAGGTGTGGTGCGGCGTGCCGGGTTGGTCAGGGTAGCGGGCGTCGGCCTCGGCCGGTGTGATGCGCTCCCCGACGTACTCGATCAGTCGCGTGCCGGAGGGTATGCGCCGCGTCGAAAAAGCGCCCAGGCCGTGCATGGGCGACGGCCGCACCTGGAACACTTCCTGGCCAGTCACACCGCGCCCGGGCGACGGAGGCGGCCATCCAGCCACATCCTCAGAACAGCCCGCCCAGCAGGTACAGCAGCATACCGGCGAGCCCACCCACCAGTGTACCGTTGATCCGGATGAACTGCAGGTCGCGCCCGATTGCCAGCTCGATCCGCCACGATGTTGCCACCGGGTCCCAGCGCTGCACAGTGCTGGCGATGAGCTGCCCCACCTCGTCCTGATACCGCTCGATCACCGCAATCGCCGCGTCCACGATCCACCGGTCGATCCTGGCAATCAACGCGGGGTCCGACAGGATCGCCTGACCCACGCCGCGCAACCCGCGCTCGATGGCCTCCGTGTTCACCTCGTCCGGCGACTCCGCATAACGACTCAGCGCCGCCTTCGTATCGCGCCAGATGGACTCCGACAGCGTCTTCACCGCTTCGGCGTTCAGCACTTCCTCTTTGATCTTCTCCGCGCGGAGGATGACCTCGGGCGACGCCTGCAGCTTCACGATGAACTCGTCGATGGCGGCGTCAAACCGGTGGCGCAGCGGATGCTCCGGGTTGCTCTGCACGTCGCGCATCGTCGCTTCCAGCGCCTCGACAATCCGCTTCGTGATCTTCTCGTCCACCGCGCCGGGTACCCACCAAGGCGTTTCCTTGTCGACCCGCTGCCGGATCAGGTCCTGGTTTTCCGACAAGCCCCGCGCGGTCAGCTTGATCACCTGATCCAGCAGGGCCTGGTGCCGGTTCTCGGCGGTCAGGAGCGCGAGGAACCGCCCCAGCAGGGGGGCCACCGGCGTCTGGCGAACCCGTTGCAGCAGCGCCTGGCCGATCAGGTGATCGACGTCCTCGTCGCGCAGCACGTTGGCCCCCGCCGAGACCCCGCGCCCGATCTGGCGCGCGACCGACCGCACCGACTCCGGCTCCATGAGCCACGTCGCCAGCCGCTCCGCCGGCCGCAACGCCACCAGTCGCATCCCGATGACGTCCTTGTTGAGGAAGTTCCGCTGGACGAACGCGCCCAGCGTGATCCCGACCCGATCCTTGCGCGCCGGGATGATCGCGGTGTGCGGGATCGGGATTCCCATGGGATGCTTGAATAACGCGGTGACCGCAAACCAGTCGGCGAGCGCTCCGACCATCGATGCCTCCGCCGTCGCCACCACGATGCCCAGCCAGGGATAGCGCGACTCGAACAGCTTGGCGACGAGAAAGACCACGCTCGCGAGGGCCAGCAGCCCGGTGGCCCACCCCTTCATCCGTCGGAGCGCGCGCTCCCGCTCGGCATCCTCCCCCGGACGCAGCGAGACCGGCTGTGAGAGCGGGTCGGGATGCGTCCCGCTTCGCGGCGATGATGCGCCTGACGCGGGCACCGTGCCGCGCTCCGTAGCCTGCTGGCCGCGCTCGGCGGGCGTGCCGAGGGTGGCGCTCACGCTACTCCTGCACCGAGATCCGGCCGAGATCCACCAGGCGCGGCGTGACTCCCGAAGGCACGTCGACAAAGAGGACCACAGGACGCGCGTGCACGTCGCCGAGCGATAGCAGGAAGGTCCGCCCGTCGGCGGCGTAGGTGCGCGTCGTCTGGCTGGCCGATCCCGGTCGTACGGCGCCGTAGCGCTTGATGAGCGCGATGTCGATCAGATCGAAGAACTCGGCCGCGTCGATCGAGGTGTCCCAGACCGTCGCCCAGACCAGGGCATCTCCCCGCGCCGTCTCGACCAGCTGGTACCGGTCGCCATCCCACCCCGCCGCGCCCCGCACCGCGGACGACTGGTCCCTGAGGTACTCGAAGAGCAGGATCCGCGTCTCGAATTCGCCCAGGTTGTTCTCGTACACCACGCGCCCGACCGATGGGCGCGGCAGCGTCACCGTGGTCGGGTCATCGCGCGACGTGAAATAGCGGTCGGGGTGCATCATCTGCTCGGTGGAGGCCGGCATCCTGCTGAACGGTGACTGGCCCTTCATTTCCTGCTTGAAACGGCGCATGAACTCCGCGCCGGTCAGGTAGGGAAAGAGGAGTGTCTCCTGGATGACGATGGGTGCGGAGGCAAAGATCGGCATGGCACCCTGCTGCTCCCGGATCAACTGCCGGACACGATCCCATCCCCCGGGCATCGCGGTGAACGCGTTGTCCGATCCGATCATCGCACCGATCTGCTCCAGCGTGGCCTGGCCCTCGACGATGGCCTGTCCGGCGGTAAGGCGGTCGTTGTCGTCGCGGGCGTCCTGCAACGAGTCGAGATTGAAGTACTGATCCTGCAGGGCGTGAACCAGTTCGTGCGCAATGGTGATGCCGGCCACCGCCTCGTCGTCACCCTCGACCACGTACAGGGTCTTCGCCGTCGGATCGTAGTAGCCGGCGACCTGTTCGGTGAGCAGGTCGAGCATGAACTGCCGGAGATCCATGGAACGCGGGATCAGCCCGAATTGCTTGTAGGCCCGCTCCATGCCGCTCAGATCCGCCGCCGGCATGTCGTCATTGAACCGGCGTGTCAGGAAGGCACGCACCGAATCGCGTGGCTGCGACTCCACGCGGGGCGGCGTTCTGAACGTCAGACCGGTAGCTCGCTCGATTTTGGGAATCGTCTCCCGGACTTTCCGCGCATACGGTCCTCCGCCGGCATCCCCACCACCACATGCGAGGCCCAAGGCACACACCACGGTCGTGACGGCGTGCGTGGCGCGGCAGACCCTCCGACTCGTCAGGCGGCCCATGTGACCTCACGTCCGGTGGCGACGGCGACGACGCGCGCCACGTCGATGCCGCGTACCACGATTCCTTCCCGCATGAGGATGTCCGCGAGTTCGCTTTCCACCCCGCCCAGGGTGGCCGGAACGGACGGCTCGGGCCGCGGGGAGGGAGCCGGCTCGGACCTCGGGGGGGCGGGAACGGCCGGTTCGGCGGGAGCCGCTTTCCGTGTAGTTGGCCCGATGAAGATCGATTCCAGCTCCGCGCCAAACTGGGCCAGCGCGGCGAACCCCGTGTCGATGGGATCCTCGACCGGGATCGGTGTCTCGACGCCGGCATCCCGGCGCCGGCTCGATCCGTTGCCCCGGAGCAGCTCCCGTCGCCGCCGGATCAGGTCCTCGGCGCGCGACGAATACCGTGCCACTGCGTGCGTGTGAGCGCACGCCTCATCGAGGGCGTCGATAGCGCGATCGGGGCGACGCCGGTCGGTCTGGTGCTTGTCGGTGAGATCCACGGCCGCCCGCAGCGACTCGTCCGTGATCATGACGTTGTGGTGCCGCTCCAGACGCTGCTGGCGAGCGCGGAGGATGTCGAGCGTCTCCGCCGCTGACAGTTCCCGGACCATGACCCGCTGGAAGCGGCGCTCCAGCGCCGGATCGCCCCGGACCCAGCGGTCGTACTCGTCGTCCGTGGTGGCGCCAATGACCCGGAAGTCGCCCCGGACCAGTGCGGGCTTGAGCATGTTGGCGGCATCCATCGCTACACCCAACGCGGTGCCCTGGCCGATGAGGTTGTGCAGTTCGTCGATGAAGAGCACGACGTCCGGCCGGGCCCGGGTTTCCTCGACCAGGACCCTGATCCGTTCCTCGTACTGACCGCGATAGGTCGTGCCGGCCAGGAGGGCGACATGGTCCACGGCCAGCAGTCGGGTGTTGCGCAGCGACAGCGGCACATCGCCAATGGCCAGGCGCTGGGCGAGCCCTTCCGCGATGGCAGTTTTCCCCACTCCCGCGGGACCCACGAGAGCGGCGTTGTTCTTCCCGTGGCGCAACAGGATGTCGATCACCCGGGAAATCTCCGGATCGCGCGCCTGGACCGTTTCCAACCGTCCGGCACGGGCATCCGCGGTCAGGTCCCGCGCGAACCTCGCGAGCGCCCCGGTGACTGGGCGCGAAACGTCGTCTTCGGTCACGATACGGCCGTCATCTGTCCCAGATACCAGTCCACCAGGCGTTGTCCGAAAACCAAAGCCAGCACCGCGGCGGGCGCAAGGAACACACCGAACGGAACGAGGGGCATCTCCGGTTTCGCCTTGCCCAGGGGCAATTCGATCTGCGAGGCGGCGCGGTTGCCACGCCAACGCATCAGTGGATACACCAGGAGCAGGAAGAAGGCGGCGCCCAATGCCGCGCCGAGGAAGATCACCAGCAGCGAGCGGCCCGGGCCAAGCGCCGCGCCGATCACGGCCATCAGGGTCACGTCGCCGAAGCCCATGGCCTCGCGTTTCAGGACGACTTCGCCCAACCAGCCGACGATGGCGATGGCGCCGGCGCCGGCGCAGGCGCCGATCACCGCCTCCCACGGCAGGGCGAACGGCGTCACGTATCCCTGCACCCCGCCGATCACGCTGGTCCCCAGCACGAAGACGAGGCCGAAGACCGTGAAGCCGTCCGGAATCAGATAGTGTTTCGCGTCGGTCATGGCGATCCCCAGCATGAGCGTGCCGAACACGGCGACCCGGACGGCGGTGAAGGATGGTCCGTATGCCAGCGCGGCAACCAGCCATCCCGTCGCGACAATCAGCTCCACCGCCGGATACACTACGGAGATGGGCTCGCGGCAGTTCCGGCAGCGTCCGCGCAGCAACAGCCATCCGATCACCGGCACATTGTCGTACCAGGCGATGGAGGCACCGCAACGCGGGCAGCGTGACGGCGGCCGGATGACCGACTGCTCCAGGGGCCACCGCGCGATACACACGTTGAGAAACGACCCGATCGCGGCGCCGATCACGCCGAAGAGCACCAGGGGGGGCCAGTCGGTCACGGGCGCAACTCGTGCAACAGGATACCGGCGGCTACCGCCACGTTGAGGGATTCGACGGCGCTCGATATGGGGAGGGACACGATCCGGTCGGCGGCACCGCGGACCGAGGCGGACAATCCGCCGCCTTCGTTCCCGACCGCGAGCGCGAGCCTGGCTGGCGCCGCTGCACCAGGCGTCTCGCCCCTCGAATCGGCTCCCCACAACGCCACGTCGCCACGACGCAGGAAGGCGTGAACGTCCTCCCACGCCGCGTGGAATGCCGGATGATGAAAGTGCGCGCCCATTGCGCTACGGACGACTTTCGCGTTCCACACGTCAACGGTGCCCGGCAGGGCGACGGTTGCATCGGCGCCCAACGCCGCCGCGGTCCGGATGAGCGTGCCGACGTTTCCCGGATCCTGCACCGCATCCAGCAGCAGGAGCCGCAAGGTTGTGCGCTCGGCGAGTGACTCGATCGACCGGTCCGGTACGCGTGAGATGGCCAGCACCCCCTGGGGTGATTCGGTCTCCGCGGCGCTGCGGAACTCCTTGTCGTCCACGCCGGCCACCTCCCAGCCGGCGGCGCGCATCCGCTCGATAAGCGCCGCGCCCCTCGCTGACTCGGCCAGCCTGGGCGCGACCAGGACCCCGACGGTCACCAGCGGTGAGCGGAGCAGCTCCTCGACGGCGCGGATGCCCTCGACGACGAACACCGATTCGCGTTCACGAGCTCGCCGACGACGGAGATCACGAGCGAGGGACAGGAGGCGCACGAGTGAGACGGGGAGAGAGAAGGAAGGAAGAGAGAACGTGGCGGCGGTCGGAGGCGGTCAGGGCAGGCGACGCACGAACTCGATGACAAGGCGCTCGAACACCGCCCCGGCATGCTCGGTCACTGCCAGCACCTCGGCGTGGTTCACGGGGCCCTGCCCCAGTCCCACCGCGTGATTCGTTATGCAGCTCACGCCGGCCACCCGCATCCCCATCGCGCGGGCCACGATGACCTCGTGCACTGTGGACATCCCGACCGCATCGGCCCCGAGCCGCTCCAGCATCTGCACTTCCGCGACGGTCTCGAACGAGGGACCCGACAGACCGAAGTACACGCCATCCGTGACGCGGAGGCCGAGGGTGCGGGCGCACTCCGCCAGCAGAGTGCGGAGCGCGGGGTCGTATGGATCGGACATGTCCGGGAACCGCTCGTCTCCCGGCACGACGGGTCCGATGAGCGGATTGTGCCAGGAGAAGTTCACGTGATCCCGGATGATCATGAGATCACCGGGACTCAGGTCGCGCCGGACGCCGCCGGCCGCATTGGAGACCGTGAGGATCGTGGCGCCGAGGGCGCGCAGCACCCTGACCGGGAAACCCGTCAACGCCGCGGAATGGCCTTCGTAGACATGAAACCGACCCGACAGAGCGATGACCTCGCGCGAGTCGATCGTCCCGGCGATGAGTCGCCCCGCGTGGCCCGGTACCGTTGGCGCCGGAAAGCCCGGGAGATCCGCGTACGACACAATCCGGGCGTCCCGGATGCTACCGGCGAGTCCCCCCAGGCCGGATCCCAGGATCAGCCCGGTTACCGGGTGGATGTCGCCGACGGCGTCCCGGACCACTCGCGCCACTTCCTGCGCCGCCGGGAGGCCTGATCCCGAACCGGTCATGGTTCCGGCGCGCGAAGGGCGTCGATCGCCGAACGCGCGCGGGCGACGAGCGCCTGGCGCTCGGCCCAGGGCAGGAACGCACTCTCGAAGCCGTTGAGCGCGATCCGGGCCAGGTCGTCGAAGCCCAGTCCCAGGCCACGCGCGGCCAGCACGTACTCATCGGTGAGAGTGGTGCCGCTCATGAGTCGATTGTCGGTGTTCAGCACCACGTTCAACCCGCGGGCCAGGTACCCGGGCAGGGGGTGTGCCTCCAACGTGGGGACCGCCCTGGTCTGAAGGTTACTCGTCAGGCAGATCTCGAGGGCGATGCGCCGATCGTTCACGAACGTCATGAGGCGTTCATCCTCCACCAGGCGCGTGGCATGTCCCACACGGCTGGCGCAGCAGGCGTGCACCGCATCCCGCACCGAGCCGGGCCCATCCCCTTCTCCGGCGTGGCACGTGCAGGGGAGGTCGTGTTCGCGCGCGTGACGGAAGGCATCGACGTGTGCCGACGCGGGGTGGCCGGCTTCGGCGCCGGCAAGGTCGAAACCGGCGACCCCACGGTCGCGGAAGTCCACGGCGAGCCGCGCCAGGTCCAGCGAGGTCGCCGGTGACAGGGTCCGGAGCGCACAAACCAGCACCCGGCTGGCAATGCCGTGGTCCCGTCGCGCCCGCGCGAGCCCGCCTAACGCTGCCTCGACGGCCTGCGCCGCGGTCAGTCCGCCACGGGTGTTGAGGTTGGGGGCGAAACGGACCTCCAGATACCACACGCCCTCCCGCGCGGCGTCCTCCGCCAGCTCGTACGCAATCCGCTCGATGGCCTCGGTCGTCTGCATCACCGACAGGGTCGTCTGGAAGCGCGCGAGGTAATCCTCCAGCCCGCGGGCGTCCCGGACGATCATGTACTCGCGCAGCGCCTCAACGTCGTCGCGCGGCATCGGCACGCCGTACGCCCTACCCAGTTCCAGCAGCGTCGCGGGCCGCAGCGACCCGTCGAGATGACAGTGCAGTTCCGCCTTCGGCAGCCGCTCGAGCAGCCCCCGTGTCACGGCCATCATGCGGAGTCACCGTCGCGGCGCCGCCCGGAGACGATCCGAATGATGGTCCCCGCCACGATCGCCGCTGCCGGATCGAGCGGCAGTCCGCGGCTGTCCGCCAGCGCCCGATCGCCCGATGCGACGAGCTCCGCCAGCGCCGGGTCGGCGACGCGCACTGCGTCCAGCGCCGACGCCCCCTCAGGAACGTTGACGCCACGGCTGTTCACGTACGCTCGAATGGGTTCGCTCATGCGAGTCCGGTCATGGCGACAGGGCACAGGCCCAGATCGCCAGGAAGATCAGACCGCCGAAACCCGCGAACGACGTACGCCGCATGGGGTTGAATGGTAGCCGCCGCCCGTTGCGGCCGGGAGCGGCGTGACCCTCGCATTGACGCCCGCGCCGGCGTTGGCAAACGTTGTCGGCGGGAGACACAGGCAATCGCGCGCACCCGAGTTCCGTCGCTCCCCCCGATACAATACCGTGACAGCGGACTCGCTTCTGTTTACACGAGGGGATTGGCATCGTGCACCGCGTTCGAGCGGCTCCCGCGACCATGCCCGATCGGATGATCGGGAATGCGGGTGGCGACGCCAGAGGAACGCCCAGCTCATGATCCTTCGCCGGAACCGCCAGGCCGGTGCCCTTCGCACAACCGAGATGACTATCCCGCGCCGGTCCCCTGCCGGACGCCCATGACGCAGGACGGCAGCGGTTCGGAACGCATCCTTGTCGTCGACGATGAGCCGGACATCGTCGCCCTCGTGGCCTTTCATCTCGTCAAGGCGGGTTATCGGGTCTCCACCGCGGCCAACGGCGCCGACGCATTGCGCATCGCGCAGCAGGACCGGCCGGCGCTGATAGTCCTGGATCTAATGCTGCCCGGCATGTCCGGCCTCGAGGTCCTGAAGGAACTGCGCGACGATGAAGAGTGCCGGGACATCGCGGTCCTGCTGCTGACCGCGCGGCGCGAGGAGCCCGATCGGATCGCGGGCCTTTCCCAGGGCGCCGATGACTACCTGACTAAACCGTTCTCTCCGCAGGAGCTGGTCCTCCGGGTACGGAACATCCTGCGCCGCTTGACCCAGACGCAGGCCGGCGTGCCGGACATCCTCCGGGTTGGACCGATTCACATCGACCGCGCGGCCCATCGCGTCTCGGTCGACAGCCAGGAAATCGACCTCACGCCGACCGAGTACCGGTTGCTGGTCACCCTGGCCGAGCGGCGCGGACGGGTGCAGGCTCGCGGACACCTGCTGGAGACCGTCTGGGAAGCCGCCCCGGACATCCAGACGCGAACCGTGGACATGCACGTCCAGCGCCTGCGGAGTAAGCTTGGGGTGGCGGGGGAGCTGATCGAAACTGTGCGCGGCTTCGGATACCGCCTGCGAGCCGCCCAGACCAGCAGGGCTTGAGCCTCACCCAGCGACTGATCGTCGGCGCGCTCCTGGTATGCAGCGTGTTCGCGGTCCTCACGGTCACCAGCCTGGGCGTCCGCGTCCGCAACCGGCTGCGCGCCGACATGGCGACCGAGCTGCTGCGCGAGGCGCGACTCGTCGGAGCCCAGTGGCAACCCGGTCTCGACGCGGACTCCCTCGCCGACGCATCGGGCGTCGCGCTGGGACATCGGGTGACCCTGATCGCGCCGAACGGCTCGGTGCTGGGGGATTCCGAGTTCGACCAACCGGCCCTGGGCCGTCTGGAAAATCAGTCCGGGCGCCCCGAGTTCCAGGACGCGATGCAGCAGGACAGCGGCTGGGCGGTGCTCCAAAGCGCGTTGGTGGGTACCCAGGAACTGTACGCGGCGGCGCGATCATCTCTCGGCGTGGCGCGGGTCGCGATGCCCGTCGCCGCGCAGCAATCATTGATCAACCGGCTGCAACTCGACGCTCTCCTGGCGGCGTTGGGGGCCACCGCGCTGGCGCTCGTCCTGGCGACCGCGTTCGCGCGGTCCGTCGCTCGGCCCATCCTGGAGTTGCGCGACGACGCCAGGGCCATCGCCGGAGGGGACCTGGAGCGCCGGCCCGGACTGAACGTGGGCGCGGAGGTCGGGGAGCTCGCTTCGGCCTTCCATCGACTGGCGGAACAGCTGAGCAGCAGGCTTCGAGCGCTGGAGGCGGACGATGCCCTGCTCCGCGCCCTCATGGACTCGCTCAACGAGGGCGCGATCGCGTTCGACGCGCGCCAGCAGGTGGTGCACTTCAACGCCCGCGCCCGTCGCCTTCTGGACATCAAGGACGAAGTCCCGTTCCCATCCGACCGGCTTCCGCGGGACCGGATTCTCCAGGGCGCGATTACTGCCGCCGTGGGCGGGACGGCAAGCGACAGCGTGGAACTCGCCGTGGGAGAACGCATCCTGACGCTGACGGCCCGCCCGCTGGCGTCGGGCGGCGCGGTGCTGGCGCTGTTCGATCTCACGCCCCTGCGCCGGCTGGAAACGGTGCGCCGCGACTTCGTCGCCAACGTCTCCCATGAGTTGAAAACCCCGTTGACCGTGGTCGGGGGCTTCGCCGAAACGCTGGCCGACGACGGGCTGGACGCGGAGCAGCGATCCCAGTTCGCGGCGGCCATCGTGGCCAATACGCGGCGAATGCAGCGCCTCGTGGACGACCTGCTCGACCTGTCGCGCATCGAATCCGGAGGCTGGTCGCCGAAGGCGGCCACGACCGAAGTGGAGGCGCTCGCCCGGGACGCGCTTGCTGCGGTTCGCCCACGCGCCGATGCGAAGGGGCTGGCACTGCGGATTGACGTTGAGCCGGCGTCGCTCAAAGTGCTTGCCGACCAGACCGCGCTGCGGCAGGTGTTGACCAACCTGGTCGACAATGCCGTCCGCCACACGGAATCGGGCGAGGTCGTCGTCTCCGCGCGGGAAGTCGACAATGGCGTGTCGGTGCGGGTGCAGGACACGGGCGTCGGAATCCGGCCTGAGCATCTGCCGCGCATCTTCGAACGCTTCTATCGGGTGGATGCGGCCCGGTCCCGGGACGAAGGCGGCACGGGACTCGGCCTGGCGATCGTGAAGCACCTGGTTGAGGCGCATGGCGGACGGGTCACCGCGGCCAGTGGACTCGACCGCGGGACGACGATTGAGGCCTGGCTACCCAACCGGCCCGCGTAGGTGGCGTAAGTCGCCGCCCGCAACGGCTGCCGAAGCCCGGCAGGCGGCACCCAAAGGAGTGAAGTCCACCCTCGTCTGTGGTCAAACCCCGGGCGCCCTCGTGACCGATTCGTTGCACGACTGTGCATATCCCGAGACGCCAACGCGGCATCGTCAACCGGTTTCCGTGACGATGTGAATCCGACCTGGCGTCCGTCGCGGGCGTCGGCCTATCCGCCCCTCATGAACCGATTCATACGCGTTGGACCAGCCGCACTCCTCCTTTCACTGGCCGCTCCGCTGACTGCGCAAAGCACCACCGGCCGAATCGTGGGCCGGGTACTCGATGCCCAGAGCGGACAAGGAATCCCCAACGCCCAGATCCAGGTGGACACCAGCCGGATTGGTTCGCTGTCCGGCGTGGACGGACGGTTCACGATTGTCGGCGTGCCGGCCGCCACCGTCATGCTGCGGGTACGGCTGATCGGATTCGCGCCCAAGGAAGTGACCGGCGTCGTCGTCCGGGCCGGCGCCACGGTGGAGCAGAACATCACCATGGAGACGGCGACCGTGCGACTGGCGGCGACCGTGGTGACGGCACAGAACGAGCGCGGCAGCGTCATGGAGGCCCTCAACACGCAGAAAACCGCTATCGGCATCGTCAGCGCCGTCACGGTGGAGCAGATCTCCCGAAGCCCGGACAGTGATGCCGCACAGGCCGCACAGCGCGTCAGCGGCGTAACGGTCCAGCGCGGCGGTGCCGTGTTCGTGCGTGGGCTGGGCGAGCGCTACACGACGGTTCAGCTCAACGGCACGCGCGTGCCAAGCCCCGAGCCCGAGAAACGCACCGTGCCGCTGGATCTGTTTCCCTCCAGCCTGCTCGAGACGATTTCGACTGCGAAGACCTTCACCCCGGATCAACAGGGTGACTTCAGCGGCGCGCAGGTGGAGATCAAGACGCGGGAGTTCCCGGCGCTCCGGCAGTACAGCCTGGCGCTGACCACGGGGTACAACGCCGGCGCGACGGGTTCCGACGTGTTGTCGGCGTTCACCGCTGGGGGCGAGCGGTTCGCAAGCGTCGGGGGCAAGCGCGATCTGCCCGAAACGATCCGCTCCCTGGGCAACCTGCAGCTCAATCTGACGCCGGCGGACCACAACTTCCTGATCAACCAGTTCCGCAACGCGTGGACGCCGTCCTCGCATACGGCGGCGCCTAACGTATCGACGTCCTTCTCGGTGGGCGGCAACGACCCCGTGCTGGGACAGCGGATCGGTTACCTGCTCTCCGCCACCATGTCGCAGTCCACCGACCTTCGGGCGGGACAGGTACGGGCGCAGGCCAACCGGGGCGACACGCCGGGCAGCACGGTCGAGCAGGACCGGTTCGAAGGTGAAACCGGGAGCGCAAGCGTCGTCTGGGGCGGCCTGGCCAATTTCAGCACGCTGATCGCGGGACACTCGCGCCTGATGATCAACAACACCTACAGCCGAACCGCCGACAACGATGCGCGGCGCGAGTACGGTAACTTCGAGAACGAGGCAATCGACGTACGGATCGACCGACAGCAGTACGTAGAGCGCTCGGTGCGGTCGAACCAGATCGCGGCGGAGCATCAGTTCGGCGACAGGCACCGCCTCGACTGGGCCGTCACATCGAACGGCGTAACGCGCGATGAACCCGACCGCACCGAGTTCGTGTACGTCGTGGAGCAGGGCCCGGGCGGCGCGGAGCTGCTGCGCTGGCACAACAGCTCGAACGCCGGGGCCGTCCGCACGTTTTCCGCCCTCTCGGAGGACAACCGTGAGGGGCGCGTCAACTATCAACTCAACTTCGCCTCGGGCGTTCGTCAGCACTTCATCAAGTTCGGGGCGTTGTATCGCACCACGGAGCGCACCGCGGACACCCGGTCGTTTGCCATCACGGCCACGGCACTGAGCAACGCCGACCGCGAGCTGTCGCCGGAGCAGATCTTCGACGGGCGGATGACGGGGCCTGATGACGACCTGCTGCGACTCATCCCGCTCAGCCAGGGCGGATCGTACGTGGCGCAGGATCAGCTCACGGCGGGCTATCTCATGGGCGAGCTCTCCCTGAGCGACAAGCTGCGCCTCATCACCGGCGCGCGGTACGAAACCGACCGGCTCGAGGTGGACGCGACGTCGACGCTAGGCCAACCGGTGCAGACCACCAACGACTGGACGGACGTACTGCCATCGGTGGCGCTCAACTTCTCAGCCAACGAATACACCAACATCCGTTTGTCTGCGGCGCAGACGCTGGCGCGTCCCGAGTACCGCGAACTGGTTCCCATCAAGAGCCGCGACGTGCTGAACGGCGACGACCTCGAGGGGAATCCCGATCTGCAGCGCACCCGGATCCAGAACGTCGACCTGCGGTGGGAATGGTACCCCGCGGTCGGCGAGGTGCTGAGCGTCGGCCTTTTCGCCAAGCGGTTCGACCAGCCCATTGAGCGGGTCTACCGCGCGGCGGGCGCCAACTCCCGGTTCATCGCGTTCGTGAACGCGGAAAGCGCCGAGAACGTCGGCGTCGAACTGGAAGCGCGGAAGAACCTCGCGTTCCTCGGGCGCCTGTTCGATCCGTTCACAGTCTTCAGCAATCTCACAATGATGCGGAGCGAGATCGACCTCGGGGCCAATCGGTCGGCCGCTACCAACCCGAAGCGACGGATGGTCGGTCAGGCGCCATACGTCCTGAACGTCGGGATCGGGTACGCATCGGTGTCCGGGAGCACGAGCGCGACGGTGCTCTACAACCGGGTCGGCGACCGCATCGAGGCGGCGGGCGACCTGCCTCTGCCCGACGTCATCCAGCAGGCGCGGAACGTGATCGATTTCTCGCTGCGCGCGAAAGTCGTGTCGGCGCTGTCGCTTCGCTTCGACGCGAAGAACCTCCTGGATGAGCCCTTCGAGAGCATCCAGGGAACGGTGACGCGGGAGTACTGGAAGTCGGGCCGGACCTTTCAGGTCGGAATGATCTGGAGGCCGTAGGGCGCTCGCGGTGGCGGCGGGAGCCGCGCAGGGCGCCGTGACATGGCCGTGACGCTCGTGACACACGGCCGCGACCCGGCGCCCTTTTCTTTGCCCTGCTTGAGACGAGCCTCTTCCAACCCATCACCAAGGTCCAGGAAAATGAAACTCCCGTTCCGCTTGACCGCCGGCGCGCTGACGCTCGCCCTGTTCGCCCTGGGGGCATGCGGCGACGATCCGGTCGACCCGCCGGACGTTCCTGATCCACCGCTCGGGCTGCAGGTCACCCCGCTCAGCACCACGGGACTGCAGATCCGGTTCAACGGCCGTGCCGCGGACGACGACTACACGATCGAGCGTGCGGAAGCGAGCGGGGGCACGTTCACCACGGTGACGACAATCGATGCCCCAGCCACCGACGGACAACTGATGTACGACGACACCGTTCTGGAAATCGAGACCGCGTACAAATATCGCGTCAAGGCGAACCGGGGCGGTCAGAGCAGCAACTACACCTCCGAGATCACCGGGACCACGAACCCGCCCGGGTTGTTCACCAGGTCGGTCACCGGGGACATTACCACGAACACTACGTGGTACCGGGACACCGTCTACACCCTGTCCGGTTTCATTCACGTCGGGAATGGCGCCACACTCACCATTGAGTCGGGAACGAGGATCGTGGGTGATTTCAATACGCTGGGGTCGTCGCTCTTCGTCCTTCGGGGCGCGAAGATCATGGCCATAGGGACAGCCGACCTGCCGATCGTATTCACGTCCTCGCAAGCGGCGGGAACGCGTCAGGCCGGGGACTGGGGTGGGCTGATCCTGGTCGGCAACGCGGTTGACAATCGAACCGGCGTCGAAGTCGAGATCGAGGGAACCAACACGGATGCCGGAACGACACCCGGCACGAACTATCGGATCGTCTACAACGGCGGTACGACGAATACCGATAACAGCGGCGAGTTGCGCTACGTCCGCGTCGAGTTCGCCGGGTATGCACCGTCAGTGAACAACGAGCTCAACTCCTTCTCGTTCGCCGCCGTCGGCAGCGGGACCAGGCTCTCCTATCTCGAGGCGTTGGCGGGACTCGACGACTCGTTCGAGTTCTGGGGGGGAGCGGTTGACGGCACATACCTCGTGTCGTACGAGGCCGGTGACGACCATTTCGACATGTCCGAGGGATACCATGGACGCCTGCAGTACCTGATCGCGCTGCAGAGCTTCCGCCTGACGCCTCGCACCGGCGCTGGCTCGCCGTCCAGCGATCCCCAGGGCATCGAGAACGATGGATGCGATGGCGCCGGCTGCACCAATGGCCGGAATACGGTTCCTTACACCACGCCGGTCGTCGCCAACTTCACGCTGGTCGGCACCAATGACGCCGCGACCTCCGGCAGTTCCGGCGGCTATGGCATGATGCTGCGCCGGGGGACCGGTGGGTATTACGTGAACGGGGTGGTCGCTCGCTGGCCCCGCGGATCCATCAGCCTGCGCGACGCCGAGACGTTCCTCCGGGCCGCCAACGCGGCGACCCCGGACATGGCCACGACCGATCTGGCCGTGAGTAACATCCTCATGCTCGAAAGCCCGCTCGCGTTCCAGGCCGGCGCGGGACAGAACGCCTTCGACCTCGGCGGCAACGCGCTGGTGCTGGACGCCGCGGCCACAGTGAGTGACATCTTCACGGCGTTCCCGGCGAGCATCACGGCGGCCACGACGGAAGCGGAGTTCGACTGGACGCCGAAGGCGGCGTCGGCCGCAGCGTCAGGCGGCCTGGCGGCGTTCACAGGCAAGCTGGCGACCGCGGCCGGCTCGGTTGTGACGGGAGCGTCGTTCCGCGGCGCGGTGAATCCGGCCGGACCGAAGTGGTTCCAGAGCTGGACGTACTACCGGCAGAACTAGTTGACTGTAACAGGGAAGCGCTTAGTATCATGCATGCTTACTCAACCCCTCAGACTTACGGCCCCGGAGCGCGCGGAGCTGACGCAGCGGACGCGCAGTCGCGCTGGTCGAGCGCATGATGCCCGCGTGGCCCGGATGCTGCTGCTGTTGAGTGATGGCCGAACGTACCGAGAGATCGCGGAGCTCGTGGATTGTTCCGAGCCGTTCATCAGTAAGTGGAAGCGGCGCTTCGAGACGGACCGCTTGGCGGGCCTCTATACCCGCCATGCGGGCCGAGCAACGACGGTGCTCACGCCGAAGATGGAAGCTCGGATTCTCGACTGGACGCGTCGCACGCCCACGGATGGCACAACGCACTGGAGTACGCGGCGCCTCGCCAAACGCCTTGGCGTGCATCACATGATGGTGGCGCGCGTGTGGCAGAAGAACGGGATTCAGCCGCATCGGTTGGAACGCTACATGGCCTCGGACGATCCCGACTTCGAGACGAAGGCGGCCGATGTGATCGGATTGTATCTGCATCCCCCGCATCATGCGGCTGTCTTCTCCGTGGATGAAAAGACCGCCATTCAGGCGCTGGATCGAAAAGACCCCATCCTGCCGTTCTCGCCGGGCCGAGCTGAACGGCATGGCTTCGAGTATATCCGCCATGGAACGTTGTCGCTCTACGCGGCGCTCAACACCAAGACGGGAATCGTCTTTGGCCAAACGGCGGAGCGCCACACCAGCCAGGCCTTCATTGCCTTTCTGGCGAGCTTGCTCACGACCGTTCCCGCGCGGCAAGAAGTGCACGTGATCTGCGACAACCTCTCGGCCCACAAAACCAAACAGGTCGAAGCGTTCGTGGCAGAGCATCCCCGTCTGCATCTGCACTTCACGCCGACCTATTCGTCATGGTTGAATCAAGTCGAACTCTGGTTCTCGAAGATTGAGCGCGATCTCATCCACCGTGGCGTGTTTCTCTCCGTGAAGGAGCTGGCGCGACGCATCAGGCGGTACATCCGCTTGTACAACAAGGACCCACGGCCCATCAAGTGGAAGTACTCTGATCCAACTCGCCGCATCCGCGTCGCTTAACGTTCAGCTGTTACAGTCAACTAGCCGCTACAGGTGGTCCACTCGGCCGGCGCTCCTCGGGGGCGCCGGTCGAACAATTTTGCGCTCACTGAAATGACCCGCATGACAGCACGCCACTTCGTCTCGCTCGCGCTGGTGCTGGCCGCCACCGCTGCCTGCCGACGTACGCAGGACCAGCCCGACCCTGCCGTCGCCGATTCCGTGGCGCGAGCTCGTCAGGACTCCATCAACCGGGCCCAGCCCGGCTACATCATCGACAGCATCCTGCCGATCGAAGAGCAACTCCGCCGGTTCCGCGCGGACATCGCTGTGGCGCCCGGGGCGCTGGCGGGGGGCGGTGCCAGTCGAGACGCGCTGGTGCGGCGTTTCGTGCGGAGCCTGGAGACACGCGACACCACCGCGCTCGTTGCCATGCTCCTCAGCCGGTCCGAATTCGCCTGGCTGGTCTACCCCGGCTCGCAGTGGACCGTGCCGCCCTATCGTCAGGCACCCGGTCTTGTGTGGATGCTGGCGACCAGAGAGAACAGCACCGGGCTGTCCCGCCTCCTGGAACGGCTGGGCGGCCGCGCGCTCCACTACCAGTCCTACGCGTGCGGCGCGGAACCAGAGCGGCTGGGTGAGAACCGAATCTGGCGAGGCTGCACGGTTCGGCTGGTCCGCTCCCCCGGCGATACGGCCTCCATGAGGCTCTTCGCCGGCATCATCGAGCGGGGCGGGCAGTTCAAGATCTACTCTTACGGGAATGACCTGTGAACAACAGAGCAGAGGGCAGAGGGCAGAGGTCGCAAACTTCAGACCTCCGACCTGAGACCTGGCTAGCTAGCTTGGTGTCCATCATGAAACTCGGAGCGCGTGATGGATGGGGAGGGGAAAGAGAGTGACGCATCCGCTCAC
>DASWGU010000237.1:0-9572 GCA_036393555.1 Gemmatimonadaceae bacterium
GTAGCGTTTCAGGTGAACTCGAGCATGCCGGGCGCGCTGGGTCGAGGCATGTCGCCGGCGCGCCTTGCCATCGAAGTGGCCGGTATCGTGGCAGACGAACTGTCGCGTCGTTGACCTGATGAGCGGCCCCGACGCTCCGGGGATGCGAAACGGGGCTCCATTCGGAGCCCCGTTCGCCATCACAGCCTTCGCCGGCTTTCGCCGGTGCGTGCGATCAGTCGTCGCAGTGCGGGAACCCGTCCAGCGCTCCTTCGTTGAAGCCGGCCAGCGCGCCGATCAACGCGCTGACTTCCGTGTTGGACAGCGTGGTGGTGATCGACGTCTTGTCCCCCGCGATGGAGATGCCGGCGTTGGCGTCGGCAATGGCCGTCTGGACCGAGCTCGGCCCGGACTCGCCACCGTTGAGGATGGCGGTGATCAACTGTTGCGTCAGGTTCAGGAGGTTGTTGCTCGTGAACGTGATCGCCCCGGGCTTGCCGGGCGTGGCATCGAGAATCGCCTGGGCCTGTGCGTCGTCCAGCGATTGGCCGCCGACGGTGATGCTGCCGCCCAGGTCAGTGATCAGATCCGACACCGCGTCGGGATGGTTCCGGTAGTACCCCTTGGTGAAGGTGCATCCGGCCTCGACTAACGTGTTGGTGAACGTGATCACCGCGCCGGCATTATTGGTGGTGACGCCGCCTATCGTCGTCGTTCCGGAGGTAAGTCCGGCCCCGGCGGCATCCTGGGCATCGTCGGTGCTGTTGATGGTCCAGGTCGTGGTGAAGTTCAGGCCCGGATCGTCCTCAGTGACCGAGAAGTCACCCGGGCTGTTGGGGCCCCGGACGGCGACGACGCGGCAGGTCTCGGCTCCGGTTCCCGTTGCTGCCGGCACGTTGAACGGGCTGGTGATGTCGCCCGCCTGGGCGCCGTTGAGTGTGGCATTGATGTCTGCCACAGGTGCGTTCACCCAGACTTTGCACACCTTCAACAATTCCAGTGTCGGTGTGTTGTTCGCGGCATCGCCGGCGGCAGCAAATGAGACACCGTCAGGGATCAACACCGTTCCTACGGTCGAATCTGGTGCGCAGGCGGCCAGCGCGAACGCGAACATCGCGGCGGAGCCAGCCCGTAACATCGAGCGATCTCGAGTCATGCGTCCCTCCTTTCCGGCAATTGGGGATTGTGTGGTCACAACGACCGAAGGCTTCTCGGGTCAAGTATCTTACCGCCAACCTCGTTCGCACGCGAGGGTACATCGGCGGGCGGTATTTGTCAGTGATCAGCCACACTGGACGATGCACGTGTCCGGCCCGGTTCGCTGCTGCCTGGGGCTTTGGTTCGTTGGCGGACTGTTCCGCCGAGAGCCATAGCTCCCGAGGCCGCAAACTGACGGGTCCGCCGGACGCCTAACGCGAGCTCATCAGTCGGCCATATCGCGTCAGGTCTTATCGCCTTCTGCGCCTACCGTCTGAATACCGTCAACACGCCGGACGCGGGAATCGACGTCGTGAGGACCTGGGCGCCACTGATCGTCTGGTCGGGGAGCGACGCGTTGAAGGCGCTCGCGGTGGTGTAGTTGATCCCATAGGTTCCCGACGGGAGGCCGCCGATCTGGACGCTGCCGGCCTTGTCCGTCTTGGCCACGACGACGAATCGCCCGTCAGTGTTCCGGAACGCCACCACGTCGTGGGCCGGATCCCCTCCCACTACGCCGATTCGTACGGCCCCGAGACGCACATAGTAGAAGTACTGCCGCAGGTAACGGGCGCGTTGCGTCAGCACGATGTAGGGCGACTGGGGATTGGTCTGGTCGATCCGATAGTAGATGCCGCCACCATCGTTGATGCCGCAGTATGCCAGGGCGAACTGCTGCCACCAGGAATTCCGGCCGATGGTCAGGTCCGCAAACAGGTCATCCACGCCACTGCCAATGTGCTCGGACATACCGGTGTTGACGCCGTACTGCTCGGCGCGCATGCCAATCTGCGTCAGGACGTCGTCCGAGACCCCGGCATACCGGTGGTACGAGAAGTCGGTGAGATACTCCCGGACGCGCGGCATCACGATCATTTGATCGAAATAAGTGAGCGCCGTCGACATCGAGGTTGCCGAATTGGCGATGAACGCCGGCTGAAATCCCGCCGCCTTGAGACGATCACCCGCCGCGACCAGCGCGGCGCCAATGGTATTCGGGCGCCAGTTCTGGGTGATGTCGGGCTCCAGGATCATCTCCACGGCGTCAGGCACCCAGCCGTACTTGGCATGCAGGTGCAGGAACGCCGCCAGGATCAATTCCCCGTATTCCTGCGGGTTCTGCGAATGCTCGAACGACGACGCTCCGAAATCGACATAGGTCATGTTGACGTACAGGCGCTCCCCGCGGGCAGCCAGCTTCTCGCGCAATGGCTGCACGACGTGATCGACCTTGGAGTCCAGCGCGCTGAACTTGAACCCCGACGAATTCACCGTCATCGGGTCCCCGTTGTCGTTGAGGATGTCCCACCAGTGCGTCCGCCACGTCGCGCGGTCCATCTGGCCCGACAGGAACTGGGCGAAGTAGTCGGTCTGATTCTCGGCGCCGCTGCGAAGCTGCAGTCGCACACGATTAACGCCCAGCTCGTTCACCAGGCGGTCCACAAGTTCTTCACGATAGAGCGGGTACGCGATGGGGCTGCACTCGAGTTCACCGAACTGTGCCGCCCCCTCCCAGCCGGTCATCGTCTGGTACGTCGTGGAGGGAACCACGTAGGCCACGTTGCTATCTCCCTGCGGCAGCACCGTCACGGTGGCGCTTCCCGAGGCACCGCTGCTGGTGGCCCTGATGACGGCCGAGCCCGGCGCCAGTGCGCTGACCATGCCGCTGGACGAGACGGACGCGACTGCCGACTCGCTGCTGGAAAAGCTCACGGCCTGTCCGGACACGACCCGGCCGGTTTCGTCAAACGTCGTTGCGGTGAGCGCTCTTGAGGTACCGACCAGAAGCGCCAGCGTCGACGGCACGACCTCGATTCGCGACGCGACGAGCGCCTGCGGCGGCTGGGTCCCGTCTCGGCACCCCCCACAGGCGACAACCTGCGCCCCTGCGAAAAACAGTACGGCCGCGCGCGAAAACGGTATCACCTGCACGTTGACCCCTCCCGGGCGTGGATAACCCTGGTTCCTCGCGTCGACGCCGAGCGGTATCCCCGTGCCCCGTCGAGCGCCCACTAACCGACAAATGTACCCCTGAAACACCCGGACAGCTGTGCGCTGTCTGACAACTGCTACGGCTGAGTGTTCAGCGCGAATCCCGGGAGGCCTCGGCAAGGAAATACAACGTCAGGTCATACGTGGAAGCGCTCTGCGAGCGGTACGCCCGCGCCAACCGTGCTCGACCGTCGTCGAGGAGGCGCAAGTCGCCGGGATCGACCGCAATGCGCGCGACCGGTTGAAGCTGGGCACCGTGAGACGCCAGTGCGTCGCGAAGCCGCGGTGCGCGAATGGCGTATACTCCCGCGACCAGATAGGCCGGCCCCCGCATGGCTCTCAGATCTTCGAGCGATGGGCGACGGAACGCGGGATGGCCGTCCTGGTGAAGGTAAAATGCCAGCGCTGGCTCTCCCACGACCGTGACAGCGGTGCCCGGCGGGATGTGGCTGCCCAACTGCCCGGCGGCTCGGCGCAGGGCATCGCCCCGGGACCATGGGTCACTCGCGTCCGGCATGGATCGAGCAAGGAAGGCGACCAGGGCACATGTCAGCCCCGCCGCCAGCATTCCGGGTGCACGATGCACTGACGCGTCGGTCTGCCTGGACAGCAAGGACACCACTGCTGCACCGGCCGCGACGTATGTCGCCATCTGGAATGGCAGGAGCAACCGGAAGTACGGTTCGTAGAGCGGCGCGGCAGCGCACCAGAGTGCGAGCCAGAGCAGCAGCATGCGAGATGCCGTGTCGCCGGTCCGCCAGAGTTGTGCGGCAGCCGCGAGTGCGAGCGCGCACGTCACCGCGAACTCACCCAGGATGAGGGAGACCGCACCGGTCGCGACGACGACGCCTGCCAGGAGCCGGAAAGCCGGGAACGTCCGCCACCGGATGCCACAGACCGCCAGGATGGCAAGCGGAACGGCGGATCGACTCCAGGGTCCCTCGAGGAACTGCTGCTGCTGCACATGGGTTACCAGATTCCCGACCCAGTCCACCCGCAACATCGTGGAGAAGTAGTTCGACCAGCCCCCAACCGAACCGGGTTGCGAACCGATGTACAGGGTCCACGGCAGCACGAGTACCAGGGCGACGACGGCCGCGATCAGCAACCAGCGCAGTCGCTGCCACGTCGCGTTCCAGCCGTCGCGCGGGAGCAGGGTCACGACGGCACCAATGGCAATGAGCCCGGCAAACCAGCCGTGGTATTTCGTGTTCCAGGCGAGACCGGTCAGGACTCCGGCGACGACCGCTCGCCGGGTGCCGCCTTCGTCGAGCGCCCACATCAGGCCTGCAACCGCCAGCAGGAAAACCAGCGCGAACGTGACGTCGGTGAGCGCCGACCGCGAGAGTGTCACATGCGATTCGTTGAGCGCCAGCATGATCGCCGCCGCGACGCCCGCGCCAGGACCGAACCAGCGGCGGGCCACCCACCACAGGACCGGTATCGTCAGCGTTCCGAGTATCACGTTGACGAGGATGGCTCCGCGATCGGTGGCGCCACCGAGCAGGAATGACAGCGCCACGAGCGATATGTACACGGGAGGCGAGAACCGCTCCTGGCCGGGAAACAGCCGGTGCGGCTGACTGGGGTCACTCAATCCCAGACCGCTCAGCGCGTACACACCTTCGTCGAACTGGGCGATGCCGGCGTCGCCCAGGTGCCACGCCCGCAGCGCCAGCGCGATCAGCGTGGCCAGCGCGACGGCGCCAGCTTCAAGCAGGCGGTCACGCCGGTCCTCATCTGGAGACTCGATACGCTGCTGGGGCGGTCCCCGCATCAGTCCTGAAGGGAGCGGACCGGCCGACGGCGACAGGCAATTGACGGAGAGGAGCCCATTTCCCGGTTGCTGGACGATGAGAGGGTGCAGGGACGCGGCCGCGAGTTGGTGACGAAGAGTGTGATGACGAGGCAACCGCGCCGAACATGATCCCGGCACCGGCATCTGGTAGCGTCGGAGGGCTGACGAGAAGGTTGCTGCGACGACCCGAGGTCCGGTAGGTTCCTTCCGCCCGCTTCTCGTAATCGGCCGTGGTGCGCGTGCTCTCCCCGGCATGGCGTCGCCACCCGGCTGGAAACGCCCATTCGATCCCATGGCCCTTTCGGTCCGCGCGACAGTCCGTGTGCTGGGGTTGGTCGCCTCGTTGGCATTCGGAGCGCAGGCCCTGTTGTCGTATGCGCTGGCTGGAGCGGCCGGCTTCGAGGATCGCCCGGAAGGTGCCATACGCTTTCACGCTGCGCTGGGTGAGCGTGTTGCCACCGCGCTGACGTCGGTGACGCCGGACCCCGTACTCCTCGCGCTGCATCCCGCTCTCGTCGGCCCGCTAGCCCCGGGTGCCACGCCAGACTCCGACAGCGCCCGGGTGCTGGCCGTGCAGCGCGCCATGACGTCACTGTTCAGCGGGGCGCGCGTGACGCGGCAGGGCTTCGCGTTCTGGTACTCGGCACCGCTGGTGGCTGTCACGATCGTGGCGCTGCTCGCCCTGCTCCTCGTCAGGCGGCAGGGGAGTGATCTCGCGCCGGAAACGCCGCGTCAGATCTTCCGGTGGGCCGGAGTCTTCGGTGTCGTGATGGCCTTCGCACTCCCGGTGCTGGTCCCCGACTTCTGGATGTCGATTGCCTGGGGTCGTGCGATGCGCCTGGGTGCCAATCCGTACTACCTCGTGCCGCCCGATGCGGTGCAGGGTCTGCCCTTCGATCCCGACATGCTGCGCATGACGTACGGTCCGCTCTGGGGGATTGTCTCCTGGGGCGTGGCGATCGTGTCCCGGGGAGCCGTGTTCTGGGCCGCCGTTCTGTTCAAGCTCCTTCTCATTGGCGCATGGCTCCTGCTGCTCCGCCTCGTGTGGCGGTCGGTGGAAGGGCGTTCCGTCGCGGACCAATGCACCGCACTCCTCGCCGTCGGATGGCTTCCGCTCGGTCCCGTCCACGTGGCCGGTGATGGCCATAACGACGTGTTGATGGTGGCCTTCGTCGTGCTGTGGATGCTGCTGCTCGGGTCGGGCCGTCTGGTGCTCGCGTCCGTCGTACTGGCGCTGTCGGTCGGGGTCAAGTATGCGACCGCGCCGCTATTCATGCTCGACGCGCTGTGGTCCCTCACACCCGACTTGCGCCCCCGGCTCTGGTCCGGAATCCGGGCGTATGCCACTCGCGCGATCGCCGCGGCGCTGGTTCTGGCTGTGGTGTTTGCGCCATTCATACGGTCGCTGGAGTTCTTCGCCGAAACGGCGGCAGTCAGAGAGGGACGCTTCTTCCTGCCGGCCGACGCCGTCAAGGCGATCGGAACGCTGGTCGGCGTGGATTTCACCGTGCCGGCGTATCTGGTAATGGGTGTGTTTCCCATCGCCACGCTCTGGCTCTGCCTGCGCTACTGGCGGCGCCCGGACCAGGCCGAACTGCGGGCGGCCACGGCGGGCATCATGCTGTCAATGGTCTGGGTCGCGGCTGGACATGTGTGGCCGTGGTACGTCATGTGGCTCCTGCCGCTAGCGGTGCTGCTACCCGACAGGCATATGCTCTCGCGGTTCACGGTCGGCGTGGCGCTCGCCGCGCCCTTCTGGCTGGTGCCCTGGATCGCCTGGCCTCGTACCAGCACGTTCGTCCGTTTCGAACTACCGTCGCTCATGGCATACGTTGTGGCGCTGGCATGGATGCTATGGGTCTGGCGGTTCTTCGGAGCACGTGGCGCCGAAACTGGCCCAGCAGCATGACGGTAGAACCCCCGGCGCGTCGACGTCGGTTCAGCTGCCGGCGCGCCGGATGCCTGACGCCGGCCTGGTCGCCGAGTCCAGGTGCGCCCGCATGGTCCGCAGCAGGCCATCCGCGCGATCCGGGGCCACGAGGTCCCCTGTCTCCCCCGGGTCGGATCGCCAGCGGAATAGTTCCTCCACGCCGTCTCCGTTCCGGATGTAGTGCAGCGAGTCGGTGATGACGGAGGCCATGTCCCCGCGCATCACCGGCTCGGCGGGATCCCGATTGATGCCTCGTTGAACCTCGGCCAACAGAACTGCCGCACGTGAATCCGGGCCATCGACGATGCGCGCCAACGACGTCCCCGGCAAGCTGTCACCGATCCCCGCCAGGTCCAGCAAAGTGGCACCGAGATCCCGGAGCGAGACCGGTGCGGAGATTCTCGCGGGGTTCAGCCCCGGCGCCAGGATGAACAACGGCACATGCAGCACCTGCGAGTAGAGGGAGTTGCCATGATCCACCAGGCCGTGCTCCCCGAACTGTTCACCGTGATCCGAGGTGACCACGACGATGGTATTATCGAGCGTCCCGCGCTCACGCAGTTCGGTCACCAGTCGTTGCAGCTCGCTGTCGAGATACGCAATTGCTCCGTCGTAGAGGTGTTCGTTCCCCGGCCGCTCGTCGAAGACGCGAAAACGCTCAGGGGATCGGTAGGGCAGGTGGGCATCGAAGTAGTTCAGGAACGCGAACCAGGGTCCATCCTGCGTGTCCGACCACCGCAAGAAACCGTCGGTGACCTCTGATGCCGGCTTGCTGTCGCTCAGCTTGATGGGCATCACCCTGAGCTGGAACGCAAGCAGGGTGCGCAGGCGCTGGGACCAGGTACCGGCCCAGGCGGTCTGCTTGGCCAACTCCGTCTGCAGCACGGTCGTGGTCAGAAGCGTCTGCATCAGGGAGCGCTTGAAGTCCTCGTAGCGCCGGAAGCCGCGCTCGATGCCGGTCCCCGCCTGGGCGTACGCATGATTGGCCACGAAGCCCGCCGTGGACCAGCCCAGGCGGTGGAACACCTGCGCCAGTGTCGGAAAGACCTCGTTGAGCGGAGTAAGCCAGGAGGCTGAGAGCTCGCTGCCCGGCATGCCGGTGAACATCGACGCGTGCGAGGGAAGCGTCCACGGCGCAGTCGCAAAGGCGCTCTCGTAGAGTACGCCATCTGCGGCCAGTTGCTCCAGGAATGGTGTGGTGGGACGCCCGTAGCCGTATGCACTCAGGTTTGCCGCCCGCACCGTGTCCCAGATGATCAGGAGCACGCTGGGTCGGTCCGCGGGTGCCTGCAGAGACACCATTCCAGTCTGGCGGACGGCCGTTCCCCACATCCACGTAGTCATCCCCAGGACGTAGACAACCACTGTCACCGCACCCGCAACGCGCCGGCGCGACGGGCGAGTCGTTGCCAGGCTGCGCGCTGCCTGGATTCCAATCCCCAGAGCGAGAACCGCGTAGGCCAGTGGATGGAGCCGGGGAATGAGAAGGAGCAGCGCGAGCGCCGAGTAGGTCCCCAGCACGAACACGACGAAACGCCGGCTCCGGCTGCGGTGAAGCACCACGCCCAGCAGCACCAGCGCTGCGGCGATGCCCATCAATTGTATTCCGTACCCGATGGGCGCCATCCACCAGAGTTCACGAGGCGCCCAGGTGAGTTGATGGCGAACCATCTCCGCGTGCCAGGCCGTGAGCAGGTGCACGCCCGACACCAGCAACGTCGCGCCGGCGGCGAACAGGATCACCTGTCGCGCATGGGATGTGAGCGACGGGCGCCGTTCGCCCCGGTCGTCCGAGGTATCGGGTGCGGCCATGCGTCGGTGTTCGAGGTGCGTCAGAGAGCGGGCGGACACGGGGATGACGCCAGGTTTATCTGTCGGTCACGCTCGGAGGTACCCCGTGAGCCCACCGGGTGGGCGTGCGCCAGACCTGGACGGAGTGCCGTCGCGTCAGGCGTGGCCGGCGCCGGCCCCGAGACTTAGCGCGGGAGTCGTGGCCTGGGAAGCGCCCGGCGCCCTAGTACCGCGCGCGCTCCGGGGTCGCCCGTCCACCAGTCGCCCGGTTCACCAGCCACGCGATCAGGAAGATCGGCAGGGCGATGAAGAAGGCGATCTTGAGCGCGACGATGCCGAGTCCCACGACCAGTCCCAGCAGCCCGAAAACCAGGCCGAGTGCGACGGCGACAAGGACAAAGATAATCAGGAAGGGAATCCCGACGAGCAGCAGCACCCCGAGCACCGGAAGGCCCACCAGCGCCAGGACGGCGGCGACCGGCAACCCGACGAGCATCAGAATCCCGGCCGCGGGGAGCAGCACGAACATCGCCAGCAGGCCGAAGAGCAGGACTTTGAGGAACGACATCGTTGCAATCTCCCGGTGCGGAATGGCCAGCGGATAACAATACGCAAATCGCGCCCGGCGCGTTTCGATCGATCAGAACCGGAGTAGAAGGCTCCGTGAGGCGGGTGCCCAGTCCTTCGGAGTGAACGTCACCCGCGGCGGGAGTGGTGATGGCGCCAGCTGTCCCCCGGTGCTTGAAGGGCGCGGGGCACGAAGGGCGTGGGGCACGAAGGGTGCGGGGCACGAAGGGCGTGGGGCACGAAGGGTGCGGGGCACGAAGGGCGTGGGGCACGAAGGGCGCAGGGCACGAAGGGCGCAGGGCACGAAGGGCGCAGGGC
>DASWGU010000238.1:0-10213 GCA_036393555.1 Gemmatimonadaceae bacterium
TGAGGAGTGAGGAGTGAGGAGTGAAGAGTGAAGAGTGAAGAGTGAAGAGTGAAGAGTTGGAGTTAATCGGCACGATAATACGCTGCCCCGGGCGGGTTTCGCCATAATGGGCGGACTGTACGCCGCGTGGCCATGTCGACAAGTTCCCTCACGTATCACCCACTCGGCAGTTTCCATGTCGCGTTTCACCTCCAGTGCGCACGTCATGGCCGGCCTGACGCTGGTCGCGTCGTTATGGTCGGTCCCGTCGGCGGCGGCGGCACAGACTCCCGCACGGGTCCTGCTGCGTCAGTTGTACGGTGACCTGGCTTTCGATGTCCGCACCGCCGACGCGAACGGTGTTCAGCTCGGTGTGGCGGACGCGACCGGCTCGATTGCGGTTACGATCCTGGCGCGCGACCTGCGCGGCTGGGCCGACTCCGTGACCAAGATCCTCGCGGCCCGGCCTCCGCGTCGTGGCCAGACTGCCAGGTGGGACGCGGCCGTGACGGGCCCGGGACTGGTGGCCGGCTCCATGGCGCTGTCGCGCAGCGTGGCGCCGGGTGACACGTCGATCGCGCTGCTGGTGACCGACACGCAGTTCGTCGGTGTCCGAACAAACCTGACGATGGCCGAAGCCCGCGCACTGGCCGGTGCGATGCGCCGCGCCGCCAGCGCCGTGCTCAATCCCCCGCGTTCACGCCGACCGGGGACGCCGCGCCCATGGCAGGAGCGGAGCAGGAACCGGTAAGGGATCCCGGCGCTCCCGGGCGGCGTACGGCGCCGGACTCTCGCGGGTGGCGCATTCCGCTGCGCAGCAGGGTCACCGCGTCCTTCCCAGCTGCCGGAGCAGTTGATCGCGCATCCGCCGCGCCTCAACGGCGCCCGGATCGAAGCGCAGCCCGGTCTCGATCTCGCGCAGCGCCGACCGTGGATCACCCAGCTCCAGGTAGATACCGGACGCGTAGAAGTTCGCCAGTGCCAGGGAGGGGTCCAGGTCCGCGGCTCGCCCGAAGTTGGCGAGGGCGCTGTCGGGGAGTGCCTGACGAGCGAACAGGGCCGCGAGATTGAAATAGGCCAGCGGTTCGCGCGGATTGAATCGCATGGCCTCCCGGTACGCGGCGGCGGCACCGGCGGCATCATTCCGTCTCGCCAGTGCGATGCCCAGGTTCACCAGCGTCAGGGGCTGGGCCGGATCGAGGGCCAGCGACGCGCGATAGGCATCGACCGCCGCCGGCAGGCTCCCGGCATCGGCGAGTGCCAGGCCCAGATTTACGGGAATGCGCGGACTGGCGGGATCGACCTCGAGCGCCCGGCGGTAGAGATCGACCGCTGCCAGCGTGTTCCCGCCGCTGCGCTCGCGGTCCGCGAGAAACCCCAGCACCACGCTCCAGCGTGCCCGCACCCGCGCTTCGCGGCCGCCGAGCGATCCCAGTTGCTCAATGAGAAAGCGCCGGGTGCGCGGTTCCGTTCCCCGGGCGACATGCAGGGACGCGAGCGCCAGGGCGCTGACGTCGTCGTCCGCGTGAAGGGCCAGTGCTTCGAGGCGGGCCAGGACGTCGCGCTCGAGGTCCGGCATGTCGCGCGTCACGTGCCGCTCCAGGAACCAGGCCATGCCGGAGAAGAGTGCCATGGTGTGGCGCTCCTCCGGGTTGAGAACCAGTCGCGCCGCCTCGGCGCGGCCATCGAGTGCGCGAGCGCGCTGGAGGGCCAGCACACCTGCCGGCAGCGCCTTGAGTTCGCCGTACCACGCTCGCACCGAGTCGTCGAGCTGCGCCTCGCTGCGGTCTGCATGACAGCCCCTGCAGGCGGACTGGATGCCCATCGCTCCGTCAGCCGCGGGCCGGGGGATGGGTATGGAGTGGTCGGATCGCGCGTAGCGAATCGCCGTGCCTAACTCGGGCTCCTGCAGGTACGGCATGTGGCACGAGGTGCACCGGCTTCCCGCTGATCCCTCCGCATGCTTCGTGTGCCGGCTGATCGAGTCGGCCTTGCTGGCATGGCAGCCGGTGCACTGCCGGTCGTCGAAGCGGCCGGGGAGCGGGGCGCCGGTGACGTCGCGGTACTGCTGGGAGTGCGGATCGTGGCAACTGGTGCACGTCATCCCGCCGTTCCGGTAGCAGTCGCTGTAGAGATGCCCCTCCTGGTATGCGAACGTCCGGACACGGCCGTCCGGAAAGTGCGCCTCGTCGCCCAGCTGCGGGAGACGGATGGAGTAGTACGAGGCCAGCGATTCCCCCGAGACGTAGCCCTGACGCAACTGGTCCTTGAGGGCGTGGCACTGCCAGCAGGTACCTAACGAAGCATCCTTGGATCCCGTGGCCAGCGCGGTCATGGCAACGTCACCGCGCGCGACGGCATCCGGATCGCGCAGCTTCGCCAGGTGCGGAACCCCGGGGCCGTGGCACGCCTCGCAGCTGATTCCCAGCGAGCGCACCTCCGTTCGATACGCCCGCGCCGCGGTGTCCAGGGTGACGCGGATCTGGCTGCCGTGGCACGACTGGCAGTTGCTGAACCTCGGCTCATCGCCCATGATCCGCGTCGGCGGCCAGTCGACGCAATCGGCAATGGAGAGCGCCGGTGTCACGGGCACCCAGCCCCGGTTTCCGCGACCGATCGTGTTGCAGAACCAGGTGGTCCCGTGGCGGCTGAAGTCGAATGGGAGAAACCGCAGCGTCCCGTCCGGATACAGCGAAAGGAATCCCTGCGTCCCGCCCCCTTCCATGTGCCCGCCGCCGACGACGCCATCCACCTCGAAGACGCGGTCCGTGGTCCCCGACTGCCTGACGGTGAACGAGACGCGTCCGCCTGACGAGCGGGGAATCACTTCGGCATCGCTGAACCGGATGGGCGTTCCGTCGAATGGGGCGACCAGCGCGACGCTGGCGGGCGCGCCCCCGGCACGCGCGTGCGTAGAGCCGCGCCAGGCCGCCACCTGATCGGCGTGGCACTCCGCGCACCGCGCCGATCCGATGAAATCGGCGGCGCCGATTGTCCGGGTCGTCTCCGGCGGTGGAGCCGGGAATGGTTCGGTTGACACTTCCAGCCTCCTCGCAGGCCGCCTGACCATGAGCACTGCCGCGACGATCGCCAGCAGGGCCACAGCGAGCAGTCCGGCAAGACGCGTCCCGGGCAGGCGTCGCGGCGGGGAGGCTGGGGTTCCTTCGCCGCCGGGCACGCGGGCAGCAGGACGCGGCGAGCGATCGCGTCGTTCGCGGGAACCAGCCCGGGTTGGCTCCCCGCTTGACGAGCCGTCGGGGTGATGCGCCGAGCTGCCCTGCCGGGGTCCGCGGCGTTTCTTCCCCATCAGCGGGGCCCTCGCGGCGGCCGGCTCCAGGAGGGGCCTTCGCAACGGCACAGCGTCCGGATGTGCCTGACGAGTAGCCGGATCTCCGCCGTCGTGAGCGTGGCACCGTAGGCCGGCATCCGCGGGCTCCGGTTCATGACGGCGCCGCCCCCGGCGATCGTGTCGAAGAGGGAATCGTCCGGCCGCTGCGACATCGCCTCGCGCGAGGCGTGCTGCGCGGGCTTCACCGGGAGGTTGGCCGCATTGGGACCGTCGCCCCGGCCGCTCGCTCCGTGGCAGGCGGCGCAGAGTGCTGTGTACAACGCCGCCCCGTCGCGCCCTGGCGCTGCCGGCGCCGCGCCGGGCGCGGGAACATCGCCTGCGGCGGTTCCGGAACGCGTCGCGAGGTACCGGGTGATCGCGTCGAGAGTGCGCTCCGGCATCGTGGTACGGGGCATGACCGAACCGGGAACGAGACGCTGCGGGTCGGCAATCATCGCCGCGATGTACGCCGGCGATCGGCGTTCTCGCACCGTCGTCAGGTCCGGGCCAATGGTCCCGCCCTCCCCGTTGAGCATGTGGCAGCCGAGGCAGGGCAGGTGGTTGCGCAGGAGCGTGATGGCCTTCTGCTCGGCGAACGGTGTGATCGACACGGGCGTCGCCGACTGGGCCGTGAGGCCATCGGCGGTGACGAGGACGAGGAGCAGGGCCGGCCTGAGCATGCGGTGGTCAGCGGGAATAGGAGCGGTTCCAGGCGCTCAATGTAACCGCCTGTCGCCCGGGCGTCGGTGTGCCACCGTCCGGGCCGGGGCGACTCAGTTGCGCTCGAGAATCGTGAGTTTCTGCCAGATCTTCTGAGAGAGACCGTTCGTGAGGCTGGACACCTCGTCCACCGCGGCCAGCACGACTGGATCGTCCAGTTGCTGGACGAACAGTGCCGCGATCTTGCTGGTGAGCGACAGCAACTCGCTGCAGTAGTCGAGGTAGCGACCCAGCATGGCGCGCGTCATCGTGCGCGTGGGCGACGAGGACGTGCCCGGTTGCTCGGAGAGCAGTTGGTCGGGATCCTTGGTCAACTGGTGCATATCCACCACGTGCGCAATGGACCGCAGCTGGTGGATGGCCGCGAGGGCGCGATGGCGTTTCAGGCGTCTTTCGATGGAACCGAGGAACCAGATGGCGACGGCGAGGAAAACCAGTTCGTTCACCGCGGCCTCGATCGCCTGCAGGTAGTCGCCCACGTTGTCGAATGCCAGCGGGGTCCCATCGGCCCACGGACGGGCAAGCAACATGATGGAAAGGGCCACGACGGCGAGGATCAGCGCGCCGGCCGTCGTCCGGATTGGCCAGTTCGGCTTGCCCAGCGTGTCGGCCTCGGCGGCGCAGAATCGCCCGAGCGCCACCAGTTCGCGAGACACCGCGGAGAGCCCCGCACTGGGGAAGCGTTCATCGATGCGCTGCGTCAGGCGATCGAGCGTCTGGAGGATCTGGCGGCTGTCGAGAGAGCGGTAGGTCATGACGTCTGATCGGGATGACGGAGGAGGGACGGGGCAGGCGGTGCATGCGTTCACATCGCCGATCGTCGAGCACCGAGGTCACGTACGGGATCGGGGACGAACCTCCCGGCTCCCGTCCTCCGTCCGACGTCCTAAGTTCTCTCCCGATGCCTCCAGCCGCCAGCAACCCACACGATCCGTACGCCGTCCTCCGGATCGCGTCGTTCCGCTGGTTCCTGGCGAGCCTGAACGTCATGGTAGTCGCGGCACAGGTGCAGGCGGTGGTGATCGGCTGGGAGATCTACCAGCTCACACGCGATCCGCTGTCGCTGGGGCTTCTGGGCCTGTCCGAGGTCCTGCCCTACGTCGCGGTGGCTTTGTACGCCGGCCATGTCGTGGACCGGCGGGATCGCCGGGCGATTTCGATGGCGTCCCTGGTCGTGTTGCTCGCCGCTGGGGGTGTGCTGTTCGCGATGGCGTTGCTGCATGCCACGCCGACCAGCGTCTGGCCGTTCTATGCTGTCTTCGGCGTCTGCGGTCTGGCTCGCAGTTTCCTCCAGACCGCGCGGAGCGCACTCATCGGGGAGATCGTGCCCACGGAACTGCTCCCCGCTGCGGCGACCTGGCGCAGTTCCATGTGGCAGAGCGGACTCGTGGTCGGTCCCGCGATCGGCGGCGTGATGTTCGCCGCCTTTGGCGCGCGATGGGCGTTGGGTCTGAACCTCGTCTTCGGTGTCATCGCGCTTGTCGCCATGGCGAGAATCCGTCACGTTCCCACGGTGGTGTCCGCGGCGCGCGTATCGGTGCTGCGGAATCTGGCCGAGGGGCTTCGCTACGCCCGCGGCGAGCGGGTGATTCTGGGAGCCCTCACGCTCGACCTGCTGGCGGTCTTTTTCGGTGGCGCCGTGGCCATGCTGCCGATTTTCGCATCGGAGATCCTTCGCGTTGGACCGCGTGGGTTCGGTGTACTGCAAGCGGCGCCCGGCGTAGGCGCAGTGACGATGTCGTTCCTGCTGGCGCATCGGCGTCCGTTCCGGTATGCGGGGCCGGCTCTGCTGGGGAGCGTGACGGTGTTCGGGATCGCGATGATCGCCTTCGCGCTATCAAGGTCATTCCTGCTTTCCGTCGTCATGCTCGGGGTGAGCGGGGCGGCGGACAACGTCAGCGCGGTGATCCGGGCCACGCTGATTCAGGTGCGCGTTCCGCCCTCCATGCTGGGACGGGTATCGTCCGTGAACGCGATCTTCATCGGCAGCTCGAACGAGGCCGGCGCCTTCGAGAGCGGAGTGGCCGCGCGTATGATGGGCGTGGTGCCGTCGGTGCTGTTCGGTGGGATGATGACTCTGCTGACTGTGGGACTGGTGGCCTGGCGGGTGAGGGAAGTACGGGAGTTGCGTGAGATCCGGAGTTGACGGGTTGCACCCGGCTGGAGAGCCGGCATAGAGTCCATGACGGTTCCGGCGCCGATCCTGCGTATTGAGAAACGGCGGCCGACGCTGCTCGCGCGGTGCGGGATCCTGCTCGCCGCCGGTCGAGGCTGCACCGCCACGCGACACGAATGGAGACTCATCAGTATGCGCACTGGAAGGAATGCCATCGGCGCCGGTTTTCTCCTGGTCTCCGGACTCGTACTCACCGCCTGTGGTGGGTCGGATCCGAGTGGTCCGGGCAATTCGACGTATTACCTCCGGTTCAGCGTCAACGGCGCGCAGGTGTCGTACACGCTGCAGACTTCATTGCAGGCGTCGTTTGCCCAGGCGGGCACGCAGTACAACGGCGTGTTCGTCGGGTTTGACGCGACGACGAATGCCAACCTGCAGGTCTTCAGCGGGTCGCCGATTACGACGACCACCTACTCGGGATACGGCGTTGTCGGCATGGCGGTTGTGGGAGCGATCATGGGATACCAGGATGCGACAGGCACGCTGTATGTGTCGGGGAATGGCGCGACGGATGCGGTGGTGACGATCACGCAGTTGACGGGTGAGTCCGTGCGCGGGACGTTCACGGCTCGGCTCGAAGCGCCGGGGAACCCGGATCTGGTGGTGACGAACGGCGAGTTCAGCGTGCCGCGCTTCAACTGATCCTGGCCCACCGGCCCGCCGGAGAACTGAGGCGGAGCGCCGAGGCGAACTCAGTGCGGCGCCGGTGCCCTGCACGATGGGATGTGCAGACCCACTTGACTACCTGGAGGAACCGCCACGCTGGGCGTGCCAAGCGGAACGCTGCTCCTCCACTTCGGCCCCGAAGCAGAATTCTGTCGCCTGGTCTGCTCAACAACACTGTTCCCATCAGCGAGTATTGGCGAGGTTCGCAAGATCCGCGTACTTACGACTCGCACGTCCGGTTGTGTCGCGACCGTCTCGTTCCTGCGGCACCTTTCGGAGGACCGGCATGTCGCCCTGGCGACGCAGGGTAGGCCCTTGCGGCGCTGCGTTCCTGAATCAGGACGTCCTCGGGCGGCCGGAACCCTACTTACCGCAGAACGCTCGTGTTGCGCTGACCGGTCGCGCCGAGCGTGTGCGGTCGCAGCATCGCGAGGACCTGGCGGCGGGCGAGGACGTGTGCCGCTTCCGGGTGCCCTCGACCGAGAGCTGCCCAGGGGTGGACTGGGTGTGCCGTGGCAGTGGCTCTTTCCGGCTACGCGGCGCTGGCCAAGCGATTCCGCCGGGAAGCGTGGCCGGCATCATCTGGATCCTTCCGCGGTACAGCGGGCCATGGGCGCCGGGCTCCGTCGTTCCGGCATCGGGAAGCGGGCGACGTGTCACCCGCGTCGGCACAGTTTCGCGCCGCAACTGCTGGAGTCGGGAAACGGCATCCGGACGGTGCGGGCGGTACGGGGCACAGCGATGTGAGCACGACGATGGTGTTACAGGCACATGCTGAATCGAGGTGGGCTTTGTGTTCGGAGTCCAGCGGATCTGCAGGGAAGCACCGGCCTCGCAGTCTTTCCGGATTCGGCGTTCGGTGGTAGGGTAGAGCACGGCGTCCTGTGACGTCGAAAGACAAGTTGGCTCGACATTCAGAGGCTTCCAATGGAACGTCGGCTTCTCGTCACTGGTTTTCTCGCGGCCCTGGGAGCCGCCGTTGGTGCTGCAGCCGCACCGCTCCTGTCGTTTCTTGCGACAACGGTCGCGAATGTCTCACTGCCAGCCGGCCGCATCGGCTACTTCTTCGACCCGACAGCGTTCGCGGTCGTCGGTGCCATTGGCATTCCGGCTCTTGCGTGGCTCCTGATGAGGACGGTACCGCTCTGGCGCGCTGTCGTTGAGCCCACCGTTGGCGGTGCGCTCGGCCTCCTTCTGGCGCTCGCATCGATCCCGCTCGTCGAACTGCCACTCATCTTTCAGCCACTTCTGATTCTTGCGGGCACCGTCGGCGCTGCACTGCGCCTGAGACGCGCACACCAACCCGTTCTCGCGAGTGCGGCGGCTTCAGACCGCATTTCGCCTGCGAGCTAACGAGCAATTGCTGCTGACGGCGCGTAACGGAAGCGGCTGGCTCGCTGCGCTCGCCTGCCGTATTGTTGATGATGCGCCGCAGCAGAATTGCGGGCGTTAGGCGGCCTTGTCCATGAGCCACAGATCCGGAGACACATGGTAGGTCGGTCTGCCAGGAATCCCGCGGAGCCCCAAGCCATTCGTGAGCGCGATTGGCGCCTCCAAGCTCTTACGACGCTTGCCAAGGCTTCCACGCTTCCATCCGGTGTCACGCATCCAGTGGGGACTGTCATAGAGGCAGTCGGGTTCTTGAAGCACGCAGGACGGACTCATGACCACGGGCTGGCGTCTCCGCTCGCGCTGTACCTTGGTGCAGCTGCTGAGGCAGAGCGACGGGCGCGGCGACACCTCGAGCGCGCACTCCGTGGGTTAGCTGACCATCGCACTCCCGTTTCAGGGCAGCTACGGCGGCGCGAACAGCACCTCTTTGACGGTCTCCAGGAGCGCGCGGTCGCCATCGTGTTCTCCCTCACGACGCTAGAAGCGTTTGCCAACGACGGCATTCCACCTGACTTTGTCCTTCACCGCCTCAATCAGCACTCTTCCGCTCCCGAGGACCTGGACGCTCAAGCGATCGAGCGATTCATCAGTCTAGACGAGAAGCTGATCTCCGTGATTTCGTCAGTGGCGAAGAAACAACCTGTCAATACCACCCCGCACTGGCAGAACTATCGCTGGCTGGCGGCGCTTCGAGACCGGCTTATCCACCTCAAGCGCCGAGACTGGCGTGGCTTGGCGCCACAGGACTCCGGCCGTTGGATCTGGACCCACGTGGCAGCACCGCGCGCAGCTCTTGCGCCGTGGCACGTGCGGAACATGCTGCTGTACTTTCTGGAGCCTCAGGTACCCCGATGGCTTCAGCAATTTAGCGATTTGTATGGGCCGATGTTTTCTCAGGCCGCCTAACAGGAGTTGGAACTACCAAGGGCTGTGCTGCGGACTCGCGGCCTGCGGCCGCTTCCTGTATGATGCCCTTGCAGTTCAACTCTGTTCGCTAGACGGACGTCTGAGCAGCGCGACATGGCCAGAGTCGAAGTCACGCCGTATGACCCTGAGTGGCCACTCACATTTGAGCGCATTCGCGCATACGTGTGGCCAGCCGTTCAGCACGCCGCAATGAGTCTCGAGCATGTGGGTAGCACCTCAGTGCCCGGTCTCCGCGCGAAGCCCGTCATCGACGCCTGCATTGTGGTGGCTTCACGGCGCGATATTCCGCATGTGGTGAAGGCCCTAACCAGCGCTGGGTACGTCCACCGCGGCGATGTGGGAGTGCCAGGCCGCGAGGCGTTCAAGCATCCGGCGTCGCTTCCGAGGCATCACCTCTACGCGAGCCACCGAGGCAGCCTCAATTTGAGGAACCAGCTTGGTCTGCGCGACTATCTCCGCGTCCACAACGAAGCCGCCATTGAGTATGGCGACCTCAAGGAGGTGCTGGCAAAGAGGTTCCCTGAAGATATCGACAGCTATATCGCAGGAAAGACAGACTTCATCCTTGAGATTCTTCGCAAGGTTGGCCTCACCGATGAAGAGCTCGCGGGGATCAGAAGCATTAATCAGTAAAGGCATCTTGCTCGGCCACGCAATGAACCATTCTAACTTGCCGTCTAACGAGCAATTGCTGCAGCCGGCGCGGAACGGAAGCGGCTGGCTCGCTGCGCTCGCCTGCCGCATTGTTCATGATGCGCCGCAGCAAAATCGCGGCGCGTTAGGCGCTGTGCGAGCGAGAGGTCCACAGATGATAAAGCGACGTAGTTCTGCTCTTGTTGTAGTGCCGCTGCTGGCCTTGGTACTTGACGTCGTGCCGGCTTCTTCGCAGGTGGCAGTCAGCATGGCCGCATCCTTCGCCGAGCAGCATCCGGATGGCGAGACACTGGTCTCGTGGGGCGCAGCTGTCGCCGTGTGGGGCCGGCTCGCGCCGGCGCTGCACCTGCGCATAGAGGTAGAGGCAGGGG
>DASWGU010000239.1:0-12201 GCA_036393555.1 Gemmatimonadaceae bacterium
GGCATCAGGTCCGGCGTGAACTGGATGCGGCTGAACTTCAGGCTCAGAGCGTCCGCCAGCGTCTTGATGAGCAGCGTCTTGGCGAGGCCAGGCACTCCGCGCAGCAGGCAGTGGCCCCCGGCAAGGAGACAGGTCAGCACCTCCCGGACCACCGGCCGCTGCCCGATGATGACCCGGGCAATCTCGCTGTCGAGTCGTGTGGCCAGGTTGCCAGCCTGATCGAAGGACAGGGCCTGAGGCGTCGCGGATGGCGAGTCGGTGAGGGCGGAGACTTCCACGAGGGAATCTTACTCGAGAGCAGAGGGCGGAGGGGAGAATCGGAACGAGGCGATCTGGCTGGAGGCCTATCGATAGTTCCCGAACTTCAGCTCCACACCGAAGTCCTTCGCCCGAAGGTGCGCCATGGCGGCTTGCAGCTCGTCCTTCGAGGGCGAGCTGACACGGACCTGATCCCCCTGGATCGCGGCCTGAACCTTCTTGAGCCTGGCCTCCTTGATGGCCGCGGCCACTTTCTTTGCAGTTTCGGAATCGAGGGCCATGCGCAGCCCGATCTCCTTGCGCACAGTGTCGCCCCCGGCAGGGATCGTCTCACCCATGTCCAGGTTCTTGAGGGGGACGCCGCGCTTGATCAATCGTCCCTGCAGGATGTCCACGAGGGCGCGCATCTTGTAGTCGTCGTCGGCCACGAGGGTGAGCTTGCCATCGCCACGGCTGAACTCGATGGCTGCCTTCGATCCCTTGAAGTCGTACCGCTGGGCGATCTCCTTCTGGGCCTGGTTGACCGCGTTGTCGACTTCCTGGAGATCTACGCCGGTGGTGACGTCGAATGAGTTCGTCGAAGCCATCTGTCCGAGGTTGGAGGTCGGAGGTCGGAGGTCAGCGGGTCAGATGTCTGAAGCTAACCAGACAACGCCACACTATCTTCGAGTCATGCCGCTCCAGGCCGTAGATCCCGTCTTCCTCGCCTTCCAGTCCGCGGTCGCGGGACGGTACTCCATCGACCGGGAGCTGGGCCGTGGCGGGATGGGCATCGTCTACCTTGCCCACGAGGTGCATCTCGACCGGCTCGTGGCCATCAAGCTCCTACCGCCCGACAAGGCTGCCGATCCTTCCCTCCGGGAGCGGTTCCTGCGCGAGGCGCAACTCGCCGCCAAGCTCTCGCACCCCAACATCATTCCGATCCACGCGGTGGCGGAGGTGGACGGTTTCGTCTTCTATGTGATGGCGTTCATCGATGGCGAGACGCTGACACGACGCGTGCAGACGCGCGGGCCGCTGGTCGGCTCCGAGGCGGTGAGGATTCTGCGCGAGGTCGCCTGGGCGCTTGCCCACGCGCACGCGCAGGGGCTCGTCCATCGTGACGTGAAGCCGGACAACATTCTGATCGAGGCGTCATCGGGCCGCGCCCTGGTGGCCGACTTCGGGATCGCCGCGGCCATCGGTGAGGGCGCCAGCCTGGGCGCCGCCGGAACACCGGAGTTCATGAGCCCCGAGCAGGCGGCGAATGTCCCGGTGGATGCGCGGAGCGACGTCTACTCGCTCGGTGCGACGGCCTTCTATGCCTGCTCGGGACGCGTTCCCTTCGAGGGCGACACCGCGGCGGCGATCCTGGCGCGTCACCTGACCGAATCGCCCCCATCGCTGCGTTCGGTCGGACTCAGCGTCCCCAGAAAACTCGCGCAGCTCGTCGATCGTTGCCTCGCCAAGGATCCCGAACAACGGCCCCAGTCGGCAGACGATCTCGCCGAGCAGCTCGGCGTCGCGCTGGAGCAACGGCGGGAGCTGCCCGTCGCACTCCGGGCGTTCGTGAAGCGGAGTTCGAGACTCGACGGTGGTGGGACGCTCATTGTGGCCGGGTCGCTCATGGCCGGTTCGGTGACCGCGGCGTCGTTCTATGGATGGCGCACGGGGCTGGCTGCCTTCGTACTCGGTGCAGGGCTCGGGAAGCTCGGTTTCTTCGTACGCGCGGCGCGACGGCTGCTGCAGCAGGGGTTCACCCACGCGGACCTCGCGCCCGCGTTCGACCGCGAACGAGAGCAGGCCAGCGAGGAACTGGCAGTCGATCAGTCGCGCGGCACCCGACTCCTCGAGCGGTCGCTCAAGGTGGCCGCCGGCACCTGCGCGGCGGCAGGCGCAACGGCGCTCGTCGGGACCTTCATCACCCCCGGCAGCTACGCGGATCTCCTGGGACTGACGAGACTGCAGGCGAACGCTGTCTACGGCTCACTGGTCAGCGTCTTCCTCTGGTCACTGGTCATGGGGTTCGGCTCGACCATCAGCTATCTCGCCCTCCTGCAGCGACGCCGGGACGTCGACACCGATGTCTGGGCGCGCCTCTGGACCGGACCTGCGGGCCGGTTGGCCTTCGCCATCGCCAAGCGATCGGTCAATCGCCTGGGACCCGTCGGCGCCGTGACCCACCGCGCCACGGAACTCTCGCTGGGACTCGCCGCCGAGCAACTATTCGAGAGCCTGCCGAAAGACATGCGCGCCGCGCTGGCCAACCTCCCCGGGATCCTCGCGCGTCTGCAGGACGACGCCCAATCGCTGCGCCGGCGATACGACCGGCTTCAGGAGGCGCTCGCCGGCGCCAGCCAAACAGCCGAACACGAAGACCTCCGCCAACTCCGCGACGAAACCCATGCGCGCCTTGGCGACGCGGTTGCCGCACTCGAGACCATCAGACTCAACCTGCTGCGCCTCCACGCGGGCCAGTCGTCGGTCGAGGGATTGACCACGCACCTGGGGCTCGCTGCCGATGTGTCGCGGCAGGTCGAGCGGCTGATCGTGGCCCATGAAGAAGTCGAGGAGACCCTGCGCTTCCCGCGTCTGACCGTTCCGACGCCGGTCTGATCCCCTGGCGTGGGCAAGGCACCGGTGGACGGCTTGGCCGGGCGGTTTCCAGGCTCAAACAAGCTAGCTTCTCCAGCCGGACTGAGTCGTGAGTGCCGGATGCTCGACCTGCTTCCTGGTCCTGGAGCTGGGCCAACTCCAGCGCCGGCACGTGTCACCCAGTTCCAGCACCCCAGTACTGAGCACTCAGCGAGCTGGCCTGAGTGAGATCGCCGATCCGCAAGCACGTCCGCGTCGGGCCGCCTGCCAGCAGTAGTACTGGTACGCGTCAACCAGGTGAGCGATCGGTTGGCGGAGCGTTCGCAGCCCGATTGATTGGGGAACTTCTGGTGCATGCTGGCTGCCACTCTCGGCTGCCGTTCCCGGTATTTCGAACCGCTCGCCTCGTACCTCGGACGGAGCGGCGTCCGTCCGGCGCGACACGCCCCGACTTCCAGGGGCACCGGCACCACGGAGGGAAACAGGTAGCGTGACGGGCGCGATCGCACCGCCTCCGTCACACGGGCGTCCCTCCAGCGTCAACATCGTCAACTGCCGATCGTTCCGTGCGTTGGGTGACGGCGACGCGCCGCAGGCCGCCTCGCTGCCATGACATCTGTCACGCCGGTTGACGACCTGATGACGCCATTGTGCCGCTCGGATCGTACTCTCTGTCGACGTTCGGGACGTGCGGCGGGCATCCTCATGGTAGCCCGGGCTTGAGAACTTCATCTCGTTTGTGACCTCGACCCCGGCCACCAAATAGCGGATGCGGAGCCACTCGCCGTCACCCGGCATGGGCGAGCCCGAGGAGCAACTCGCAGGTGTGGAAACCAGGCTCTGGCGACCTGAAGGCAATGCAGCGCAGGTGGGCGACACGGCCGACGACGGCACGGCGACGGCACACAGGCAATCTCCTTACGAACCGCCGCCAGGTGCAGCAGATTGAATCCAGTACGCAGGTCACTCGGGGGGACTTATGATGAGGTCAGCAGGCAGGACGTTAGGCACAATCCTCGCGGCAATGGTGGTGGGCTGTGGTGATGGGGAGAACGGGAACGGTCCTGCGCAGTCAATTGCACTCACTGCGACCCCATCGTCGCTGACGCTCGAGCAAGGAACCAGTGGTACGGTCACCGTCAACCTTGTTCGTGGGGGCGGGTTTGACGGTGCGGTGACCGTCACGGTCACCGGACTGCCGACTGGCGTCACGCTGTCCGTGGTCCCGTCGCCGCTGACGGGGACCACAACCAGCGCAACGGTCACGGTGAACGTGGGCGCATCTGTCCCGGCCGGCGTCTACACGGCAACGGTAAACGCGTCGGCGGCGGGAATAGGGAGCGCGACGGCGACCTATACCCTGACGGTTACGGCGACTCCGAACTACGCCCTCGCCGCCAACCCGGCGGCCGTAAGCATTGGCCAGGGAACGTCCGGCCAGACGACGATCAACGTGCAGCGGACGAACTTCACCGGCGCCGTCACGCTGTCGCTGGACAATCCGCCGTCCGGGATTACGGGTGCATTCAACGCGAATCCGGCAACCGCCGACCAGTCTACGCTCACGATCGACGTCGCGCTGAGCGTGCCGACTGGGAACTACAACCTGACCGTGAAGGGTGCCGCGACCGGCCCTGGCGACAAGTCGACTTCGGTGGCGCTGACGGTGACCGAGCAGCCGGACTACACGCTGTCGACGACACCGAACGCCGTAACGATCAATGCCGGGTCGGACGAACAGACTACGGTGAACATCGCGCGCACGAACTTCACGGGCGCGGTGACGCTGTCGCTGGACACACCCCCAGAGGGAGTCACGGCGACGTTCAACCCTGCGGCTCCGACCGGAAACTCCTCGGTCGCGACGATTACCGTTGCCGCGAGCGTAATCGCCGGCAACTACGACCTGACCATCAAGGGGACGGCGACCGGCGTTCCGGCGCTCGTCGATTCCGTGGGTGCGAGCACCCAGGTAGCGGCAATCGGCGACAGGACGACAACGGTCGCGCTGACCGTTGCCCCGACACCGAGCTTCACGATCTCGGCCAATCCGGCCGCGCTGAACGTGTCCCAGGGTGGGTCGGGCAACTCCACCGTGAGCGTGGTGCGGACCAACCTGACCACTGACATCGCGCTCACGCTGGTGAATCCGCCAGCGGGTATCACCGGTGGGTTCACTCCGCCGACGTTGGGTGGCGCCACGATGTCGTCGACGCTGGCCATCGACGTGGCGGGCAACGTAGCGCCGGGTGTGTACCCGGTTACGGTTCAGGGGGCGGCCGGAACCCTGACCAGGAGCACCGTCATTGACGTGAACGTCGTCAGTGGCCCAACCGTGTCACTCGTTGCGAATCCCGCGCTCCTGACCATCGAGCAGGGATCGAGCGGACAGAGCACGCTGACCGCCACACGGACGAACTACACCGGGGACATCGTTCCGTCTGCATCGGGGAATCCGGGCGGGATGGCCGTCACGTTCAACCCCGATCCACTGACGGCCGACATGTCCACCATCACCGTGGCGGTGGGAGGAGGCGTGGCGCCGGGTCAATACAACCTGACCATCACCGGCGCGTCCGGTGCGGCCGGTAACCCGACGACTCCGCTGCAGGTGACCGTGACGGCGCCCAGCGGCTCCAACATCGTCTGGGAGTTCTGCAACACCGATGACGTTCCGATCCAGTTCTGGCGCCAGAGTAGCGGCACGTGGGCCGCAGTGGCGCCAACAGTCGTCGGAAACGTGACCAGGTTCGCCTTCACGGTCTCCTCGTCGACGGGGGGAGTTGCATACACGATCTCGACTGCCGCCCCCGCTCAGGAATCGGTGCTGGGCAGCGGGCAGCAACGCCTCCGGCGACTAGCGACGCAGTCGTTGCAGAAAGCAATGGCCGCGAGCATGTCAAGGAGAGGGAGAAGTCAGATGGTCAACGCCGTCGCGGGCGAGTACGAGACCTCCGTGTTCTTCGGAACGACGGCGCAGTTGCTGGGGACCGCCGAGACCTGCACCGTGCCTCCGTCGAATGTCACGAAGCACTTCGACGTGACGGGTCAGGGGGCGGGCGAAGAAGGACTGCTCGGCTACGGTGGGGTCCCGTCAGGCCTGGTCCCGGGCATCACGGGGTACGACGTCATGATTCCGGCCGGGTCCTATGACTGGATGGCCCTGTTCGGTCCGGCACCGATGCTTCCCGACTTCGAACACAACTGGGCGGCGTACCGCATTGGACGTGACGAGGATGTTCCGGGTGGAGCCGTGGCGATCGATCGCGCTGGCGCGCCGGCCTTCGTCCCGTTCCCCTTCACCGTCTCTGGCGGAGGCGGTGGTTCGTTCTGGAGCTTCAGTCAGTCGTTCTCGGGTATTGATGGCGCTATCGCGGGATTCCCGATCGGGCCGCTGTTGAACATGACTGGCACGGGGAACCTCTTTTTCCTGCAGCCCGGCGACCGGAAGGTGAACGACCTCGTGAGCTTCGACTGGACAAACGTCGAGGAACTTGCTGGGGGAATCCAGAGCATTCGGACTTCCTCGAGGTACCTTGGGTCGGCTCCGCCCGGCTCGGGAGCCTTCACGCTGAACCAGGCAGTACCCACCTTCGCGACATCGCCCGTCGGTGGCGCGCCAGTCACAACCTGGTCTACCAGCGGAACCATACCGACGGACTACCAGGGCACCGAGAGCATTGTCGCGGCGAGCTTCCTCGGCGCAGGCGACGGCGCGACGTACTCGGTCGTCGCAACCAGGGCGTGGCTGGCGGCGAACGGGTTCACCACGACGTTCACGTTGTCGGGCCAGGATCTCCCGGGGTTCCAGGAGTCCTGGGCGCCAGCCTCACCGCTGGATGCCAGCACGGTACTCATGTTCAGCTCGGACTTCACGACCATGCCGTTGGCAGGATCCATCTTCAACCTCGCCATTCGTTCGCAGACGCCCTGACGAGGCATAGCGCGCGGGTACCGGTCCGAGGACCGCGCCTTCGAAGGACTGAACCGAACCGCCGTCCGCTGCCGGGCGGCGGTTCGCGACTCGTCGACCCCTCGCAGTACGCTCGAGCGAGCAACGCGTGGACGAGCTGAGTCCGCGGCGGTTCAATCCGCGGGCGGGGGCTAAAGTACCCTCCGAGCAGGAGGAGCAGGGGCACTGCGGAAGGGGGCGACGTCGCATGGCGGGCACGCTGGCGCGGCCCCGTCACGCGGCCGCCCGGCGTCAACGGCGTGAACGGCCGCGGGCACCCTGCGTTAGGTGACGTCGACGAGGCCCACCTCGGCCAGGAGGTTCCCGATCGCGACGCACGACGCATCCTATTGACATTCGACGCCTGGATGCGATTCTCCGCCCGCGCACCAACGACTTCCTCCTCCTCCCTGTCCCTATGGCCGTCCGCCTGACGCCGGGAACCGGCACCCGCGCCGGATGGTGCGTGTTCGCTGCCGCCCTCGTCGGCGCCTGCACGCAGGTCCTCAACACATCACCACCGGGCCTCCCCGGCCCAGTTCCTCTCCAGGCCCCGGCGCCCGGCCCGCAGTACGCCGTTTACGAAGTGTCCATCCTCGACCTGCAACGGGCGATGGAAGCCGGACAGGTCACGAGCCAGCAGATCGTCCAGTCGTACCTGCACCGCATAGCGGCCTACGACCAGGCGGGCCCCGCCGTCAACACCATGATCCGCCTGAACCATCTGGCGCTGCAACAGGCTGCGGCACTGGACGAGGAGCGGCGACTCAAGGGGCCGCGTGGTCCCCTCCATGGCATCCCCATCGTACTCAAGGACAACTACGACACGCAGGAAATGCCCACCACGGCCGGCTCCATCAGCCTCGCGGGAGGGCAGCCGTACCAGGACGCGTTCGTGACGGCCCAGCTCCGCGCCGCGGGCGCCGTCCTCCTCGGCAAGACCAACATGATGGAATTCGCGCTGGGGATCACGACGCTCAGTTCGTTAGGCGGTCAGACGCGAAATCCCTACGATCCCGCGCGCTACCCCGGCGGCTCGAGCGGGGGAACGGCCGCGGCGGTCGCGGCCAGCTTTGCCGCTGTCGGATGGGGGACCGACACCTGCGGCTCCATCCGTGTCCCGGCGGCCTTCAATGCCCTGTTCGGCTTGCGGCCCACCAAGGGAATCACCAGCGTCACGGGCATCATTCCACTCTGCCAGTCGCAGGATGTCTCCGGCCCCCTCGCGCGAACGGTGACGGACCTTGCCATTGCCCTCGATGCCACGGTCGGGCTCGACCCCGCCGACCCCGCCGCGGCAGAATGGGTCGGTCGCCCCCTGCCCCGCTTCCTGGCGTCGCTGGATTCCACGGCGCTCCGTGGCGCGCGGTTCGGCATGGTCAAGGAGTTCTTTGGTGACGGCCTCCTGTCGCAGGAGGTGTCCGACACCGTGCGCGCCGCCCTCGATCGGATGCGCGCCGCCGGCGCCATCGTCACGGAACTCTCCCTGCCCGGACTCGAATCCCTGGCGTTGTCCGCCAGCACCATTCCCTTCGAGTTCCGCGGCGAGTTCAACCGGTACCTGACGTCCAGGGGGGATGCTCCGGTCACCTCGCTCGGTGACATCCTCTCCCGCGGCCTCTTTCTCGCCGAGCTGGCCGGCGATCTCTCCAGTCTCAACGCTTCTCCGGACACGACATCCCCTGGCTACGCCACCGCCCTGGCCAATCGCGCCCGGCTCCAGGCACAGCTCCAGCAGTGGCTCACCGAGCATGAACTCGACGCGCTCGTGTACCCCACGGTGCGCTACGAGCCCATGCTCATCGGCAACCCGCAGGACGACCCCAACTGCGAGCCCAGCGCCAACTCCGGCTTTCCCGCCCTGAGCGTCCCGGTCGGGTTCACGGAGCGCGGCCTCCCGGTTGGGATGGAGTTGTTAGGTGCTCCGCTCTCGGACGCCCGCCTGGTGGCCATCGGCTACGCCTGGGAGCAGCTGGCCCGCCCCAGGCGCCCACCGCTGTTCACCCCGCAACTCCACCTGACCTCGGCGCCTCCACCCGCGCCAGTCTCGGTGCTCATCACCGCCGACTCGTTGCGCGCGACGGTGAACCTGGTCTTCGATGCCGCCACGGGGCGGCTCAATTACGACGTGGGCGTCACCGGTGTGCCCGCTGGCCAGCTGCTGGCGGTGAGTCTGCACCAGACCGCCGCAGGCAGTCCTGATGGCCCCGTCATCGCCGCACTCACCTTGCCCGGACGCCCGCAAAGCCGCGGCACCATCGTGCTCCCGCCCTCGGCACGCCATGCGCTGCACGCCGGCGCCCTGTATGTCACCGTCATCACGACCGCGTATCCGCGCGGGACGCTCCGCGCCAATGTGCCCGCACCAGGCTCGCCTCCCATCGTCAAGTGACTCCTGCCGAATACTCATGAGCGAATCCACCGCGAACGACACCACCGACGTCCTCATCGTCGGAGCGGGCATGGCCGGCCTGTACACGGCCTGGCGGCTGCTGCAGACGCAGCCGGAACGGCGTGTCCACATCCTCGAGCGGCTCCCGCGCACCGGTGGGCGACTCGAGACCGACCACGTGCTGGTCGACGGGGTATCCGTGAAGACGGAAGAGGGAGGCATGCGCTTCCTGCAGAGCCATGTCGAACTCACTGCCCTCCTCAAGGCACTGGGCCTCTGGAACCAGGTGGTGCCGTTCCCGATGGGGGACGACCACAATCTCTACTACCTGCGCGGCCAGCGCTTCACGCGCGGCGACGCCGCGAAGGATCCGGGAATCTGGAGCCGCCTCTATGCGCTCAACGCCGGCGCGGTGGGTCAACAGCCGGGCGACATCCTGACGGAGCTCCTCACGAAGGTCCTGAAGGAGAATGGCGTCGATCCAGCGACGTGGCCCGCGACGCCCGAGGCGTGGACTACTCTGCGCGCGAGCTATGTCTGGCGCGGCATTCCGCTCTACCAGTGGGGATTCTGGGCGTTGCTCACCGACTACGGACTCAGCCCTGACTGCATCGAGATGCTCTACCAGTCCAGCGGCTTCATCGCCCCGTTCGACCAGGAGGTGAACGCCGGATGCGCGCTGCAGCTCCTGGTGGACTTCGTCGATCCCAGCTTTCACACGCTCGCCCCGGGCTACGAGGCGCTCCCGAATGCCCTCGCAACAGCCGTGCGTGCGGCCGGTGCCACGATTGCGCTGAGCCACGAGGTGGTCGGGATGGAGCGCGATGCCGACAGCCTCTGGAGCGTGCGCGCCCGCCGCACCGACCGCACGACAGTCACCCTCCGCGCGAACCAAGTCGTCATGGCTGTCACGCAGATCGCCTTCCAGAAGCTCATCCCCTTCGTCCCGGCGTTTCGCGACAGTACGCAGTTTACCAGTGACGTGAATTCACTGACCGACATGGAGCTGGGGAAGATCAACCTCTACTACGAGAAGAACTGGTGGACGCCGGCCACCGGCATAGCGAGCGGCGGATCGTGGACGGACCTCCCGCTGGCGCAGTTCTACTGCTTTGGCGGCGAGACCGGCGCCGCAGGGCCAGCGTCCATTTCCCTGTATACGGACTTTGATCGCACGGCCTACTGGGCGCAGCTGCAGGCCCTGGGTGAGCCGTATCGCGTCGCCAACGCACCCTCGCTGCCGCCCTACTCGGAGGCGGCGACCACGTACGTCGTGGAGCAGGCGACCGCCCAGATGAAGGAGATGTTCGGCCTGGCATCAATCCCCGCTCCGCTGGTGGCGACGTATCGCCGCTGGGGCATCCCCTCGGCAGGCGATGGGGATCACCAATGGCGCATGGGGGCGTTCGACCCCGACATCCGCCGCCGCCTGACGAGTCCCTTCCCGCACGTGTACACGTGCGGGGAGAGCTACTCCGACGATCAGGCGTGGGTGAACGGCGCGCTCCGCTCCGTGGACCAGATGCTTGCCGCTCACCCGGACCTGGCGCGACACCTCACGTCGTGACCTTCGGGAAGACAAAGGGTGGCTTGGCGCTGCTGTCCTCCCGCACCACGATGACCTGCGGTCGGCCCGTGTTGCCAGCGACGATGGCACGTCCCAGCGCGTCCTGGAGATCGGCCGGGGAGTGCACCAGGTGCGCGTCAGCACCGAACCCCTCCGCGACCTTGACCAGGTCGGGATGGCCCAGGGCGTAGTAGTCCTCCCATCCCGGGGCCGGGTATCCGGCCGCCATGTACTGCGTCACCATGTTCAGGTCGTTTTCGTTCCACACCAGCCAGATGGGCCCCACCCCGTACTGGCGTGCCGTGGTGACCTCGGCGCCATGCATCAGGAAGCTTCCGTCTCCGCCGATTGACAGACAGGTGGCGGTGGGATCCGCCATCTTCGCGCCGACGATGGCCGCGGTGGCGTACCCCATGGCGCCCACGTCGAGCGCCGCGTGCATGCGCGTGGGCGGGTCGAGTTCCAGGTAGTGTGCCGTCCATCCGCAGGTGTTCCCCGCGTCGGGAAACACATGACTCCCGGGAGGGAGCATCTCGCTCACGATCGCCATGGCCCGTTCTGGCCGAATGGGCGTGGCGTCCGATTTGCGCGCCGCAGGATCGGCGTACGGCGAGTGGTTGTCCTTCAACCAGGTGAGGTAGGCCCGCCGCTGGTCGATGGACGACCGGTCCGGTGTCATCTCCATCATGGCTGTCGCGAGTGCGGGAATGAACGCCCCCAGGTCGGCGATCACCCCATTCGTGATGGGCATGGAACGGCCAATGACCCTGGCGTTGGCATCCACCTGGATGAACGGACCCCCGGGCACCATGAGCGGATTCCACTGATCGGTGGCGAAGTCTCCCATGCTCGAACCCAGCACCACAAGGCAATCGAACGGCGCCGCGTTCGGGCTCCCGGCTGGAGGAGCGAAGTAGAGCGGGGGCCACACGCAGGGAGGGTATCCGCAGCTGCGCAGCGAAAGCGCGTGGCGTTCGGGAAACAGCGCCTTGGCGTCGGCGGTTGTCCCCACCGGGATCCCGAAACGCTCAACCATCCCCTGGAACCGGGAGAGGCCGTCGGTGGTGCTCAGCACGTCGCGGGTGCCGTTGCCCAACAGGATCATTGGCCGTTGGGCAGCGGCCAGCGCGCGCGCGGCCAACTGCACGTCCGCGGGAGCAATCGCGTCAAGGGTCGCCCGGTACAGCGAAGTGGACGTGGGGAATCGCACGTTGGTCGCCGTGGAACTCATGATGTCGTGCGGAATGCTGAGATGCGCGCACTGTCCCGGCCTCCCTTGCGCCACGCGCAGCGCCTGGCGGAAGAGCACGTCGAAATCCTGCGCATTCGGTGTCATCGCACTATAGGCCACCGCGCTCTTGTAGACCTGCAGCACGTCGAGGTCGAGGTCCACCCCTTCCTGCTCCCAGTCGAGACCGAATTTCGACTGCGGCTGCTCTCCGGTGATCACCAGCATGG
>DASWGU010000240.1:0-26383 GCA_036393555.1 Gemmatimonadaceae bacterium
GTCTAACGCCAGGCTTCTGCTGCAGCCGAATGCCATAAGAGCGCGCGCAGCGCGCCTACCATAGCTCGGCTGTCAGCAGCAAGCAACGTTAGATGGCCCGCGCTGCGGACTTGACGGCAACAGGCAACGGCCGCATAGTCGCGGGAGGCCGCTGGTCTCCATTCCATCCGCTGGATCACATGACCGAAACGCAACGTGCCGTCGCGCTGGTCACCGGCGCAAGTCGCGGTGTAGGTCGAGGCATCGCTGCAGCGCTGGCCGATGCGGGCATGCGCGTGTTCGCGAGTGGACGTACGATTGGTCAGACCGCGCTGACGGAGGGAGTCGAGCGAGTCGACTGCGATCACACCGATGACGAAGCCGTCGCGCGGCTTTTCATGCGGGTCGAAGCCGAGTGTGGTGGCCTGGATGTCCTGGTGAATAGCGCGTGGGGTGGGTATGAACGAATGGTCGAAGCCGGCCGATTCACCTGGGCCGCGCCGTTTTGGGAGCAACCGCTCTGGCGCTGGGACGCGATGATCACTGCCGGCGTGCGCAGCGCGTTTGTGGCGAGTCAACTCGCGGCTCGCACCATGGTGGTCGCACGCCGAGGCCTCATCGTGAACATCTCGCACTGGGCGGCACAGAAACGCATTGGCAATACGATGTACGGCATCGCCAAGGCAGCGACGGACAAGCTGACGAGCGATGCGGCGGTTGAGCTGCGCCCCCATGGCGTGACTATGGTTTCGCTGTATCCGGGGCTGGTTCGAACCGAAGCGGTACTGGCCGCCGGAATATTCGATCTGAGCAACTCGGAAAGTCCGGAGTTCAGCGGTCGTGCTGTCGCGGCCCTTGCCGCCGATCCGGACCTCCTGGCGTTGAGCGGAAGCACCCTCGTGGCTGCCGCTCTCGCGCAGCGCTACGGCTTCACCGACACCGACGGTCGATCACCGCGACCCTTGACCCTAGACGAAGTCTGAACTGCTACACTGGATGTGGCCATCTAACGCCAAGCATCACCTGCGGACGAACACATAAGAGCGGCGGCGGCGCCGCCGCCTACCATAGCTCGACCGTCAGGTGCATGCAACGTTAGGCCGCGGCGTGGAAGCCTGAATAGCCAACCTCGGAGCCAGTGACTGTCGAGGAGCTACCTTAGAGCCCTGTTCGCCTCTTCCTTTCGCTGATCAGGATTCAGCTGCCGGTCTTCGAATCCCTTTGCGATCAGCCATAGAACCAGCGCCAATAGGCTCAGACCAGCGGGCACCAGCATCACGGCCTGGTAGCGAAATCCGAGCAGCGGCATCGCCACGCCTGTCATCTGGACGGGAAAGGTTGCCAACCCGAACGCGGCGAGTGCACGCGGAACCAGAACAAATCGAAAGAGGATGCTCGCGAGGACGAACGCCGTGATTCCCCCAACAAGAACATTGATGTAATGCGCTGCATACCGCGCTGAGCGGGCCATCGCCCCCAATGCTTGCAACAGCTCATTCGGGGCACCTGCATTCGCGTACTCCTGACTCAGGGAAAGCATGCTCAGCACCGCAACGTTATCCAACGCGCTCGTTGAAAGGCCGAGCACACTGAGGGCGACGTACAACAGGGCCATGCGTTCGCTATACTGACGAAAGACCGGTAGTGCCGCGATCGCGACTGCGAGCGTCAGCGCGCTGGCCACGAACCAGAGCAGCACCGACACCCTCACCTGCAAGGCACTCGCCGCGGCATTGGCCAGAAAGCCCGGCGGTGCGCTTACGCGCGCCAACAGCACGAACTGCGCTAGAAAGGCAACAACAATCTGTGCGAGCAGCAGGATGCCAACGATACGGCCGACACTCTTTACGGATCTCATTATTGATTACCTCAATGACGCCTGCGGTTGCGCCGTCCTATGGGATTCCCATACGGTGGGGCAACGGGCCGGGTTTCAGTCTCCCCGCCAGGCGCCAGCCCGGCCGCTCACGACGAAGCGCGTGCCTCCAGCCCGTATGTGTTAGCCGATGTGCCGGCCCTGATCCCTGATCCATTTGAGACCCAGCATCAGACGATGAGAAGATTGACTCAATCGCCCCACGTGGTGCAGCGACCACTTGAGACAGCCGGGGTGTTTGTCGGCCTAACGGATAAGTTTCTGCTGCAGCCGGATTTAATAAAAGCGAGCGACAGCGAGCAGACTGACCCGGCTGTCAGTAGCAAACGTTGTTAGACCGCATTCAAAGCGCTCACGGAAGTGCAAGGAGTGAATCCCCTGCACGACGCGCTGCCGCAGCAAATCGCGACAAATCCTTAATGGTGACGACTAGCTTCTCGCCAAACTCCTTCGAGGTACCTCGAACCCTTTCGAGGTATCGTTTATCCACCGTGCCTCCGCTGTGAGCAATCACGTTACGGGCTTCTCGCAGCTCGACGAGGTCTGCATAGAGAGGCTCCGACGTGGCAAGCCGGAGGTATCGAACTACGGCTGCAACGACGCTTTCATATCCGTCCCTGTGAAGCTTGAGATCTTGGAAAACGGTCTCGAGAGCGGTATGCAGGATGACCACCACCAGCGCGCGACCGTCAGCAAAGGCCGGCGCGTCGTGCGACCCGTAGGGGAACAACTGGTCATGGAGCAGATCGAGTTCCTCGAGTTCAATCCAGAACTCTACATCGTCGCCGTCAGCCGTATGAATCGGCACCTCGCCGTTGAACGTGCCATCCTCCCGCCACATCTTCGCGTAGTCATAGCCGGTCTCGAAGCGCGACTCGAGCTCAGAGAAATACGCGGGCTTTGTTGCCTCGACGTCTGTCAGAAGCCAATCGAGGAGTAGTCCGGCGGCGAGGTTCGATCGGAATCGTTGGGTGGCTCGAAGTCGCGCATCCTGCGCATCGAGCGCATCGATCCTATCGTGTGGTGTGATGTCACTCACTTGGATTCGATCAAGAAGATCGTAATGCGGTCTAACGGTAACTGGACAGCGGGTTAGGCAGAGGTTTTGGGCTGCGAGCAGCACGTTATGCTGCATCCAGTCCGCTGCCTGATTCCACTGCCCTGCCTGAAACAACTGGACAAGTCACCAGTCGTCAAGAAGATCGAGGTTGGCCCGCAAGGCGCTCGGCCAGTTAGACTGCACACTTCTCGCTACCTATCCTGTGTTCGGCTCGCCGCGAGTCCGGACCTCTAACGGAGCGCCCCCACCTCACCACAGACCAGTTACGGTGCCTTGTCCCCGCGCTCACATATCCGCAGGACTCTGCACGCCTCTGCCGCCCCGGTTCAGCACGTGAGTATAGATCATCGTCGTGCTGACGTCCGAGTGCCCCATCAGCTCCTGTATTGTCCGGATGTCGTAGCCCGCCTCGAGAAGGTGTGTCGCAAACGAATGCCGAAACGTGTGACACGTCACGCGCTTGTTCACGCGCGAGGCGCGCGCTGCCAGCGCAACCGCCCTCTGAACGCCCGTCTGGTGCAGGTGGTGCCGACGCGGCGCGCCCGTCGCCCGATCCCGATACACGCGCGTGGCGGGGAACAGCCAGTACCAGGCGAATTGACGCGGCGCCGCGGGCACCTTCCGCCCCAGCGCACCAGGAAGCGCAACCCCGAAACGTGGATCGGCCAGATCATTCCGCCAGCTGGCTCGCGCCAGCTCCAGCTGCTCTCGCAGCGGCTCGACCAGTCGCTCGGACAGCACCGTAATCCGGTCCTTCGATCCCTTACCGGAGCGGACGGTTACCGACCGCGACGCGAAATCGACGTCCTTCACCCGAAGACTCACGGCCTCGGTCACTCGCAGCCCACTCCCATACATCAAAATGGCCAGCAGACGGGACGCACCCGCCAGCGCATCAATGACTCTCGTGGTCTCCTCGCGCGTAAGCACCACCGGAAGCCGCACCGGACGCTTGGCCCGCTCAATGCCCTCCAGCCACGGCAGCTGCATCCGCAGCACGTCACGGTACAGGAACAGCAGTGCGGCCAGCGCCTGGTTTTGCGTGGACGCGCTGACGGATCGCCCTTGTGAAAGGTGGCTGAGAAACGATCGTACGTCACCAGGCAAGAGACTCCGCGGATGACGCCCCGCATGAAACCGCACGAACTGCCGGACCCAGCTCACATACGCGGTCTCCGTGCGCGGGCTGTAGTGTCGCAGACGAATGACCCGCCGAAGCTGGCCGATCAGAGTGAGGGGGCGATCGTCAATGGCAGTGTGCGGGACGGACATGTCGGCATCATGCACTCCGCCGCACCAGGGTCCGTCACCAATTCAACGCATCGTCGATCGTTTTGCCGCAGCCATGGGTGATCACTGACCCCACACACCGGCGCCACCACCCCTCAGGCCCGGCCGTGCCGACGAAACCCTTCGCCCGCTGAACTGACTCAGTCCCCGAACGCAGGCTCCGCCCGCGCCTTCACCGCCTTCCGTCCGGTGACCCGCACCGCCAGATCATCCAGCAGCGTATACACCACTGGCACCACGAACAACGTCAGCAACGTGCTCGTGATCAACCCGCCGATCACCGCGTGCGCCATCGGCGCCCGCTGCTCGGCCCCTTCACCAATAGCCAGCGCCAGCGGCATCATGCCGAAGATCATCGCACACGTCGTCATGATGATAGGCCGGATCCGCACCCGCGCCGAGGTCAGGATCGCCGTCAACCGGTCGGCACCCGACTCCCGTTCCTTGTTCACGAAGTCGATCAGCAGAATGCCGTTCTTCGTCACCAGTCCCATGAGCATGATAATGCCAATCATCGACATCACATTCAGGCTCCCACCCGTGACCCACAGCGACAGCGCCACCCCCAGGAACGACAACGGCAACGCCAGCATGATCGCCAGCGGCTGCACGAACGACCCGAACAGCGACGCCAGGATCAGATAGATGAACACCACCGCCAGGAGAATCGCCTCGAGCACATAGCCCTTGGTCTCCTCCAGGTTCTGTACGTCGCCGCCGAAGACCGTGTGATACCCGGCCGGCAGGCCGACGCGAGCGATCGCCAGCTTCGCCTCGTCCGCCACATCGCCCACGTTGTACCCATCCAGCACGCCGGCGGAAATCGAAACCTGCCGCTCCAGCATCCGCCGCTCGATCTGTTGCGGACCCACTCCGGCGTGGATCTCCGCCACCTGCGACAACGGCACGGTCGCCGCCATCCCGGTCCGCGCATCCACGTTCTGGCTCATCACCGGAATGTTCGCCACGTCCTCGGGCGACACGCGCATGGAATCGGGATACCGGATGATCACGTCATGCGAGTACCCGTTCGGGTCCTCCCACCGCGTGGCCCGTTGCCCCTGGAACAACGGCTGCAGCGTCGTGCCGATCGCGTTGATGCCGAGGCCCGCGGCCCACGCCTGCTGCCGATCGACGCGCACGTCGAGCTGGGGAATCTCCCCTTCGTCGCTCGACGTAGGTTCCGCGACGCCCGGTACGACGCGCACCGCTGCCATCACCTGCTCGGCAGCCAGCTTCAGTCGGGTCACCTCGGGCCCCTGCACGAAGATCCGGATGGGCTGGCCACGACCACCGAAGATGCTCCGCGACCCGCTGATGTTGGGCCTCACCGCGGTGACCTGGCCCAGCATTCCGCGCAGTTGCGCCTGGATCTCCGCCTGCGTCCGGTCCCGATCACGCTTCTCCTTGAGCCGGACGTACACCGCGCCGCTGTTCGGCCCTCGGAAGCCGCCACCACCGCTCACGGTGAGGTACGTGAACTCGACCTCCGGGATCTGCCGGATCAGGCCGGCGATCTCGTGTCCCTTCGCGGTCGTGAACTCGACGCGTGACCCCGGCGCCGCGCGGTAGTTCACGTCGAACTCGCCGGCGTCGAAATCCGGCAGCCAGGTGAAGCCCAGGATCGGGTAGATCGCCCCGGCCGCCACAACCGAAAGGACCGCGACCGACACCACGGCCAGCCTGTGGCGCAGCGCCGCGGCCAGCCAGCCCCTGTAGCGGTTGGCCGTGCGCTCGAAGGCGTCGTCGAACGCAAAGGCAAACTTGCGGATGGGGTTCCGCGTCCTCTTGCGCGTCTCCGCGTGACCACCGTGCTCCAGCTCGGGATCGGCCCACACCGACGAGAGCATCGGGTCGAGCGTGAACGAGACGAAGAGCGACACCAGCACCGCAAACGCGACGGTCACACCAAACTGGAAGAAGATCTTGCCGATCTGCCCGCCCATGAACGCCACAGGAATGAAGACCGCGACCACGGCGAGCGTGGTGGACAGCACCGCCAGCCCGATCTCGCTGGTCGCCTCCTTCGACGCGCGGTAATGATCCTTCCCCATCTCGATGTGCCTGACGATGTTCTCGCGCACCACGATCGCATCGTCGATCAGCAACCCGATGGCCAGCGACAGCGCCAGCAGCGTCATGGTGTTGATCGTGAAACCGAACATGAACATCGCGAAAAACGCCGAGATCACCGAGATCGGCAGCGTGAGCCCGGTGATCACGGTGGAGCGCCAGCTGTTCAGGAACAGATAGATGATCAGGATGGTGAGCACCGCACCCAGCATGATCGTGATCTGCACGTCCGACAGTGAGTGCCTGATCTTCACGCTGTCGTCGCGGATGATCTGCATTTCGATGTCCGCCGGAAGCGATCCCATGAGATCCGTGATCTGCGCCCGCACGGCATCGGCCACTTCCACCGTATTGGATCCCGAAATCTTGAGCACCTCGACCGACACGGCGCGTACCTCACCCCGCTCCCGGTCGCCCAGGAAGGCCATCGACCGTTCCTCGGCCGCACCGTCAATCACGGTTGCGAGGTCGCGCACCCGCACCGGCGCGCCCTGACGCGTGGTGACAACGACATCGGCAAAGGCGAGCGGATCACGGATCCGCCCCGTCACGCGCACCAGTTGCTCGAAGTCGGGACGATAGACGCGTCCGGCGGGCACCTCGAGATTCTCCCGCGCCAGCGCCTGGGAAACCTGCACGGGACTCACCTGGTAAGCCTGCAACGCCTCGGGATTGAGCTGCACGCGGATCTCGCGCGGCGTGCCGCCATTCACGTTCACGCCGCCCACTCCCGGGATGGACTCCAGCCGGTTGGCGATCACCTGGTCCGCCAGGTCGGTCAGGTCGCGGATGGACCGTTCGGCCGACTGGATGGAAATCGACATGATCGGCCGGTCGTTCGGATCGAAACGGATGATGACCGGGTCGTTCACGTCTGGCGGCAGCGAGCGCCGGATGCGCGCCACCTTGGAAATCACGTCCTGCTGCGCCTCCATCACGTTGCGGTCCAGCTGCATGTAGACGCGAACGCTGGAATTGCCCTCCTGTGAGGTGGACGTGACCTCGCGGATCCCCTGCACCGTGTTGAGCGCCTCTTCGATGGGGCGCGAGATGTCGCGCTCCATGACTTCGGGCGATGCTCCGGGATAGCTCGTGTTGACGCTGATGACCGGATACGTGATGTCGGGGTACTCGTCGATCGCGAGCCGCGTGTAGGACACGAGCCCGAAAACCAGTAGCGCCACCATCATCATGGTGGCGAAGACCGGACGTTTGATGCTGACGTCGCTCAGGAACATTGGACCAGTGCCGAGGTCAGAGGTCGGAGGTCAGAGGTCCGAGGTCGAGAACCCCAGGGACCCATCAGCAATCGCCGCATCACAGCGAGCCTGCTCCGCGCCGGCCACCGGATGAGTCGGGAACAAGCGAACCGCTATCCATGGAACCCCGCGGCGGGCCGGAACGCCCACCGCCGGCGCCGTCGCCGGTTGCACGGCCTCCGGGGAGCGTGTCGCCCTGTCCACCACTGATCTGCACGCGCACACCGCGGCCAATGGCGCCGACGTTGCCCACGATGATCCGGTCGCCCGCCTGCACGCCGGACGCGACCTGCACGATGCCCATGCCTTCGTCCACCACGCCGAGTTCCACCTGCTGGTGCTCGATCACGTCGTTGGCGATGCGGTACACAAAGGGCTCATCGCGGTTCTGACCGTATCGGATGGCCGACGACGGCACGGTGATCACGCTGTCGATCGTCTTCGCGATGATCCGGCCTGTCGCGAAGGTATTCCCCTTGAGTGCGCCGCCGGGATTGGGCATCTGGAGATAGACCGTCACCGAGCGGTTGGCCGGATTGATGGTCGGGCTGACGCGTGCCACCCTGCCGAGGATCTGGCGGCCGCCGGCATTGAACCGGACCGGCATCGCGGGATGTACGTCGCCGGCGAAGCGCGCCGGGACCGATGCCTCGAGGACGAGCACGTCATTGCGAACGACCGTAAACAGCACCGCACCCCGCGAGACATGTTCGCCCGTCTCGATGCTGCGTGTGGACACCACCCCGGTCGTTGGCGCCAGGACACGCGTGTCTGCCACATCCCTTGTCGCCGCATGCAGTCTCGACTCGGCTGCGGCAAGCCGGGCCATGGCCGCAACCAGTGCCTGCTGCGCCGTGCGCAGATCGCGCTCCGGAATCGCGCCGGCGCGGAACAACTCGGCGGACTGGTCGGCGTTCCACTGCGCATTGACCGAATCCGCCCTGGCCGACTCGACGTCGGCGACAGCGGACTTCTGCACGCCTTCCTCGTTGCTCGACTCGAAGCGGGCCATGACCTGGCCGCGACTCACGCGGTCGCCTTCGCGAACCGATACCGCCTCGAGATTCCCCTCGATGCGTGCCCGGACGGGAACATCCTCGATGGGCTTGAGGTCGCCCTGGATCGCCATCGCCGACTCGATCGATCCCGTCGCAACCACGTGCACGTCGTTGGCGCCAAGGACCAGCGAGGTCATACCGCGTCCACCGCGCGCGCTGCCGGTGCGCGCCGCACCTTCCCCGCCGCGTCCCGCAGGGACACTGCCCTTGTCGGCGGCGGCCGCGGTCTCGCCGGATCCGCCGCACGCGGAAAGGACGCCCGTAACCAGCAGACCCATCGCGAACAACCGCGGAAGACTGGAGAGCCACCGCTCCCGCTCTATATGAATTGCCACGTCAGGTCGTCTCAGCGTGAGGCGGTGCGCGTCGGCGGGGACGGGATCTCCCGTCCATGTGACCGCGCCAGTTCGGCGGCCGCCAGGTAGTAGTCTATCGTTGCGCGCGCCGCGTTGACACGCGCCGTGAGGAGAGCGAACTGGGCGTCGTTCACCTCGAGCTGCGTACCCAGGCCTCGCTCGAACCGCAACGCCGCAATGCGATACGCCTCGTCCGCTTCGGCCGAGTTCTGCCGCTGCGCGTCAAAAGTCGCCTGGGCCCGCGTGAACTCGGCCTGGGCGCGGGCAATCTCGACGGCTACCGCCTCGTGCGCCTGCGCGAGCTGCGCGCGCGCGACCCGCTCCTGCGCAGACGCCAGGTCCACGCTGCCCTTCGCGCGCAGGCCGTCGAAGAGCGGCCACAGGACCTGAAGACCGAACGATCGATCGGGATACCAGCCGTTGTTCTGGCAGACACGAGTGGGATCCGAACCCGGGGCGCAGAACGCGGGCGAGGTCCGTCCCCATACCGTCGGGAATCCCGAGTTGGTGGGGAGTGCCGTGAAGCCGTTGTTGAAGAAAGCGTTGATTGTGGGCAGGAAATCTGCCCGGGCGATGCGAACCGCTTCGCGGCGTCCATCCAGCGTCGCCTCGGCGGCACGGACCGACGCGCGATTGACCGAACCCGCGTTGACGTCGGCGACGATGGCGGTGACGGAGGCGCGGAGCGCGGCGGTGTCGAGCTCCGTGGTCAGAGCCAGTGGTTCGGCACCGGGGAGGTTCAGTAGCTGGCGCAGGTCGATGTCGGCCAGTTGCTGGTTGCTACGGGCCTGCAGGAGCTGCGGCTCCAGGTTGGCGCGGTCCACGCGCGCCTTGAGCAGGTCATATCGAGAGGCTCGCCCAGCGGCTTCGAGCTGCACGACCTGCGCGAGTCGCGCGTCGGCCAGCGCCGCGTTGCTCTCCTGGATCCGAACCAGCTCACGCGCGAGAATGGCACCGAGGTAGGCCTGCTGAGTCTGGAGCGTCAGCCGGGCGCGGGTTTCGGCGAGCGTGTTGCGCGAGGCGTTGCGTGCGTCGCCGGCCGCGCGCATGCCTGCCCAGATGCGACCGCCCTGGAAGAGCGGCTGGCTGAGCGCGAGCGTGGTCGTGTAGTTGTAGTTCTGCCCGAAGATCTGCCCGACGATGGTAGCGCGCGCGTTCCGTGTGACCTGGGTGTAGTTGCCACGGAAGTTGAGCGCCGGGAGGCCGGAAGCTCGCGCCTGGGTCACCTGGGCATCGGTGATGGCGAGCTGCGCGTGACCGATGCGGATTTCGTCGCTTTCGCGGAGGACGCGAGTGAGGGCGTCGACCAGCGACAGACGGATAGAGTCCGCGCTCTGCGCGCCCCCGGCGGTGAAGGGGATGGCGACAACGAGCGCCGCAGCGAAAAAACGGCCGGAGAGCATGCAGATGGCTACGCAGTCGCTGGGTTAATCGTTCGGCGGCCGGGGATGCTGGGCCCCCGTCTCCAGCCAATCGTGTCGGACCCGTAAGCTACTGCCCTGACGGGCTTTCCGCGCAACCGTCGGGCTGGCGCGAGTGGAAGCCGAGGGTAAGTTTGCAGCCGCGGCTCAGCGTTCGAGGTCAGAGGGCAGAATCTGCGCATTCGCTCTCCGTCCCGATCTCATTCGCTTGGACTCCGTCCCCGACTGACGACTGACGACTGACGACTGACGAAGATGCCCCTCACCTCCCTGGACTGGTTCCTCGTCGTCGGGCTCGTGACGCTGACGTTCATCCCGGCGCTCGTCATGGCCAGGCGTGCGGGTTCCAGTTCCGCGGAGTTCTTCACCTCGGGGCGATCGGCGCCGTGGTGGCTGGTCGGCGTATCCATGGTCGCGACCACGTTCTCGACCGATACGCCCAACCTGGTGACCAACCTGGTGCGCGAGCAGGGCGTGGCGAGCAACTGGGTCTGGTGGGCCTTCCTGCTCACCGGGATGCTGACCGTCTTTTTCTACGCCCGGCTCTGGAGGCGGTCGGGCGTGCTGACCGACCTGGAGTTCTACGAAATCCGCTACGCCGGCAGGGCGGCGTCTTTGGTTCGCGGCTTCCGGGCGGTATACCTCGGGCTGGTCTTCAACTGCTTCATCCTGGCGACGGTGAACCTCGCCGCCGTGAAGATCGCCAACATCGTGCTGGGCTGGCCCATGACCCAGACGCTGGTGATCTGCGCGGTCCTGAGCATTGCGTTCGCGGCGGTCTCCGGTCTGTGGGGCGTCCTCGTCACCGACTTCATCCAGTTCGGCATCGCGATGACCGGGGCGATCTCGGTCGCCTACTTCGCGCTGCAGCAGCCGGAAGTCGGCGGTCTGGCCAACCTCGTGGCGCGCACGGATCCGTCGGTGCTCGCGCTCATTCCCGATTTCGGCGACTGGCAGCTGACCCTCACCGTGCTGATCATCCCGCTCACTGTGCAGTGGTGGTCCGTCTGGTATCCCGGTGCGGAGCCGGGCGGCGGCAGCTACATCGCCCAGCGCATGCTCGCGTCGCGATCGGAAAACGACGCGCTCGCGGGCACGCTGCTCTTCAACTTCGCCCACTACGCCCTGCGCCCGTGGCCCTGGATCATCGTGGCGCTGGCGTCGCTGCTGGTCTATCCACAGCTCTCCGACATTTCGGCGACCTTCCCGTACGTGGATCAGAGCCTGATCGGCCACGACATCGCCTATCCCGCGATGCTCCGCTTTCTGCCGGCGGGCTTCCTGGGCTTGATGGTCGCCGGGATGCTGTCGGCCTATCTCTCCACCGTGTCCACGCACCTCAACTGGGGGACATCGTACCTGGTACACGACCTGTACCGGCGCTTCATCCGGCCGGGGAACGACGAGCGCCATTATGTGACCGTGGGACGAGTGGTCACCGCGCTGCTGATGGTCGTGGCGGCGGGACTCACGTACGTGCTCGACACGGCGAAGGAGAGTTTCGAGTTGCTGCTCTCGATCGGCGCCGGAACCGGCCTGCTCTACCTCCTGCGCTGGTTCTGGTGGCGGGTGAATGCGTTCAGCGAGATCGCCGCCATGGCCGCCTCGTTCATTGTGTCGTTAGGTCTCTTCATCGCGCGGAAGTCGGGGGTGGAGATGTCCTCGTCGGCGCCGTTGCTGATCACGGTCGCGGTCACCACTCTGACCTGGATCACCGCGACGCTCCTGACTCAGCCGACGGACCGCGAACGGCTGAAGGCGTTCTATCGCCTGGTGCGGCCCTCGGGTCCCGGATGGGAGTCGGTTCGCGCCGAGACGGGACTTCCCCCCTCCTCCGACTCCATGGCGAACTCCGTCCTCGGATGGGTACTCGGCTGCCTCCTGGTCTACTCCGCGCTGTTCGGAACCGGCAGTTTCATCTATGGGAAGACGGCGCAGGGTCTGGTCTGGACTGGAGCGTTCGCCATCGCGGCGTTCGGACTGGTGCGGCTGCTGCCGAAGATCTGGCGGCCGAGGTCTGAGGTCTGAGGTCAGATGTCGCAGGTCGCAGGTCGCAGGTCGCAGGTCGGCACTGTTTCTTCCGTCGCGGTCCTCTCGTCCCGGTTTCCCGTCCCCATGAAAGCTGTCATTCTTGCCCGCGGTCTCGGTACGCGCATGCAGCGTGAGGACGCATCGGCCAGGTTGAGCCGGGAGCAGTCGCGCGCGGCCGACGCCGGGATGAAGGCGATGATGCCGCTGGAACGCGGCCGGCCGTTCCTCTACTACCTGCTGAGCGCCATCGCGGACGCCGGCGTGCGGGAAATCTGCCTGGTCGTCGGTCCCGACGCGACGGGCATCCAGCGTCACTTCCACCACGAGCTGACCCTGCGTCGTGTTCGGATCTCGTTCGCCATTCAGCCGGAGGCTCGCGGCACGGCCGACGCCGTGCTGGCCGCTGAGCCGGTCGTTCGGGGCGATCGCTTCCTTGTGCTCAACGCGGACAACTTCTACCCGGTCGAGTCTTATCGCGCGCTCGTTCAGGCGGACGGATGCGCGGTGGCTGGCTTCGACCGCGAGGTGCTCGTCAGGCAGGGGAACATCGACGCGGAGCGGATTCGTGGGTACGCGCTGCTTCGCGTCTCGGAAGACGGCTTCCTGGCGGAGATCGTCGAGAAGCCGGACGACGCGACCTCGGCCGCGATGGGAGAGCATGCCCTGGTCAGCATGAACCTCTGGGCGTTCACAACGGTGATATTCGACGCCTGTCGGCGAGTGAAGCCGTCGGTGCGGGGGGAGCTAGAACTGCCTGACGCCGTGCGCATCGCCATTACGGAACTGGGCGAGCGCATCCAGGTCCTGCCCAGCGCCGGCCCCGTTCTGGACCTCGCGACGCGGAGTGATGTCGCCAAGCTGGCGAACGCGTTGCGTGACGCGCGGGTGGTGCTGTGAGGGTCGAGGGTCGAGGGTCGAGGGTCGAGGGGGGGGCACGGGTCACGGACGACCCTTGCCCCTGACCCCCCAATCCCGCCTTTGCACTGTAGGTTGTAAAAGTTTAGCTTCTTAAAGCAGCGGTTTGTGACAGCGGCCTTCCCGCTCTTCGAAGCTCCGCAACCCCATGGAAGACAACCCGTTCCGTGTTCACGGCGTCGTCACCGACGAGTTCTTTACGGATCGGGCGAGCGAACTGGGCCGGATCCTGAGGACATTCAGCGAGCCGAGCAGCAAGCTGCTGGTTTATGGACCGCGCCGCATGGGCAAGACATCGGCGCTGATGCAGGCCATCGCGCGGCACGAGCAGCAGGGTGGGATAGCCTTCCTGGCCGACGTATCTACCGCTACCACACTCGTCGACATCGCCAACCGGATCCTCGAGGCGGCGGGGCGGGCGCTCGGCAGGCGTTGGCGCGATTCGATCGGCGATTTCGTGTCGCGCATCGGTGTGGCGTTGACCCTGACGCCGGACCCCGGGACTGGCCTCATCCTTCCCAGCCTCGATCTGTCCCTGCGCTCCGCCTCCCTCGAGGATCAGCGGCGATCGCTCGCTCAGACCCTCGATGCCGTCGACGCAATGGCGGCACATCGGCAGGTGGGGCTCGGTGTAGTGCTCGACGAGTTCCAGGAGATCGGACGATTCGGTGGCGAGGCGGCCGAATGGCACCTGCGCGGCATCATCCAGCATCACCAGCACGTGAGCTACGTCCTGGCCGGCTCGCAGGCGCACATCATCGAACGGATGCTCGATACCGGTCGGGCCTTCTATGGATTGGCCGACCATTTGCGGTTCGGGCCAATCGACACGGACCACATGTCGAGGTGGATCGACGACCGGCTCGCCGGCGCCGGAGTCAGGGCCAACGCAATCGGGGGGCTAATTGTGTCAGCGGCGGGGCCGCGAACCCGCGATATCGTGTTAGTGGCGCGTCAGTGTCATGACAACGGTATGGCGGCCGGCGAGGTCGTAGACGGCGACGTCATGCCAGCGATCGATGACATCGTTGCCGCCCAGGGGGCGCTGCTCGAATCGCTCTGGACCGGATTGACGCCGCTCCAGCAGAACGTCTTGCGCGCGGTCGCGGGTGACTCCGACGGCCTGACCACGGCATCATCGATCCGGCGTTACGGCCTGGGCAGCACCGGTTCGACCGCGAACGCGGCGCGCGCGCTGGTCGGCGCTGGTCACCTGGTGAAGTCCGGCAGCCGATCGGGATATGGTTACGACAGCCCGTTCCTGCGCCGTTGGGTGGAGCTGACGACTCTGGCCGACGTGGGACAGCGGGTGCCACAGCCGACGACCAGCAGGCCACCAGAGCCGGGGGCGCACGGCGCGACGACACCCGGCCGCACCCACGACGGATAGCGAACCGGGAGCAGGCAGAATCCCGAGTCCCATCGCCGTTCACTGGTTCCCTACCCCACTCACCATCCTGTCAGCGTGCCACCTACCCACCTGGACCTGTCGGAACCGGAAGCGCACCGCAAGGCGACGCTGTACACCCGTTGCGACAGAGCGCTCGACGCGTGGGGTGCTGCACGAAAGCGCTGGAGCCTCTGGGTCCCCGGACGGATCGAGGTCCTCGGCAAGCACACGGACTATGCCGGTGGACGCAGTCTGGTCTGCGCGCTGGAGCGGGGTCTTTGCGTCCGGGTAGCGTCACGGCGGGATGCCGTCGTGCGCGTGCGATCGTTGGACCGGCGGTCCACGTTCCAAACGCCGGTGAGCCGACTGGCGACTGGCGACGACGGATCCTGGACCGAGTACGTCGCCGCCGTTGTGCGGCGGCTTGCGGTGAACTTCGAGGACGTCCGCCGGGGCGCCGATATCGTGCTCGCGAGCGACCTTCCCGCCGACGCGGGGATGAGCAGCTCCAGCGCTCTGGTCGTCGCCATCTTCATCGCGTTGTCCAAGGCGAACGACCTGCGCAGCGACCCGGTCTTCCGGAGCGCAATTTCGTCCTCGGAGGAGTTGGCCGCCTATCTGGGAGCAGTGGAAAACGGCCTTCCTTTCAGGCACCTGACCAGCGGGTCCGGGGTGGGTACACATGGCGGCGGTCAGGATCACACGGCGATCCTGTGCAGCGAACCGGGTGAGTTGTTGCGCTTTGCGTGGGATCCGTTGAAGCGCGAGGCGCATCTGCCGATGCCGGCAGGGCACGTTTTCGCGTTAGGTGCCAGCGGCGTCGGCGCACCGAAGACCGGCGCCGCGCTGAGGCGGTACAACCGCGTCTCGCTCGCCGCCCGACGGGTCCTCGACCTGTGGAACGAGGACACGCAGCGATCCGACAGCTCGCTGGGGGCGGTGATCGGCGGAGTGAGCGGCGCCGCGGAGCATCTTCGCAGCCTGGTGCGTCGGTCTCGCGGCGGCCGGTTCTCCCGGACCTTCCTGGAGGGACGACTGGAACAGTTCATCGCCGAGACGTTCGAGATCATCCCGGCGGCCTCCGACGCGCTGGCACGGGGCGCGCTAGCCGAATTCGGCATGGCCGTGGATCACTCGCAGCACCTGGCCGAGGCGCATCTTGGCAATCAGGTGGCCGAGACCGTCACGCTGCAACGCCTGGCGCGTGACCTTGGCGCCGTGGCCGCGTCGGCATTCGGGGCCGGGTTCGGGGGGAGTGTATGGGCCATGGTGCCGAAGGCGGAGGGAAAACGATTTCTCCGGCTATGGAAGGCCGGGTATGGGCGCCGTCATGTGCGGTCCGCGCGTGATGCCCGGTTCTTTCTGTCTCGACCCGGGCCACACGCGTTTCAGTTTCAGCACTGAGTCCTTGGCCCACCGCCCGCGCATTCTCCACACCGTCAACCGCCTGAACGACACGAAGTTCCACAGAACCCCTTCGCCGCCGTGGCGGCGCGTCTGTGGTTGAGTCACCCTGCAAGGCCTGCCTGACGATGCTGCTTCCCCTGCACGGCGCCATCCGCTCGCTACGACGCAATCCGGGCTTCGCCACGGTCTCCATCCTGTCTCTCGCCCTGGCGCTGGGGCTGGTGGCGGCGGTGTTCGGTCTGGTCGACTCGTTGCGCTTTCCACGCACCGCGATCCGCAACCCCGGCGAGCTGTTCGAGCTGCGCATGGGCGGCGAGGGAGCGGCCGGTCGGATAACCGCGGCGGATCACGTCGACGTCATCGAGCGGTACCTGCGCGCCTCCGGGTCGGTGGCGTACGAGACTTTCGCGCGCGGCGACGTGCTCATTTCCCGCAACATCCGGGTTACGGCCAGCGGCCGGCTGGTCAGCAGCAACTTCTTCTCCGTCCTCGGCGTCCGGGCCGTTGCGGGAAGGCTGTTCAGCGACGCGACGGCCGACGACGACGCACCGGCGTCCATCGTGATCTCCGAAGGCGTCTGGCGGCAGGTCTTCGACGCCGACCCCCGCCTCGAGCGATTGGCGGTGACCGTCGAGGGCGAGCGTGATACGCGCCGGCTGCAGGTGATCGGCGTCGCACCGCAGGAACTCGTGCAGGAGACCGGCGCCAGCTTCTGGCTGGCGATTCCCGGCGAGTTGAAGTCGTTCCTGGCGAGGGAGCGGTACGTCATGCCCGTCATGCGCGTCCGGCCCGGCGTCACGATCGACACGCTGAACGCGCAGTTCAGGACCGTGACGGAGTACCTGACGGCGGCGCACGGGAAGGGGCGTCGCGAGTTCGTGTACAACGCGCGTCCGGTCAAGCGGGATCCGCTCCGGATCGACGACTTTTCGTGGCTGCTGATAGGCGCGGCCTTCGCCGTGCTTCTCATCGCCTGCTCCAATCTGGCCAACCTGGTCCTGGCGCGGGGCCTGGCGCGTCAGAACGAGATGGCCGTGCGATTGTCGTTAGGTGCGCGTCGCAGCGACATCATCAAGGCCGTGCTGGCCGAGTGTCTCGTGATCGCCCTCGCGGGGGCGGCACTGGGGATCGTGGCGGCCGCGTGGGGCTTCGACCTCCTGCGTTCCAGCATGCCGGAGCGCGCCGGCTCCGGCGGTGGCGTGTTCCTCCTGGCAATGAACTGGCGAGTGATCGCGATGTCGTCAGGCGCCGCCGCGATAGCGGGCCTGCTGTTCGGCCTCCTTCCCGCACTCCGACTCTCGGATCTCCAGCTCGCTCAACACATCCGGGAACAGTCGGGCACCTCCACGGGGCGCCGCCGCGGACGATTCCCCATCCTGGTGATCGGACAGGTGGCGCTGTCGCTCGCCATGCTCACGGGCGTGTCGCTGCTGCTCCGCGCGACGCAGAAGGCCAAAGGCGTCGATTTCGGTTTCGATCCGGCCCGGCTGCTCCAGGTGCAGGTATTCAGCCGCGGAACAGGTGACACCTCGCGGGCTGCCCGCCTGGCACTCTGGGCCGCCGCGGAAAAGCGGCTGCGCGACTATCCCGACGTGGAGTCGGTCGCGTGGCAAAGCTCCGTCAGTCTGCGGCGCTCACCGGTGGTGACGGGCGAGCGATCCGGTGGCGCGACGAGGTCGCGTCCCCTCGATGGATACCTGTTCGCCAGCCCGAACGTGCTCCGCACGAAGGACATTCAGGTGATCCGTGGACGGGACTTCCGCGACTCCGATGCGTTCGGCGAGGGGGCCGTCATCGTGGACTCGGCGACGGCACTTCGCATCTGGGGAACCGAGGACCCGATTGGAAAATTGTTGAAGTTCGCACCCGACGACCGTATCAGTCCCTGGTTCCCCGTTGTGGGCGTCTCGCGCCCGGTGCTGACCGGCCTGCCCCTGTACGAGGGCGCGGAATCGCCGGCCGTCGTGTACCTGGTCGCCAGAGAGGCCTTTGTCTCGCCCGACGCGCCTGGCGTTCGGCCCCTTCGTCCCGGGCTTCCGAGCCGCAGCTTCATCGTCCGCGGCAAGGCGAAGGACATCGCCGCAATCAGGGTCGGGATCCCGGCCGCGATGCGCGACATCCTTCCGCCGCGAGGCAGCACGTTCATCTACGGCTTCGACGATCAGCGACAGAATCTGATTGCGCAACAGACCTTTCTGGCCCGGGTCTTTGGCGCGTTCGGCGTGCTATCGCTCGCCCTGTGCGCTCTGGGCCTCTACAGCGTGCTGGCGTACTCGGTGAACCAGCGCATGCGAGAGCACGGAATCCGGGTCGCGCTGGGCGCCACCACGCGCCACATCTTCCTCGACGTGCTGCACGAGGGAGCGATCCTCGTCGTCGCGGGAACCGCGCTGGGCGGACTCGCCACAATCTGGAGCAACAAGCTGGTCGATCCGTACATCGGCCTGCTCTACCACGTCGACGCGCTCGCTTTGGTGGCCGCCGAGGTGGTGCTGGTCGGCGTGGCGCTGGCATCGATGGTGCGGCCGGCGGTGCTGGCGACGAGGACGGATCCGGTTGAGGTGCTGCGGGCTGTGTGAGGGCGGGCTCAACGTTGAGTAGGGAAGAGAGCGACGCATCTTCTCACCACTCAGGCCAGATCGCTGAGTGCTCAGTACTGGGTGCTCGAACTGGGTGACACGTGCTGGCGCTGGGGTTTTGGCTCAGCACCAGCACCAGCTCCAGGACCAGGAAGCAGGTCGAGCATCCAGCACTCACGACTCAGGCCGGCTCCTAGCTTAGCTAGAGAGGGCCGGGGGCAGAGGGAACGTGACCACTACCCGACGTCCAGATGACCCTGCGCGGTGCCTGTAACGCACTTGAGGGCCGCGGCCAGTCGCTGCGGGCCCAATCCGCGGACCGCGCAGGGCCGAACGCCGAATTCATCGAAACTGCGGCGAAAGGACTCGTGCATCTCCTCCCTGGCCACCGGTCGGTCACGAACGGAATCTGGTCGCCAGGGCACGTCGATGCCGCACAGGAGATAGCGTTGCGCCAGGCGGGCACGCGCTTCGTCGACTATCCATGGCGGGCACCCGCCGTAGTAGTGCCGAGCGTACACCACGGTGCTGACAAGGTCCGTGTCGAGAACAATCCAGCGGTCGCCGGCGGCCGTGGCCGCGGCCATCGCCTCGTCCTCAGCGGCGAGCTGCGCGCGGGCGATGGGTTCGACATCGAACGCCGTCAGGGGACGCGCGACGGTTTCAGCGTAGACCCGCGACTGCTCGCGCAGCCAGGTCAGAGCGTAGTGCTCGGCGAGCGCAGCAGCCAGGGTCGTTTTGCCGGTGCACTCCGAACCGGTGACCACGATCCGTCCGATACCAGGCTCCGTCACGACGACGCCGACTGCCGCTGGTACACCGAACGCCGCCAATCGCGGAAACCCAGCGTGGCGAGGCCGAGGAAGACCGCGTAGAGCCCGGCGGTGGCGTACAGTTGCTGGGTGACGAACATCGGGACGTACACGATGTCGACCACGATCCAGAGCAGCCATGTCTCGAGGATCTTGCGGGTCATCATCCACTGCGCCACGAGGCTCGTCGTGGCGAGCAGGGCATCGAGGTACGGCAGAGCAGCGTCGGTGCGGTGGAGGACGGCAGCGAGGAGCAGCCATGCGACCAGGTTGAGCGCCAGGAGACCCGCCAGGAGCCGGGGACCCGCCCGGGTTACCCGCAGCACGCCGCGGTCCGCGCCGCCGAATCGCCACTGGTACCAGCCGTACACGGACAGAGCCAGGTACACGGCCTGCAGTCCCATCTGGCCGTACAGGCGACCATCGAAGAATACGACGGCGTACAGGCCGACGTTCACGATGGCGGTGGGCCAGCTCCAGATGTTCTGCCGGGTGCTGAGGAAGACACTGATGACCCCGAAGACCGCCGCGACAGCCTCCAGCGGCGCCATTCAGCGGGGCCGAATCCTGATGATCCGGTCGTCTGTCGGCAGGGGCGAGCCGCGCCCGTCCCGGTTCGAGGTACCGACGTACAGGGAGCCGTCCGGACCGACCAGCACGGCGCGGACTCTACCGAATGCGCGTGGCAGGAGCTGCTCCGTCATCTGCACGGTTCGGCCGTCCGGCGAGAGCGCCAGGCGAAAGAGTGTCGCTTCCTTCAGGGTGGCGAAGATGAGGCTGCCGCGGAACTGCGGAATCAGGGACGCGTCGTAGTACACCAGTCCGGCCGGTGCAATGGTGGGTGTCCACGCCGCGAGCGGTTGAATGACATCGTTGGCGTCGCAGAATGACTGCTCGCCACTGCCGGAATCCCCATCGCAAAACCCGTGCACGGTTGGCCAGCCATAGTTCCGTCCAGCCTCGATCCGGTTCACCTCGTCGTTGTCGGACGGACCGTGCTCGGTTACGTACAGGGCGCCGTCGGGAGCAAAGGCCAGTCCCTGCGGGTTGCGATGTCCGAACGTGAACACCGCGGTGCCGAACGGGTTGCCCGGTGCGGGTTGGCCGTCGAGCGTCAGTCGCAGCACCTTGCCGGCCGGCGACGCGAGATTCTGGGCGAGCGCCGCGTCGGACGCATCCCCGGTCGTTATGTACAGCAGCCGATCCGGCCCGACGACGATCCGGGATCCATTGTGGATGGACGAGCCGGGAATGTCGTCCAGCAGCACTTCGGGGTTTCCGAGCGACGACCCGTCGTATCGCATGCGGATGACCCGGTTCCTGGTCGCAGGTGCTCGATACGTGTGGGCGACATAGACCCACGGCTGGGTCGCGAAGTCGGGATGAAAGGTGATTCCCATCAGCCCGCCTTCTCCGACTTCCGCCACCGACGGGACCTGACCCACGGTGGTCACGGCACCGGTCTCCGGGTCTACGCGGGAAAGCGTCCCGCCACGCTGGGTGACCCAGATGGCGCCGTCAGGTCCCCACGCGAGTTCCCATACGGTGTCGAATCCGGAAGCGACTGTTTCCGTCACGAGCTCGACATCTGTCACGGGAGACTGGTTGCCAGCCGTCGCATTGTCGCATCCTGGAACAGCGACGAGGACCGCCAGACACGAGGCGACCAGCGTGGCGCGCGTCATACCCATCGAGGAGGCGCTCCTCCCGGCGTGATGAGTCACCTTCGGATGATAACCGATCAGGCGCCGCAGCATGAACCGCGGTCTTCAGTTGGGCGTGACGGCGAATACCTTCCCGACCGTGAGTGAGACACATGATGGCCGACGGGCGATCCTCCGGCGCGTCCTCTTCTCAACCGCTCTCGTCGTCGGGTCAGTGGCGACGCTGGACGGATGCGGCGCGACCATGCGCCCGCCAGCGCCTCCAGGGCCGGCCGACACGCTCTATGCCCTCACGAAACTGCAGGTCGCTCTGGATGACAACTTCCGGTACCTCCAGCTCGGCGAGCCGGAGATCGCCGTCTGGGCAGGGTCCAGGGTGAACCGCTTGACGGATGTATCACAGGAAAAGGTCAAGAACGACGCCCAATTCGCCCGCGCGCTGCTGAGCGAGCTCGACGCGATCAACGTGCAGGCCCTGCCGGAAGACGACTATGTCTCCTGGCTGGTGTTGCGCTGGGACCTGGACGTGGTCTCCGGCTGGCCGGCGTTCTACTGGACGAAACTGTGGGACTTGTCACCAGGGCAGTCGCCACTGGACGTGACCGCCAACGTGCTTCGCGGCCAGCGAATCGTCGATGCAGCAGGGGCCGAGAGTTTCCGCATCCTCGTCGACAGTGTCGAGGCAATGGTGGGCGGCATCCGGAGGGCGCTGACGCTTCGCGCGGACCGTGACATACGGATTCCCTCGGATCAGTTGCCACGCGTCGTCGCGCACGTTCGGTCGTTCATCGCACCGGCTTCCGTCAGTCCGTTCGGTCTCCCTGCCGGATTCACAGTCTCACGGGACACCGCCTGGCAGGGGTCGCTGCAGCGTGCCCTCGGGGAGATCATCGAAAACCGGATCAATCTCGCGTTGGAATCCCTGGCCCGGTTCCTGGAGGGCGCGTATCAGAAAGAGGCCCCGGTCCGGATCGGGATGGCGCAGTACCCCGGCGGGCGCGCGCACTATGACGCGCTGCTGCGATTCCACACGACGCTCGACATCTCGCCGGAGGCGGCCCATGCGATCGGTCTGCGTGAAGCCTCGCGTTTGGCTGCGCTCACTGCGGCATCCCGCATCGACGCCGGACTGCCCGCCGATCGAGACTCGCTCGTGGAGCAGCTGCAGCGGGATCTCCGTTTTCACCTGAGCGAGGACTCGCTGGCGGACGGCTCCCTCGCCGCGGCCGCTGGACGGTTGTTCGAAGACGCCGCGCGCCGCCTCGATTCGCTCTTTCGTCCGGGTCCGCTGTCACCCCTTTCCATCGGAGCAATGGCTGGTGAGCTGAGCACTCTGGGGCCGCTGTCCAGCTACCGTCCGCCATCAGTGAACGATCCGATCGCGCGCTACCGACTGAACGTGGACCGTCTGCGGCGCCGGTCGCTGCTGGAACTGCCAGCGATGGTCCATGAGGATCTCATGCCGGGACTTCACCATCAGCAGGCCTTGCAGCGCGAGAGTGGCTCGCTCCCCCCGTCCCGACGGGTGGGGTGGCACGGCGGATTCGTGCGCGGCTGGCAGGTCTACGCACTGGATGTGGCGGATTCCGTGCTCCAGCGAGGTCCGGCGTCGCGATTCGGAGCGCGTCTGCGTGAGCTGTCCCACGCCTGCGGCCTCGTGGTCGACACGGGAATCAACGCTCTATCCTGGACCCGCGGCGAGGCGCTGGCGTTTCTGCGAGCCCACCTTCCCTGGGACGACGAGGAATTGGAGCGCGAGTTCATCGTGAGGGCGACGGGGCAACCCGCTGTGATGACGGCCGCCACGCTGGGTGCGCGCGAGCTTCGCGGGATGCGACGCTGGGCGGAACAGGAGCTGGGAGACGATTTCGACCTCGCAGCCTTCCACCGCGAACTCCTGCGCATCGGGTCGGTGCCACTTCCGGTACTGGGAGCCCATCTCGAGCGCTGGCTCTGGGAAGAAAACGAGCGCATCCGCCGTCCAATGGCCGGCCCCCCTGGCGCGCCGTCGCGGTAACCGGGCGGACCGCTACGCCGGTGCCCGGACGCCTCGAACGGCCGGTCACGCCTTGGCTGGCGCGGTCTTCTTCTTCACCTTGCGCTTGCGGTTCTTGCCGTAGCTGGCGCGGTTGATCTTGCCGCGGCGCGTTCGCTTGTCGCCTTTTCCCATGGTTAAGCCGAGAGTCGGAGGATTGAGAGCGTAATGAAGTGGGCGGGCGGAACCTAAGAGGACGAGACCGGGACCGGGAGTGGATCCGGCGCGCGTCGTCGGCAGCGGGTCACACATCGGCCACGGCATGCACGGCTTGTCCCGGTGCCATCGACACCACGGCGGCGTCGGGAGAACGTTCCTGGGACCCGCAGCCGTGGAACATGCGGGACGGCCGACCCGCGGACCGTGCGTGACCGCCGTCCATTCCCACTCACTACATCCACACGCAGCCACGATTCAGGAGAGCATCGATGTCCACACCGCTTGGCCGTTTCGTCTGGTACGATCACATGACGCCGGACACCGAATCCGCAGCTTCGTTCTACACGCAGGTGGTTGGTTGGGGGACCGAAGCGTGGAACGGACCAGTGCCGTACACGATGTTCACGTCCAACGGGGCGACCCTGGGCGGAACGATGTCCATGCCGGCCGAGGCCAGCGGTGCGCCGCCGCACTGGATCGGCTACGTCAGCACGCCGGACATCGCGAGTACCCTGCTGGAAGTGAAACGTCTCGGCGGTACGGTTCATCGGGACGCGACCGACATCCCGGGAGTGGGGACCTTCGCTATCGTCGCCGATCCGCAAGGCGCGGTCTTCGCGCTCTTCACGCCATCGGGTGACACGCCGGGTACCGCGGGGCCGCGTCGTACGGGCGACATGTCCTGGCACGAACTGGTGACGACCGACCGGGACGGCGCCTGGAACTTCTATCAAGCGCTGTTCGGCTGGGAGAAGGGAGACGCCTTCGACATGGGCCCCATGGGTACCTACCAGCTGTTTTCCATCGACGGTCCGTCGCTGGGCGGCATGATGAACAAGACGCCGGACATGCCGATGCCGCCGAGCTGGCTGTACTACGCGATGGTCGACGACATCAATGCCGCCGCAGATCGGGTGCGGGATGCCGGTGGCCAGGTCGTCAATGGACCGATGGAAGTGCCCGGCGGGGACTGGATACTGCAGGGAGTGGATCCCAACGGCGGCATGTTCGCTCTGCACCAGCGCCCGTCGACCTAACGCGCCAGCGCCTGTGAAAACGAGTGCGGCGCCAGGATCCCCGGAGATCCTGGCGCCGCACCCGCAGTGCGCCGGTGAAGTACGTCGGCGCGCCTACAACGTATAGCGGTCGCTGAAAATATGCGAGAGTGACTTTCGCGCGCGCCTGCTCATGCGTGCGAATCAGCGCCGCGTCACGATGCTCGCTTCCGGTCGAGCTGTTCGATGGTCCTGGTCGACGGCGGGCGCTCGCGCTGCAATCGCGCAGCGACGCGCTCCGCCCGGGCGAACGCGCGCAGGATATTCTCTCCGGCGACCTTTCGGAGATCGTCTTCCGACCAGCCCCGGCGCGAGAGTTCGGCGAGCAGGACCGGGAAGGTAGAGACATCCTCGAGTCCGACGGGCAGGTTGTTGCCGGTGCCATCGAAATCGGACCCCAGGCCGACATGATCCACACCGGCGACCTTGCGGACGTGCTCGATGTGATCGGCAACGTCCGCCAATGTGGCCTTCGGCGCCGGATTCGCCGCGTCCCATGCCGCCATTTCGCGGGAAACCGCCGCCGAGTCGCGCGGCATTTGCCGCTGCAGTTCCGCGAGCCGGGCGTCGCGCCGGGCGGTGTGATCGACCAGCGGCTGGGACAGGAAGCTCGGCACAAACGTCACCATCACCACGCCACCGTTCGCCGGCAAGCGCGCGAGAATCGAGTCCGGCACGTTGCGCGCGACATCGGCGAGCGCCCGCGCCGAGGAATGCGAGAAGATGACGGGGGCCTCACTGACGTCGAGAGCGTCGCTCATCACCGCCGGTGACACGTGCGACAGGTCAACAAGCATCCCGAGCCGGTTCATCTCACGGACAACCTCCTCGCCGAACGGGGTGAGTCCCCCGTGGCGCGCCTCGTCCAGCGCGGCATCTGCCCAATCGAGCGTGACGTTGTGCGTCAGGGTCATGTACCGCACGCCCAGGGCGTAGTAGGCGCGCAGCGCGCCCAGCGAGTTCTCGATGGCGTGACCACCCTCCATGCCCAGGAGGGAGCCGACCCGCCCGGCAGCATGCGCGGTCCAGATATCCTGGGCCGTGAGGGCCGGCTGCAGCTCCGGGTATTTCGCCAGGACCTGTCGCGCGATGTCGATCTGCTCCAGCTGGACCCGCGCATATCCGGAATCGGCGTATTCACCGGGGATGTACACCGACCAGAACTGTCCGCCCACCATGCCACGCCTGAGCCGATCGAGGTCCGTATTCCCGGGCGTGCGCCGGCGAAGGTCATAAGCCTCAACGTCGCGCGGGGCCTGTCGGAAATCTTCGCGGATGTACCACGGCAGGTCGTTGTGACCGTCAACCAGCGGTACTGCTGCCAGAACGCGACGCGCTTTCTCGAGATGGGGATCCTGCGCGACGGCCAGCGATACCGGTGCCAGCTGCATGGCAGCAAGGACGAGCGCCATGCGGTAGGTGAGAGACATGACGATGGACGGGTCAGTTGAGTAGCACGATGGAGATCGGAAAGGCAAACCCGGTATAGCCATCGGCGAGCATTTCCGCCGATGCATAGTACGATCCGGCCTCCAGCGGCGTCCCGGAACCCGGACCCCCGAGTTCCGACTCGCCACTCCAGGTGAAGGTGAACGTGGTAATCTCCGCGGGCTGCAGCTCGATCTGCGACGGAACGGTCGCACATGAGTAATCCGACTTCGGCGACGCGAGCCGGTTGGCCCCGTCCCGGATGTAGAGCTTCACCTGACAGGTGGTGGGAAACACCAGTTGCACTGCCTCCTCGAGCACATTGGTCAGGGAAACCGTCAGCGTCATGGTCTGACCCCGTGGCAGATCGCGCGGCGACGCCGAGAGCTGCATGGACAGGATCTGTTCGGGGACCGTGGGAATGGACGCCTTCTCCACGCACCCCATGGACAGGACGGCGAGCATCAGGACGGCGACGCGACTCGGCATGATGGAACCTAAGTAGCTAACCGGCCTGAGTCGTGAGTGCTGGATGC
>DASWGU010000241.1:0-1551 GCA_036393555.1 Gemmatimonadaceae bacterium
GTGCGTCGCACCCGGGGCTGTCAACGGACGGCCGCACAGGCCGGGCGCCGGGCGCCTAGCAGGGTGTTGAAAAGGTAGCCCAGGTCGACGGGACGCAGGATCATGTCCTCGAAGCGAGGAGGGCATGATGCGCGGACCACAAGAGCCCCAGGCGAACATGCTGCTCGCGGTGACCCCCGAGGACCTCGTACCGGTGGACCATCCGATCCGGCGGATCCGGACGATCGCCGACGCGGCACTGGCTGAACTGTCGACGACCTTCACCGCGATGTACGCGCCCGCTGGCCGACATTCGGTGCCGCCCGAGCACCTGCTGAAGGGCACGCTGCTGATGGCGCTGTACTCGATCCGCAGCGAGCGGCAGTTCTGCGAGCGCCTGCAGTACGACCTGCTCTTCAAGTGGTTCCTGGGCCTCAACATCAGCGACCGTGCCTTTGACCACGCGACCTTCTCGAAGAACCGGGAGCGGCTGCTCAAGCACGCTGTGGCGGAGCAGTTCCTGGCGGCAGTCATCCAGGAAGCGCAGCGCCGCCAGCTCATCTCGGACGACCACTTCACCGTCGACGGGACGCTGCTGCAGGCGTGGGCCTCGCTCAAGAGCGTGCGGCCATGGGACGCGGGCGACCCGCCCGGGGCAGGCGGCGGGAGGAACCCGGACGTGGACTTCCATGGCCAGCAGCGCACGAACGACACGCACGTCTCGCGGACGGACCCTGCAACGCGGCTGGCCCGCAAAGGGAAGGGCCAGGAAACGCGCCTGTGCTACGCGGGGCACGTGCTGATGGAGAACCGGCATGGGTTGATCCTCGACGTCGCCGTCAGCCAGGCGACGGGGACTGCGGAGCGCGATGCTGCGCTGGTGATGCTCGACCGCCGGCGGGTAGGGAAACGGGCGACACTGGGAGCAGACAAGGGGTACGACACGCGGGCCTTCGTGCGCGCGCTGCGCGAACGGGGGGTCACGCCGCATCTGACCCAGAACACCAGCGGGCGTCGGAGTGCGATCGATGGACGGACCACACGGCACGCGGGCTACGCGGTGAGCCAGCGAGTGCGGAAGCGTGACGAAGAGTGTTTCGGGTGGATCAAGACAACCGGATGCGGCCGCAAGCTGCGCTACATCGGGCTGGCGAAGAATCAGCTGTGGGCGACCTTCACCGCGGCGGCCTACAACCTCATGCGTATGGCTAACATCGCGGCCAGTCCCGCCTGAGCATCCGCCTCGGCCGGTCGCCTCCGGGGTCAGTCACCACCGACCGGCTCCCGCACCCCTGCATCTCACCCCAACCGCGTGCCACCGGGTGAGCGCCGGCTCGCTCCGCGCTCTTCCCCGTCACTCTTCAACACCCTGCTAGAGTTGCTTCAAGTAACTGCTGAACGCGTAGACCGGCTCGAAGCCCATGCGGCGATACATCTCCTTCGGTGTGTCGCCGGCGAAGGCGGGTAGGAACACCGTCGAAGCGCCAGCGGCGCGCGCCATCGCCGCCGTGTGGTGGACGAGCGCGGTCGCGATGCCGCGATTCCTGTGCTCGGGATGCACGAAGAGCGACT
>DASWGU010000242.1:0-3482 GCA_036393555.1 Gemmatimonadaceae bacterium
ACTTGCGCGCCCTGATGCCGAAGCGGTGCATGTCCATCAGCCGCTTCCCCTGGTTGTAGAGGTTGACGAAGCGGGCGTGCTTCAGCATCTCGACCGGGGCCGGGGTCACGCCGTCGTAGTCCGACAGCGTGTTGTTGAACGCCCGGATGTCGTTCATGAAGCCGGTGAAGTCGACGATGTTGCTGCCGGCCAGCGCGTGCTCGGCGCGGATCAGGAGCATTTCCCTGGCGGAGATGATGGTAAGCGGGACCAGGTCTCCCTGACTGTTCGGGGCGCCCTTGATGCAGCATTCGGTGATGATCGCCTCGAAGACCGGGTCCACGACGTTGTCGACAGGATCCTGCAGCTTGACCGACGAAACCGTGTTGCCGGCACCGCCAGGGACTACCCATGAGTCGCAGGTGTCATCGCGACAGAGGCTGCTTGGCGACCCAGCCTCGCTGTCACCAGCCCGGAGTTCGAGCCGGTTGTTCAGGTCGTTCCCCACGTTCGGGAACCCGAGGGTCTGGGTCAGGGGCGTGAGCTTGAACTTGTAGTCCGTGCCCGCACCCATTTCCACCAGTGCGGCGGCGGCGTCGGAATCGGCTCCGCCGTCGGCCACCAGCGGGCTGGCCACGGGGGTCGAGACCGGCACACCACCGGCGTTCAGCTTGGCCCAGATGGCCTTGGAGAACTTGGCCCGCGCGCGAATGGCGAGCAGGCGCCTCTTGTTTTCGCTGTTTACGCCGGGGACGGCCAGCCCAGCGGTGGCCTGGGTGATGGCGGAGTCGAACACGACCGACATGTTCGCCTCACCGATCGGGAGCCCGGGCTTGGACGGGTCGGTGTAGCTGCCCCCCTTGTCGGCATCGATGACGAAGTCATCGAACATCTCGCCGATGGCGGTGAAGATGATCGCCTGATACAGGTACGCTCTGGCCAGATCGTTCTTGTCGACGAGGTCGCCATCGGCGTCAAACTGGGTGAGGCGTTTGACGGCGTTCGTGGTGGTCCAGCGCGCCTCGCCCATCTCGGGGAAGGCGGCGTCGGAGAACTCGTTGAACGGATCGGAGACCTCACCGCGATCGGCATACCCGTAGCCATCGCGCGATCCCACGTAGGTGAGTTCGTCGGTCACTGCACCGTATGGTGCGAAAATGGCGGTCAGCGCCCTCGTCACCGCGGCACCGGCGCCATTGGCGATAGCCGTCGCGGCACCCGGGTTACCGAGCGCCCCCTCGACCACCGCGTTGGGATTGTTCACTTCCAGGAGGTTGCAGCCGGCGACGAAGAGCGTCGCCGAGAGCGCCGCGACCACCCGGCTGGCGTGGCCGGGGAGTACCCGGCCACGCTCGCTGGAAGGAATCTGGAATCGAGTCATGTTAGGTGAGGTCCCGGTTAGTAGCCAAGGCGAATTGCGAGCGCGACACGACGGGCCAGCGGCCATCCGAAGGCATCGACCGCCTCCAGGTAGTTGCCGTCACGTCCGCCGTCTGCGTTGCGACCGATGGCGTTCGTTTCCGGATCAACGCCCGTGTAGTTCGTCTTGATGAACAGGTTGCGCCCCGTCAGCGAGAAGGTGGCGTCTCTGGCGCCCAGCTTGGCAGCCAGCCCGCCGGGTGCGTTCCAGGCGACGCCGATTTCGCGCAGCCGGACGAAGGAACCGTCTTCGTTCTGATTCAGTCCGTCGTACGGAGACAGTGCCTTGAGCCGGTTCCACCAGATCTTGGCGGCATCCAGCCGCTCCTGCGCCGTGCTGTTCGGGTTGCGGACGACGCCCTCGACCTGGGCGGCGATCAGTGTGTTGGTGCCAATAGTCGGATGCGAATTGCGGAAGGCATCCGTCAGGTTGGTGACCGTGAAGTTTCCGCCGCGATACTCGAAGAGCGCGTTGAAACGCCACGAGCGTCCGATGGACACGTTGGTGCCGAACGTCGCGGTCCAGTCCGGGTACGGCTTGCCGAGGTAGTGGTCCAGGAAATCGCCGTCCCCGTCCTCGTCATAGCGAATGGGATCGAGGTTGCCCATGGTGCGCGCCTGCCCGAAGTAGGCCAGCGCGTCGGCTTCCGAGTCAGGCTGTCCATCACCGTCGGAATCGAACGGCACGTCACCCGGATTGAGACACATGTAGGTCGCACCGGACGGGCGGGCCGAGCATGGACCCGGGAGGGCTGCACCGAAGAGATCGCCCGGGGCATAGAACTTGTCCGGCTTGCCGTCGCCATCGGTGTCGTCCGGACCGATCAGGAAGTTCCGGTACCGGGGGTAGCTCCCTCCGACCTTGAGCGGCGGTGCGCCACCCAGAGAAGTGATCTGCTGGTGGATGTACGCGGCGCTGGCGAAGACGTCAAGCGACCAGTTGGCCTTCTGCACGAGGAACGCATTGACCTTGAAGTCATGGCCGTTGGCATCGAGGATGCCCACGTTGGCCAGCTGGAGCGAGGAGAATCCGCCGGAGAGCGGGAACTGCTTCGCGACCAGCGCGTCATTAACGGTCCGGTTCCAGTAAGTGTAGTCGAAACCGACGCGGTTGTCCCAGAACCCGATCTCGGCGCCGCCTTCCCACTCGGTGGAGACTTCAGGCTTCAGGTCCTGGTTACCGAGGTTCTGTGGAGCCAACCCGGAACCCAGTTCCGACGTGAGTGCCGCGAACGTGGTGAACTTGTCGAATGCGTTTGGCTGGCGTCCGGACTTGCCCAGCGCGCCGCGGACACGGAACGTACCAATGCCCATGGGCGACGTCCACGATTCCCGATCGGAAGGAACGATGGAGACCGAGACCTTCGGATAGAAGACGCCGGGTTCATTCTCGCCGAACGACGAGCTGTAGTCATACCGGCCGCCGAGAGTGACGAAGACGAAATTGCCGTAGCCGAACTGGTTCTGTGCGAAGTAGCCGCCGTTGACCGTCTGAACGAACGTCTCATTCACGTTCGGGCTCGATCCGGCGCCAACAACCTCGAGGCCGGGACCCGGGAAGTTCGTGTTGGTCCCCCCCGAAATCTGGGTCTTGGAGATGAAGCCCTGCACACCGGCCACAAAGTCGGACTCCAGACCGAACAGGTTGGTCCTCCAGTTTATTTTCCCGTCGACCGTGTACTGGCGATCGGTCCGCGCGTCGATGGCGCGCTGGCCGGTCACGTTGTTGCCGGTGAACTGATCGACGTTGTAACGGAAGTAACGGAACAGGAAGCTGCGGTCGTCGGTGGCGTCCACGCCAAAGGTGGCCGTGGCGCTGACGTTATCCACCGGAGTGTAGGTGGCGTCCATGACGCCCGTGAAGCGGCCCGCGCGGTTTTCGGTCGTGGTCTGCGTGGCCTCACGGAGCGTGCTGAACGCAGCGTTGCCGTAAATGTTGCCGGCGCCGGTGCAGCGACCCGATCCGGGCGCCTCGACCTCGGACTTGTCGCAGTTGGCCAGTTGCGGCTTCGCGAACATGGCCAGGGACGTCACGGCATAGATGTTGTTGTTGTTCTGCGGTACCTGCTGCAGCGCATCCGCGT
>DASWGU010000243.1:0-16642 GCA_036393555.1 Gemmatimonadaceae bacterium
TGCCCCTCGCTTGCCAGGCCCTCGCGCCGGATGATTTCCTGGGCAAGAGGGCTGGCCCGCCAACGCACCTTGGGCACTTCGTCGCCACCAACATGGATATACCGACCCGGGAAAAGATCGATCACCTCGGTGAGCACGTCCTCGAGGAACGTGAAGGTCGTGTCGCTGGGACAGAAGACATCCGCGTCCACACCCCACGTCGTGCGCACGTCGAAGGGTCCCGGCGTGCAGGCCAGCTCCGGGTAGGCGGCCAGCGCCGCCTTGGAGTGACCCGGCATCTCGATTTCGGGGACGATCGTCACGTACCGCTCCGCCGCGTAGCGCACCACCTCGCGGATCTCGTCCTGCGTGTAGAATCCGCAGTGCGGAATCCCGTCGCCGACATACGGGTTCGAGTTCCTGTCGACCATCGTTTCCTTCCGGCAACCACCGATACTCGTCAGGCGCGGATATGTCCGGATCTCGATCCGCCAGCCCTGGTCCTCGGTGAGGTGCCAGTGGAAGGTGTTGAGCTTGTAGCGTGCCATCATGTCGATGTATTTCTTCACGAACGCGACCGGCTGGAAATGGCGTCCCACGTCGAGGTGCATTCCGCGCCAGGGAAACCGGGGCGTATCGACTATCGTGACCGCGGGGATGCGGGCAGCGCGCCGCGGGCAACGGGTTCCTTCGCAGCGTGTCCCCAGCTCGTCAAACAGCTGTCTCAGCGTCTGCAATCCGTAGAACAGCCCGGCGCCGGTCGACGAGGTGATCTCGATCCCCTCGCTCGCGACCGTGAGCGTATACGACCCCCCCTTCTCGGCCGCCAGCGTCTGAATGTGCCGCAGCTGAATCGCGCCGGCGCGAACGCGGCGGCCGCTGGTCAGGCTCACGGGGGTGCTCAGGGCGGCACTGGCGATGCCGACGGCGAGCGCGCCTAACGCCTTGAGCTCGGCATTCGCCGTGTCTGTCACCCAGATCTCCAGCGTGTCCGGAGCCAGCCAGCCGCCGACCCCCGGTCGCGCAACGTGCGGCGCGGGAATCACGGATACCAGCCGCTCCGGCCGCGGAGGAAGGGCCGGCCCGGGAACGCAGCCCAGGAGAAACGTGAGCGCACCGATCAGGGCGCTTCCGCCTGCGTACTGTCGCATGACCGAATGTGTCCTCATGATTGGTCGTGGACCAGCGGCAGCGAGTCATGATGTCGCACCAGCGTCACTCTAAAGCCGGCCAGCGACCGTGAGCGCCGCCCGGGAAGAGCGAAGTGCGTCAGGCAGTCGCACACCCGGTCAGATGGGATCCTTCGGCACGCCCCGGCCGATAATGATGGTGATGTTGTCCCTGCCGCCCTCGTCGAGGGCGTCCTGCAGCAACTGCTCGCACGCCTGCCTCGCGCTCGACATGGATCCCAGCACCTCGGCGATCCGCTCGTCGCTCACGTGCCTCGTCAAACCGTCGGAGCACATCAGGTGCACGTTGTGCCAGTCAGCTTGCAGGCGCGTCACGACCGGCACCGTCGCATCCCCGCCGATGGCGCTCGACAGCACGTTGGCCATGGGCGTTCTCGCAGCGGCCGCGCGGCTCATCACGCCGTCATCCACCAGATCCTGCGCCAGAGTCTGGTCCCGCGTCACCTGCGTGAGCTTTCCATCGCGCCACACGTAATACCGCGAGTCGCCCAGCTGCAGGAGGTAATACGTGGGCCAGACACCGATGTAGAGCGTCAGCGTCGTCGCCATCGTGCCGGCAATTCCCCGTTCGGCGCGCCGCCGCAATACCGCCTCGTGAGCGCGCATGGCGGCTGCCTGCAGCAGTTCCGTGAACTCCGCTTCGCCAACGCTGGCGCCATAGTAGACGGCCATGCTGTCGTTTACGTACTGCATGACCGTCTCGATCGTCGTGGCGCTCGCCTCGGCGCCGCCCGTACCGCCACCGACGCCATCGGCAACCATGGCCAGGTAAGCGAGTCGCTGCTCACCTGCCGGCAGGTGCTCGGTGACGCTCAGGTTGCTCGTCACCACCTCCACGCGCTTGTGGATCGTCGCCAGGAGGAAGCGATCCTGGTTGTCCTTGCGCACTTTGCCCTGATGAGACAGACCAAAGACGTCCAGTTCATCGTCTCGAGGTGAACGCGGAGCCGGCGAGTTGGTCATGCGAGCGCCCTGAGACGGTGATGGCGGAGAGTCGCCGGCACCTGGTGCGGCGATTGTGTCGCGCCTCGCGGGATGGCCAGGCGCGGCTGAAGGACACGAACGTAGACGGAGGACAGCGCGACGGCTACCTGGACCCGGTCTACCGGCGAAGTTCGGCTGGCTGGTAGCGGCGACCGTTCGCGACCACGACCTCCAGGCGTTGCACGTTCCGGATGTCGTCGAGCGGGCTCGCCAGGAGCACGACGAAGTCCGCGACCGCTCCCTGCCTCAGGACGCCTATCGAATCGGCCCGCAGCAGCCGCGCCGCCGCCTGCGTCGCGCTGATCAGCGCCTCCGGGGGCGTGAGGCCCGCCCTGACGAGCAGAGCGAGTTCCTCGTGCAGCGACGCGCCGGGCGCCAGCAACTGGTTCGGTGAATCACTGCCAGCAACCACCTGACCACCGTGCGCGACGTATCGGCGCACGAACAGGTCCTGCTTGCTTCGCGAACCGGCCAACAGCGGTACGTCCGCTGGCGTAATGGCATAGCGTCTGACGAGGTCCGGAAGATCCCACCCCTCCTGCTCATCGGCCGTCACCGCGGAAAGGTCGAGACCCTTCGCGTAGGTAGTGTCGAGAACGCGTGCGTACGTCTCCGACTGGATCAGCGTCGGGACCATCACGGTCCCCAGGTCGACCAGCTCGGACGCCGTCCGGTCGAGCGCGGCCGAGTCGAGGCCAGCCCATCCACGGAGGAACGTCATCCAGCCGGCAGGGAATCGGTCGTGCGCGGCGAACCAGGGTGCCGGCTCACGCACAGTAGCCTCGACGATACCGGACAGGTGCTCGACAGCCTGCACGCCGAGCCTTGCCGCCGACAGCGCGTCGACCCAGCCGAGGTGTGCGGTGACCGGGATATCGTGGGCACGCGCCTCGCGCACCACGGCGTCGATCAGCTCGCGCGGCGTGTGTGTGTAGATCTTGATCTGAGACACACCGGCAGCGGCCAATCGGGCGACCGCAGGCGCGGCGTCCGACGGCGCGCGCAACTCGGTATGACCGGGCCAGACGGCCGGCGCACCGGTGATGGTCTCACCAGCGATATAGAGCCGAGGGCCAGGCGACGAGCCATCGGCAACGCGGGCGCGCAGACTGGTCAGGCGTTCAAGGCTGCCCCCGACATGACGCACGCTCGTGACGCCATACGACAGGTACCTGGAGAGCGTCGACTCGCCCGCGTGCGCATGGCCATCGATGAGCCCGGGGATGATCCATCGTCCCTCGAGGCGAACGACGGTGGCACCACGGGGCACCTCAATCGAGTCGCGCGGCCCGAGGGCGATAACGTGCCCTCCAGACTCCAGGACGACCGCGTCGGCAATGACTGCGCCGGTGCCGTCGAACACGCTGGCGCCAACCCAGGCCGTGACGCCGGTGCCGGGTGCCGAGCACGCGGCGCTGACCAGTACATGGCACGCCGCCAGCGTCCACGATCGTGCGATACGTTGGCCGACGGGGAACCCGGATGAACCGTCGATCACTGCTGGTTCATCCACCGATCCTCGAGGACCGTGACCGGCTTGGCGTACTCCCTGCCGCCGACGACCAGCTTCGCGATGTAGCTGCCGGGCGCGGCACCGACCGCTCCGCCTCCGCGACCGCCTCCGCGACCGCCGGTCGCGCCGGTACAGCTCACGTCAGGCGCCGGACCGGCGGCGGGTGGCGCGGGAGTTGGTGCGGCGACCGGAGCGCCACCGGCTCCGGCGCCACCGCCTCTGCCGCCGCGGCCGGCGCCGCCCGCCGTGAGCAGAGGCGTCACCAGCGTCCATTGCACCCGGTGAATACCGGGCCGCGCCGGCATGGTGGTCTCGCACAGCGTGCGGCCGCCGGGATCGGTGATGGAGATCTTCGCATCGCCGGTGACGCCGGCCCTGATGTGGAACTGTATGGCGGTGCCTCGTTGCGGATTCTCTCCCTCGAACTGCTTTTCACCGCCGGTCGAAACGTCCAGCCGGATGTCGCTCAGGTACGCCACCGCCGGACGCACCTCGAACAGCGTGGCGTCGGCCGCCGCCACCTGCGCATTCCACTGCTGGAGCGGTGTGATATCGTCGGCGATCCAGATGCTTCGTCCGTGCGTGGCAGCTATGAGGTCGCCGTCGCGCGGATGCACGAGTATGTCGTCCGTGCGAACCGTGGGATAGTTGTTCATGAACCGTTCCCAGTTCCTGCCGCCGTCGAGCGAGAGGAACAGCCCGAATTCCGTTCCGGCGTACAGCAGGTCACGGTTCCTCGGATCTTCCCGGATCACCTGAACATTGCCGTAGAGCGGGAGGCCGTTGTTGATCGACGCCCAGGTGCGCCCGAAGTCCCGCGTCACGTAGATGTAGGGCCTGAGGTCGTTACTCCGGTGCCCGTCGATGGCGATGTAGGCCGTGCCCGGCTCGAAGTGCGACGCATCGATTCGCGCAATCCAGTACGGATTGTCGCCATCGAGCGCGCCGGCCGGCAGCCCGGTAATGTTCTTCCCCACCTCGGTGAACGTCGTGGCATTGTCGCGGCTCACCTGCACCAGCCCGTCGTCGGTACCGACCCAGACCACTCCGGCCGCGGCACGCGACTCCGACACCGAGATGATGGTACTGAACGCTGAGACACCGTCGTTCTTGGAGAGCTGCGTCGTGGTACCGGCTGCTCCCATCACGGTGATTCGGCAGCGATCGACCTGGCGCGTCAGGTCGCCGCTCGCGATCCACAGGTCGCCCTGGTTGTCCGACCGGAACAGCCTGTTCCCGCCCATCCATATGGTACGTGGGTTGTGCGGAGACAGGAGGATCGGCGTGTTCCAGTTCCAGCGATATACGTCACCGGGCTGCGCGTTGACGACGTTCGGCGCTCCACCACCACGCCCGCCACCTCGACCCCTGCCTCCGCCGACGCGACCGCCCGTGGCTGGCGGAGTGATTCTCCCGTCGACGCACGAACCGGGTGCTGGCGCGGCTGGAGTTGGTTGAGCAGCAGGCGCTACCGGACGGATACTGGCGGTTCGCCCGGTTCGCAGGTCGGTGCGGACGGTCCTGCCATCCTGCGCCTCGCTGTAGATCGTGTGGCGATCGGTGGGATCGACCGCGGTCTGGAACCCGTCGCCGCTGTTCTCGAAACTCGCGCGATACCAGTTGTGGTCGCGGATGCCGACGCGGCTGCGTGTCGCGCTGGGACCGCCCCAGACGTCGTTGTCCTGCAGACCCGAATACACGTTGTACGGCCGGTGCATGTCGGCGGTCACCCAGTACGCGAGGCCGGTCGCCATTGTGCGAAGGTACTCCCAGGTCTCGCCCTGATCCCAGCTAACCGCGAATCCGGCGTCGGATCCACGCAGGATGTGATTCGGGTTGGCCGGATTGATCCACCACGCATGCTGGTCGACAGTCTGATTGCCGAAGCCGAGTCCCTGGTCGACCGTGGTGAACGTGCGTCCGCCGTCGAGCGACCTGGTGCCGCGCACGTTCGACACGAAGAGCACGTCGTGGTTCGTGGGATCGACCCGGATGTTGCTGAAGTACATCGGCCGGCCGTTGCAGTTAGTGACCAGCGTCCACGAGCGCCCCTTGTTGCTGGAGCGGTAGATACCCGATCGCGCCGAACTGAGTGGCGGTGGCCGCAATGTGTCTGACCCGGGGCCGGTTGCGGCGCCGAAGCCGCGACCTCGTCCTCCATTGTTGCACCAGTCGTAACCGCCCCGTCCGGCACCCGCGATGACAGCGGACGAATCGCCCCCGTCAGTCTCGATCTGCGCGTACACCACGTTCGGATTGGACCGGGCGACGTCAATCGCGATGCGACCGTACGTTCCCGGTGGCAATCCCGCGCCGGTGAGTTTCGTCCACGAGCGGCCGGCGTTGTCGGTCTTCCACAATCCGCTCCCCGCTCCACCGCCGTTGAAGCAACAGCCGGTGCGGCGGCGCTGGTAGCTCGCCGCGTACAGCACGTTCGGATTTGACGGGTCGATCACCAGATCGGTGAACCCGGTGTGCTCATCGACGTACTTGATCTTCGTCCAGGTACTGCCGCCATTGGTGGTCTTGTAGATGCCGCGGTCAGCGTTCGGCCCGAAGAGGTGCCCGGTCGCGGCAACGTACACGACGTTGCTGTTCCGGGGATCGAGGACGACGCGTGCGATCGTCTGCGTCTCGCGGAGCCCGATATGGGTGAACGTCCTGCCGCCGTCGGTGGTCTTGTAGATGCCGTCACCGAAGGACGAGGTGTTCCGGTTGTTGGGCTCCCCGGTGCCGACGTAGACGATGTCGGGGTTGCTCTGGTCGATGGCGATGTCGCCGATCGACGCCGATCCGTATTCCTCGAACACCGGCTCGAAGGTCGTGCCGGCGTTGGTCGACTTGTAGATGCCGCCCACGGCGTAACCGATCCAGATGATGCGCGGGTCCTTTTCGTACACCGCGATGTCATCGATCCGGCCACCCATGCTCGCCGGACCGATGGACCGGAACCGGAAGTCCGCGAGGAGCGGATTCGCGGAGCGATTGATCATCGTCGTGTCACGCGTGTTGACGTTCCCCTGCGCTCCGAGTGGGCTCGCGGCAAGCCAGGTCGCGGCGAGGGTGGACGTGAACAGGCGAACAGGGCGGGCGCTGTCAGGCACGAAGCGGCTCCTGGATGGTTGGTACGAGCCTCGAATTGTGCGCGGTAACCCGCGCCGGGGGGAGAGTCATCCGAAGGTCGCCAGGCGTTTCACCGCAGCTTCCTGCCGTGGTACACATCGGCCGGTATCCGATGGTCCGGATAAACCCTGGCCAGGATCGCGGAGAGGCGTGGATCGTAGCGCTCGAGGTCATCTGGTGACCACACCGGTGCCTCGACACTGCCCTTCACGAACACTTCGGGATAGTTGCTCCAGAACCACCACTGCGTCCCTTCCGCCCAGTACTCGGCCAGCGTGTTGACCGCGTAGTGACGCGCGCCGCGTGCGTTGACGTACATCGTCCCGTCCGTCGCCTCCCGATACGCCGACTCGAGCTCGGCGTGCAGCGCGGGATCGACGCGGCGCAAGGACGCCTGGATGCTGTGAGAGAACTCGTGCACGAGAATGTGCTCACCGAAGTACCGGGTGCCGGGATAGCCCAGTACGTTCTCCTCGGCGCAGGTCGTGAAGGTGCCTCCCATGCCGCGGGCACGCCGGTTCCAGTATTGCTGGTCCGTCATCGACCCGATGCCGCCGGGCTGGTTGTACCGGGCGCGTTCACCATCGGTCAGACGACGATCCTCGCGCGACGGCTTCTTCCAGTCGCGCTGTTCCGGGATATCGGTCGTCATCTCGGTTACCGCCATCACGCCGACGCGGCCGCCGCGCTGGATGATGTCGGCCCGCACGTCGGGCCGCTTCGCCAGCATGTGTCGCAGGATGTCCCGCGTGACGAGCAGCGCTTCATCAGGCACCCGAGCCGACGAGATGACCGGGATCCCGTCGGCGCTCGCATACTTCGCGTAGAACGTGGTGTCGAGATGGAACCGGGCGCGGATCGAGTCGGGGAGCTCCAAAACGCCTGTCCCGCGGTACCGGGTGATCAGGGCGTCAGATCTGGGACGCGCACCGGTCGGCCGAGGTTCGGAACGGAGCGAGGCGCAACCGAGGCCCGCCAGCAGGACAAGCAATGTAAGAGGGGTCCTCTGGATGTTGCCTCCAATGCCCGGGTGTGGTGACGACAGCGCTGGAAAACGCGCACCCGGAACCGGCTGAAAAGCGAGTTCCCCCGGGCGACTCCCCTTGGAGCTTCGCGAGGTGCATCTTGTCTGCATGACTGCACCAGTCGACAGCGATCTCGCGCCGGGATCGGATGAATCGCCCGTCTGGACTGGCTCGCCCTCACAGTGGGTGAACGCCGGCTGGTTCGTGGCGTGCCTGATTGCTGCGGCCGCGTTCGTTTCTGCCGGCGTCATCGCGTCGCAGCCGCTCATCGCTGTGGGTGCTGTCATTCCCGCCATCTACGCGCTGGCGAAGGCGCTCACCGTGCGCACGACACGGATCGAGGTCACCACCGAGCGCATCTCGACCACCGTCGGCATCTTCTCGCGGCACAAATGGGACATCGAACTCTATCGGGTCAAGGATACCACGCTGCAGGAACCCTTTCTGCTGCGGATGGTCCGACGGGCCAACATCCTGATCGTGTCGTCCGACCGCTCCTCTCCCATGGTTTCGTTGCGGGCGCTGCCTGACGCTGAGCGGCTCAGACAGCAGATCCGGGCGAACGTGGAGCGGCTGCGGCTGAAGCGCGGCGTGCGGGAGATGGACATCGAGCACTGAGGACCGCGACGGCCTCCTACGCTGCCAGTCCCCGTTTCTCGAAACGGCGACGGGACCGGGGTTCGTCGCCCGATCCCGTCACCTTGACCCTTGACCCTTGACCCTACGGAATGATCACCTTCTTCAACTGATCCTTCCCCTTATCCACCGCCGGGATCCCCTTCACCATCCACTCCGGCGGCGGCGCGCCCATCAGCTTGGCGTCGAAGAACTCCTGCATCTTCATCGCCATGTCCTTCTGGTTCGCACGGCTCTGCGGGTTGTGCACGTCGTTGTTGTAGTTGATCAGGTACGCCTCCTTCCCCAGCCGGCGCATCCCGACGAACATCTCGATCCCCTGCCACCAAGGCACCGCATCGTCCATGTCGTTATGCATGATGAAGAGCGGCGTCGTCACGCGCGGCAGATGGAACAGCGGCGAGTTCTCGATGTAGAGTTGCGGCGCCTCGAACAGTGACTGCCCGATCCGGCTCTGTCCCGACTCGTACTGCATCGACCGGTTGAGGCCCGAGCCCCAGCGGATCCCGCCATACGCGCTGGTCATGTTGGCCACCGGCGCTCCCACCATGGCGGCGCTGAACATCGAGGTCTGCGTCACGATGTATGACGCCTGGTACCCGCCCCACGACTGCCCCTGCAGCCCGAGTGCCTTCGGGTCGATGTAGCCGCGCTCGAGCAGCTTCTGCACGCCGGGCACGATCGACTTCACCGCGCTCGGCCCCGGGTACCCCATCTCGTAGTGGATGTCCGGCTCGAAGATGATGTAGCCGTTGGAGACGTAGTGCGTCGGGTTGATGACGTTGCGGCCGGTCGGCGCGATGTAGTTGTGCAGGTTATCCGAGAGGTCCTCGTAGAAGTACGAGATCATCGGGTACTTCTTCGACGGATCGAAGTTCTCGGGCTTGTAGAGGATACCCTGCCGCGGCACGCCGTCCATGCTCGTCCACGTCACGAGCTCCGCAGTTCCCCAGTTGTACTCCTTCTGCCAGGGGTTCGCGTCCGAGACCCGGCTGAGGTTCGTCAGGCTGGGACCCACGTGCAGGTTGGGGAAGTCCACGAAGGTGCCTTTCGTGACCATGTACACGTCGGCATCTTCGGCCTTGCTCGGGTTGCCGTACCGCAGGTCCCCCATCGTGACCCGCTCCGGCGTCCGGCGTGCGTCGAGCTTCGCGCGGTAGAAGCCGTTCGCCTTGGTGTCCTCGTCGAACGCGCTCAGCCAGGCCGTCTGCGTCACGTCGATAAACCGCTCGTCTTCGTCGCGGCCCAGGTTGAGCAGCCGCAACGTCATGTTTTCACGCCGACCCAGCGAATCGGTCAGCACCACCGGCGGTTTCGTGCCGGTCGGATCCAGCTCCCAGATGTCGAACCGGTCGTTGATCAGCACCGATCGGTCGTCCTTCGTCCATCCCGTTATCCCCCACGGACCGGGCTCGGAGGGCGTGCTCCATGTCTCCTGCGCGAAATGCACGTTCGGCGCCGTGGCCGTGATGTCCGTCGTCTTGCCGGTGGCCACGTTGTACGTGTACCAGTGCGCCTTGTCGAACCAGGTGATGAACGTGCCGCCCGTCGAGATCTGCGCGTTCCCGGAAATGCGCTCGGCAATCATCTTCCGCGAACCCGTCGCCGGATCCACGTGGTAGACGTCGCTTCCGCCGTCGCCCCACATGCGTTCGATGTCGTACCGCACGCCGGTGGAAGCCATTCCCACCTTCGCGTCGTCCGACAACTGGATCGATGGGAACGAATCGCTGGTGAGCTGCACCAGCTTCTTCGTCGCCAGCGTGTACAACGCCTGGTAGGTCCGGTTGCGCGCCTGGTTCACCTGCAGCAACTGCGTCGGCTGCAACGCCGGATCCTTCCAGTGCCAGAGGTCGTACCGCGCCTTCCCGACGAGTGAATCGGCTGGAATAACCGGCACCGGCGGCGGACCCACGTTCACCTGAACCGCGTTGCCGGCGCGCGTGAAGGACAGGTTCACTGAGGATGGGAATCGCATCCCGTCCGGCAGCTGTTCCGATCGCAGGATCGGTTGCGCCGTCCCCGTCCTGAGCGTGCCGTGGTACACCACCGCCCTTGCGCTGTCCCGTCCGAATTCGTCACGGTCCGACGTGAAGACGAACTGCTCCTGTGCCTGGTCGAACGTGAAGGACCGGTAGTTCCCCGGACCACTCAGCACCGTCTGCGTCGCGCCAGTCGCCAGGTTGCGGATGTAGACGCCATCCTTGGTCGAGTCGCTACGCGATGCCACCGTGTATGCCAGCACCTTGGCCGAGTCGTCAAACTGATAAGCGGTGACGTCGGGAATCGTGTCGTCCGCACCGGCGTCCAGGTTACGCAGCATGATGGGATTGCCGTAGGTGCGACGGTTCGCCGACGCGGCGTTGCCACCGCCTCCTGCCCGCCCACCACGACCCGCGGCGCCCCCTCCCCGCCCGGCGGTCGAGTCACCCGACGCGGAATCCGACGTCGTCGTGTAGACCATCCACCGCCCGCTCTCGGCAGGCAGTCGGAACGACCGTGCCGTTGGCATCGGCGTAACCCTGCCGTCGGTGAGGCTCACCATCGCGATCGAGTTCTGGTTCGCACCGCCCGCGCGCCCCGCGCCTCCGCGACCAGCGCCGCGGCCCCGCGCTGCAGCCGCTTCCCGTTCCTGCCTCTCGACCTCGGCCTTCATCGGCTGCACGGTCACGAAGGCAAAGCGTGAGTCCGCCGTGAACGGCCCGTTGGCCGCGCCGCCGCCGCGCCCGCCACGGCCGCCCCCGCCACGGCCGGGGCCGCCGCCCCGGGGCCGTTCACCGCCGGGGATGTTGTTCGGTCGCCCGATGTAGCCCACCGGGACGCGGTACTCTGTCGTGCCAGTCGTCGACCGGACGACGAACTCGCCGTCGCCAACCTGGGGAGACAGGGTGTAGGCCACCCATTTGCCGTCATCCGACAGGGTCGCGCCCTGGATGGAACGCCAGCGATCCCAGTCGGTTTGCGTGAGCGCCTTCTTCTGCGCGAGGGCGGGAAAGGTGACGGCCAGGGTCAGCAGCAGACCCAGGCCCGGGTAGCGAAAGCGGCGCATCGATTGGCTCTCCTGTAGGCGGTTCATGATCCGCATCCGCAAAGTCTACGGTCGTACCGCCTCGGACGTTAGCCTGGGATTCACCCTCTCCCGCACCGCCACCCGCACGCGGCCGCCCGCCGCGCGCAGCCCAACGCGCGCAGCCCAACGCGCGCCGCACCGGACGCCCCCGGCCCGCCCTTGACGGGCAACGCATTCGCCGGCATATGTGTCGATATCTACATATACAGACTTCTGACCATGACACCCCGCCGCGCCATGAGCGACAGCACCCGTCGCGACCAGTTGACCGGCACGCTCGATATGCTGGTGCTGCGCACGCTCTCCCTCGGTCCCGCGCATGGATACGCGATTGCCCGGCACATCGAGCGGCTCTCCGAGGACGTTCTGAAGGTGGAGCACGGTTCGCTGTACCCGGCCCTCGACCGACTCCTTCGCCGGGGACTCGTCACCGCCAAGTGGGGCGACACGTCCACCGGACGGAAAGCGCGCCTCTATACGATCACACGATCCGGCCGCAAGCAGCTCGCCGATCGGTCCGCCGAGCACGAACGCATTACCCTGGCCATCGCGCGCGTGATGGGACGCGCGTAGGGAGGAGCGGCATCATGTCGTGGATCGACGCCGCGCGGCATCGGTTGCGCACGCTGGTCGGGCGCGAGCGCCTTGCCCGCGAGATGGAGGAGGAGATCCGGTTCCACCTCGAACAGGACGCTCGATACGAGGGCGCCCCGTTCGGACCCGACGCGGCGCGGTTCGCTGCCCGGCGCCGGTTCGGTCACGTGACGGGCATCGCCGAGGAGCGCCGCCGCGAATCCGGCCTCGCCGCGCTGGACCGCCTGAGCCAGGACCTGGCATACGCCATGCGCCAGCTCGTGCGTGCGCCGGGCTTCACGCTGGCCGTCACCCTGACCCTGGCGCTCGGAATCGGCGCCAACGCGACGATGTTCGCCATTGTGGATCGCGTGATGCTGCGGGCGCCCGATGGCATCGCGGACGCGGACCGGGTCGTGCAGGTGCGGTCGTGGCGCACCGGGCGCGACGGCGGCATCGACACGACCGTGCTCCACTCGCATCCATCGTACCTGGAGTTCCGTGGGATGCGCGACGTCTTCGCCGGCGTGACGGCGGTTCGCGGTCCGCTCGACGTCCCGGTCGATCGGGGACCGGCGGCTATCCGGGCCCGCGGTTCGCTCGTGGCCGACGACTACTTCGAGACGCTTGGCGTGCGGCCGGCGCTGGGTCGCTTCTTCCGTATTGAGGAGACGGATGTCAGTCGCGGCGCTGCCGTTGCCGTGCTCTCGCACGGGTTCTGGCAGCGCCGGTACGGCGGAGATCCCGGCGTGGTCGGCCGGACTCTCATCGCGGGGAACGAGCCGTACGCGATCGTCGGCGTCGCGCCTCGCGGCTTTCCCGGACACACCCTGGCCGCCTCCGACTTCTGGCTCCCCCTGACGAGTGCCCGCGGACTCCTCGGCGTCGGCGGATGGGAAGGAGCGCGCGGGGCGCTGTTCCTCACGGTGATGGCGAGACTGGGCCCCGACGTACCCCCGTCGCGCGCGCTGGCCCGGATTGGAGTGAGCTGGACCGCATGGCAGGTGTCGCCGAACCGCGCCTTGCCCTGGCCGACTCCCTACCTCGTCTCGATGGTGCCGGCGGAGAGTGCCTCCCGACCGGAGCACCGCGTCGCGAAGCTCCTGAGCGGTGTCGCCCTGCTGCTCCTCTTGATCACCTGCGCGAACGTCGCGAACCTCCTTCTGGCGCGTGCCCTCGCCCGCCGTCGAGAGATCGCTGTGCGTCTGGCGCTGGGCATCGGCCGGGGCCGGCTCGCCGTGCTGTTCCTGCTTGACGCCCTGCTGCCTGGCGCGTCAGGCGCTGCGGTGGCGCTCTGGGTCGCGTGGCTCGGCATCCCGGTCGTCCGTGAAGTGCTATTCGCCGGCACGCAAACGACGACATGGTCCGTCGACGGGCGGCTCGTCACGTTCACTGTGGTGACGGCCCTCGTTGCCGGCGCCACGGCGGGGATCGTGCCCGCCATCCTGGCGAGCCGTCCCTCGCTGATCGACGCGCTCAAGCAGGGGGCGCGCGACGGGTCGGTACATCGTTCGCGCACGCGCATCGCACTCCTCGTGGCGCAGGGAACGCTGTCTGTCGCACTCCTCGCCGGCACCGGACTCTTCGTTCGCAGCCTGCAGCGGCTCGGCGACCAGCACCTCGGGCTCGACCTCAACCGGCTCGTCGTGGCCTCGTTCTCCTCGCATGGGAGTGGGTTGTCCGAGGAGGGGCTGCGTGAAGTGCAGGACCGCATGCGTCAGCTCGCGCTCGGTATCCCCGGCGTGAAGAGAGCGAGCCTCACGGTCGGCGTCCCGTTCAGCGGCGTCTATTCAATGCCGATCCGCATCCCCGGACGCGACTCCGTGCCGGGCATGCCGCGGGGACGGGGTCCGTACCTGTACGCGGCCGGTCCCGACTTCCTCCACACGCTGGGAACGCGGTTGCTCGCGGGACGTGCATTCACGGAGTCCGATGGGGCGGGCCAGCCGGTCGCCATCGTGAGCGAGCGGATGGCGCGCACCATCTGGCCGGCGGGCGACGCCATCGGCAGTTGTTTCGTCATCGACCTGCGTTCCACGTCGGGCCAGTGCATGACGGTGATCGGCGTCGCGGAGGATGCGCACCGGGCCGGCATCGTCGAGGCCGATCCGTGGCCGCTGTACTACATCCCGTTAGGCCAGGAGCCATCCTTCATGGACGAGCGCAGCCTGGTCGTCCGTGCCGCAGACCCGGAGCGGATCATTGCTCCGCTCCTCCATGCCGTGCATTCGGTGCGCGGCGATCTTCCCTATGTCTCGGTGCAACGGTTGGCCGAGTCCGTGGCACCGGAGCTGCGGCCGTGGCGCCTGGGCGCGTCGGTCTTCGCGCTGTTCGGACTCCTGGCGCTGGTCGTTGCCGCCATCGGGACCTACAGCGTCACGCAGTTCAGCGTGTCGCAGCGGACGCATGAGCTGGGCGTGCGCATCGCGCTGGGCGCGCAGCGAGGCGACCTCGCCCGAATGGTCACCGGCGAGTCCCTTCGAATCGGTGCGATCGCCGCTCTCGTCGGAGTCGTGGTCGTGCTGGCGGCCGGTGGACTGATGGAGTCGATGTTGTTCCAGACTTCGCCGCGGGATCCGCTGGTGCTCGTGGCGGTTGTCGCGGTCCTGCTGACATCCAGCGTCGCCGCGTCGGTCCTGCCGGCGTGGCGGGCAACTCGCGTCGATCCCGTGACAACCCTGAAGGCGGACTAGAAACTGCCCGAGCTGGAGTTGGCGCGCGGGCAGGCGCTCGGTCGTGCTCAGGCGCACGTGCGCACGCCTGATCTGCAGGCGAAGCAGTTGGCTGAGTGTATCACACGTTCCGCCACTAGTCTAGTTCGCCACCCATCTCCTGAAGGCCGGATATGACATCTGGACCATACAGGAGTTGCTGGACCGCTCCGACGTCAGCACGACGATAATCTACACGCACGTGCTGAACAGGGGCGGTCGTGGAGTGCGTGGTCCCGCGGATGCATGAACCCGGCCTGGCGCCGAGCCTGGCGACGGTGCGAGGCTATTCCACGGTGAGGAACGGCCCCACGGTCGGGCGCTCGGTGCCATTGTGATGGCCCCGGTCCGCAACGGATGATGCCCTTGCAGTTCAACTCTATCCGTTAGGCGGCACAACAGGGTACGAGGAATCTGACATGACACGAGACGCTTCCCCACGGGATCGCTGGGAGAGTGGAAGTGCATACGAGCGCTTCATGGGGCGATGGAGTCGGGAGTTGGCTCGGGTCTTCGTCAGGTGGCTAGGCGTGCCGCCGGGCCGCCACTGGCTCGAGGTCGGGTGCGGTACGGGGGCTCTAACCTCAGGGATACTCGAGATTGGGCACCCTGCTTCCGTGGTGGCGACGGACTCTTCAGATCAGTTTGTCGCGCACGCGCGCGCCGCACTTCCCGATGCCCGGGTTCAGTTCGTCGCTGCGAGTGCGCAAAAGCTACCGGCTAGGGCGACGGGCTACGACGTCGTGGCTTCTTCACTCGTCTTGAACTTCATCGCAGATCAAACGGCGGCCCTCCGTGCAATGAGGTCACTCACAGCGGAGCACGGCATAGTGGCGGCCTGCGTCTGGGATTATGCCGGGGGCATGGAATTCCTCCGCCGATTCTGGGACGCCGCAATCGAGCTCGACCCGGCTGCTCGTCAGTACGATGAGGGGGAGCGTTTCCCGATTTGCTCCCCTTCCGGACTGGAAGCTGCCTTCGAACAGGCGGACTTTGCTGGCATCGGAGTGGAGGCGCTTGAAATCGCAACACGCTTCCAGGACTTTGATGACTACTGGAGCCCTTTCGTGGGAGGCCCCGGACCGGCTCCGGGGTATCTGGCATCACTCTCCGCCCAAAGACAGCAAGATCTTGCAAGGCGTCTAGCGGCAACGTTGCCCCGGAACAGGGACGGTTCCATAGCCTTGACGGCGAAAGCATGGGCAGCACAAGCTGAAGTATGAGAATGCCGCCTAACAATGACACTGCAGGGGATGCGGAGCTAATCATGAATTGGAGCGAGTCCTCGGGTTCGGGCGTGGTCGCTCCGCACCCCTGAACGCCGAGGCGTTAGGCGGTACTGAGAGCTACGATGCGGCTTCGACACGTCACTGGCGCACTCTTGTTCGCGGTCGCGCTGCCGGCGGCGAACGCACAATCACGGGTGGGGCCGACGTTCGCAGCCGGTGTCGCTGGTGGGCGTCAGTTGGAGCCGGAGTACAGCACGACGTCTTGGAGCGGCTTCCATGTGGCGCTCACCTTGCCGTGTTCCGATCGAGGCAAGGAGCCGCAGTTCTGGACGTCACGAGGGACGGTTTCTGGGACGGCTACGGAGACGACTGTGTGATTCGGCCTCCAGACTGCACGTGCGCACTGGAGCCCCCGTCCGTTACCGCGATGACCGCTGGGTGGTTGCAGGTTCTCGGCCCGAGACACTCATTGTATCTGGGAGCTGGCCGAATAGCCGGACGAGGCCAGACGGCTGTTGGAGGCCTGACACGCCTCCAGTTCAGCCTCGGTGGTCACGTGGGAATTCAGGCATTCGTGCAGTATACGCTGGTACCGTCGTTTCATATCGC
>DASWGU010000244.1:0-2440 GCA_036393555.1 Gemmatimonadaceae bacterium
GGGGTCAGGAGCACGGCTACATCTTCGAGGTGCCATCCGCCGCGAACGATGAGGTGAAAGCGACTCCGATCAAGGCCATGGGCCGCTTTGTTCACGAGGCAGTGGCCGTCGATCCGCGATCCGGGATCGTGTACGAGACGGAGGACCAGCAGACATCGGGCTTCTACCGCTATCGACCCAGGCGGCGCGACTCGCTGGCGGAAGGCGGACGGCTCCAGATGCTCGCCATCAGAGATCGTCCCGGCTACGATACCGCGACCGGACAGGTGGTCGGACGGTGGCTGCCGGTGACCTGGGTCGATATCGACGATGCGGATCCTGCTGGCAGGGCGATTCACCCGCTCACCGTCTATCGCCAGGGAACCGCGAAGGGAGGCGCGCGGTTCGCTCGACTCGAAGGCTGCTGGTACGGCGACGGTAGCATCTACTTCCACTCCACCAGCGGCGGCGACGCGCAGGTGGGACAGGTCTGGCGGTATCAGCCCGGCAGTTGGTTCCGCGGCGATCGGCTGGTGCTGATCTTCGAGTCACCGTCTCCGGAGATTCTGGACTACCCGGACAACATCACCGTCAGTCCGCGGGGCGGGATCGTGATCTGCGAGGACGGCGGTGGCGATCAGTACCTTCGAGGGCTTACGCCCGGAGGCGAGCTGTTCGACATCGCGAAAAACGTGCTGAACCCGACCGAGTTCGCGGGCGCGTGCTTCAGCCCTGACGGGAACCTGCTGTTCGTGAATATCATGGGCTCGACGCGGGACGGTGGTCCCGAGGGTTCCTGCACAGTGGCAATCCGCGGCCCCTGGGAGCGCGGGGCACTTTGACCGGGACGCACCTGATCCACGGAGGGGCCGCCACCGGCTGGATAGCGGCTATCGATCGATCGGGTAGTGATCGGCATCCGCGAACAGCACCCGCCATTCGCCGTTCCGGCGTTGCCACACGAACGTCGTCGGCCCGCGCGCGCGAATAAGCGTCCCGTCCTTGACGATAATCGAGTCGCGGAACTGAAACGACGCGATGGCATGGTCGCGCGTCAGTGCCGTCACGCGCAGGTCGGTCCACTCGGTGTGGAAGAGATCGAGCGTCGCCATGAACTGGCGCGACCCCGCGACCACCTCGTCGTACGTCTGCCGTTGGCCGTCGACCATGATGGAGAACTCCGGCCATAGCAGATCGATCACGGCCGCTGCGTTTCTGGCGGTATCCGCTGCGTGGAACGCCGACACCGCCGAAACCACTTCTGCGGTGACTGGTTCAAGCGCAGTCGTCACGCTCTCCGGCACACGGCCGTCGCACGAGGCCGCCAGGACGACGGCAAGGACCACGGCAATCCTCGAGTGGCTCCTGATGGCGGGCTCGTTCGATGGTCGAGGCAAGGTGGATTCGGTGAACGGCGGACACCTCAAATGAGCGCGCGCAGTGGGCAAGCCCATCGCGGTTTCAACGGCCGCCAGCGGTGCCGCGATCATACAACGGATTGTCGTCGATTTGTACTACCTGAGCAACAGGCAATTCGTACTCCGCCAGGGCGACGCGTCTGTCCTCGGCTACGCCCCGCCGCGCAGCGCAGCCTCCATCGCCGCCCGGAATCCCTCCGATCCACCCCGGTCGAGCATCTCGGGATCGGGCTCCGCGCCCGCGGCGATCAGCATCCCCGCGACGGCACCGTGATCCGCGTGCGGATTGCCGCAGTTCACGGAACCATGACAGCACCAGCTCAATGGCGTTCCGTTCCAGTGCGGCTCGCGCACGTTCACCAGCCCGCGACCGGCAGGATACTCCAGGATGGCTTGCACGCTCGCTGCCGACCCTTCCCACGCCGCGCAATGCAGCGCGTTGCCACCCCTCGGCCCGCTGACACTCGGCACCGACGGATCGAAGCCCAGCTCGAGCATGATTCGAACGGCCGGGGGATTCGGCGCCCAGGCTTCATCCGTGAGCGCGCGCCGATCATCTGGTGAGAGACGCTCGACCACGCCGGGGTTCGCAGCGACAATGGCCCGTGCCGTGTCGGACTCTCCACGATGACAGGCGAGAAGAAGCCGTTGGACCGGCGTGGCAAAGTCTTCCATGACCCGCAGCGTCTCATGCTGTCCGAACCTGGCCGCTGTCTGGAGCGGCGACAGGTTCGGACCGATCTGCCACTGGTAGATGTGGTAGCTGCTCGGCGGTCGTTCGTCGTACACTCCTTGCGCGGTACGCAGCGACAGCAGCGCCGGATCCTGCTGCAACATCGTGCGGACGCGATCCGGCAGACCCAGGGCCGCCGCCAGGAAGATGTCGACGGAGGCGCCGCGCTCCACGAGGTATCGGGCGAGATCGGCCCGGGAGTCCAGCATCCACTGGGCTGGTGTGGACCGGTGGTCCACATCGGTGGCGTCGATGTCGGCGCCGGCTTCGAGTAGAATGTCCACGACGGCGCGAGACCTGGCAAAGTGCA
>DASWGU010000245.1:0-12857 GCA_036393555.1 Gemmatimonadaceae bacterium
GAACTCATGCGTCGTATCGTGCTCGCATTGCCCGCACTGTGGGCGAGCCTCGCTGCCAACAGCCAGCCTGTCCAGGCACAGGACCTGAAGACGCCGCCGGACTGGCGCTGGCGGCTGGACCGGCCGGCGCAACTGGTGACGGGCGAGGTCGTTCCCGACTCGGCGTGGCGATTCGTCGGTATGCCGCCCGGGTGGCACATCACGACCGGCCCGGGGGTGGTGCTGTATCACCCCGCTGAACGGGCCACTGGTCGGTACAGCCTTTCCGCCGACTTCATCCTATTCCCCAATCCGTCCGACAACCATTTCGGGCTGGTACTGGGAGGGGCCGACCTGAGCTCGGCTACCGCAGATCACCTGGCGGTACAGTTGCGGCGCGATGGCGCGGTGCGGATCGCCGCCAGCAGAGGCGGCGCCGAAACCGTGCTCGCACCGTGGCGTGTTCACACGGCCATACGAGTCCACCCCGGTACCGGGGTGATCACCAATCGGTTGCGTGTGGCCGTGGCGCCGGATTCGCTCCGAGTATTCGTGAACGATTCGGCCGTGGTTGCGGTCGGCCGAGGCGGGCTTGTCACGGATGGCCAGTTCGGTCTCCAGATCGGAGAGAAGCTGAACTTCCACATAACGATTCTCGACCACATACGGCACCTTGCCCCGGCTCGGGGCGGGAGGCCATGACCGGCAGGGGAGGGCGCGATGAACCTCTCGGTGAGTCCGTCTGCTGGCGACCCCGAGGCGGAGTCGCCGGCGTATCGCGTTCGGCCGGCCGCCGTTGCCGATTCGGCGGAGGTGGCGCGCCTCGCCGGCGAACTGGGGTACCCGGCTGAGCCGACAGAAATGTCGGGTCGCCTCGCCGGGTTACTCCGGTCCGAGAACCACATCGTGGCTGTTGCGGAGGGTGCGCATGGCCTCCTGGGATGGATAGCAGCCGAGCAGCGTCTGCTGCTCGAGTCGGGGAAGCGTGTGGAGATCGTGGGGCTCATTGTGGGCGACGGAGCACGCCGCCGTGGAGTGGGGAAGGCGCTCGTGGAGGCGGCGGAACAATGGGCCGCCGCAAATGGCCAGGCTTCAGTGTTTGTCCGGTCGAACGTCGTTCGGACGGAGTCCCACCCCTTCTACGAGCGGCTCGGTTACACACGCACCAAGACACAGCATGCATACTCGAAGTTGCTTCTTAACGCGAGCGAGTGTCCATCCTGAAACTCGGAGCGCGTGATGGATGGGGAGAGGAGGGAGAGTGACGCATCCACTCCCCACTCAGGCCAGATCGCTGAGCGCTCAGACCTGGGTGCTGGAACTGGGTGAAACGTGCTGGCGCTGGGGTTGGCTCAGCACCAGCCCCAGGACCAGGAAGCAGGTCGAGCATCCAGCACTCACGACTCAGGTCGGCTGGCTTACCCAGCAGACCGCGCTCTTCTGACCGTCGTTCTGCCCGGACCCACAGAGCGCTCACACCGGCTTCCGCTCGATGACACGCAGACTTGCGGCCTGCCTCCGGGGAGCCGAGTGTTGAGCAGGTCCAACGGAGCCGTATATGACAGAGCCCTGGTCGCCGGATCCCGAACCATCCGGCTCACTCGAACCGCCTCGGCGCCGGCCGCCTACCGCGGTTGGCGTCGCCACGCCTCCTCCGCCTCGCGGACGTGAGCCGCGATACATGGATGGACGGGCGACCCGGCGGCGTCGCCTTGCGTCGGCTTTTGTGGGTTGCGTGTTGACGGCAACGGCGGCCAGCCTGGCGACGGTCGGCAGTGCGTGGCCGGCGATCCTGAGCACGGGCTTTGGAGCCATGGGTGGTGCCTTCCTCTATCGGGCTTTCCGTACCGGGCGGGCCCCCGGTGGCGGCGCAAGGGTGCGACTGGCAGCCGTGGGACGGCGACTGGGCCTGAAGCGGCGGCGTGCCGCGTAGGTGACCGATCCGCGCTCGGTTCCGTTCTGATGCAGCCGGCAGTCGGTAAGTCCGTGCGGCGGACCGCAACGTTCACCGCGGAAGCTGTCGCCGCGTACGCTGCGCTCACCGGAGATCGCAATCCGTTGCACTTCGACGCGGACTTTACCGCGGGAACGCGCTTTGGCCGGTTGCTCGTACAAGGGGGGCTGACGACCGGACTGCTGCATGCGTTGGTGGCCACCGATCTCCCGGGACCGGGCACGGTCTTCATCAGCCAGAACTGGCGATTCACCGGACCCGTCTACATCGGTGACACCATCACTGCTGAGGCGACAGTCCTGTCGGTCCACGCCTCGAAACCGGTTACCCATCTGGGTATTCGCATCACGCAGCAGGACGGACAGGTGGTGCTCGAAGGCGAGGCCTGGTGTTACACTGCGCGACCCGGAGCCCGGGCGGTCAGCGAGTGATGCGAGTAACCGCGTTGGCTCGGTCGACGTGAACGGGGTTACCTGGTTGCTGAAACAGGCACGCGGCGTGCCGGGCCAGCGCGTGCTCCTTCGGCCCGCCATTGGTCTGTGGGCGATTCTGGCGTGCAGGAGCGAGTGACGCTCGACGAACTGCGGGGCCGGGCAGCAGCGTGTGTCTCGGGTTGCGGGAAGGGTTGGACGTCTGTTGCTTCTGCTTCTGCCGCGGGTCCGAGGTGTCGATGAAGTTGAGCGCAAGCCGGGTGGACATCACGACGCTGTCAGTTGACGCCATTGTGAACGCGGCCAACACCGCACTGGCGCCGGGCGGCGGCGTATCCGGAGCCATCCATCGAGCGGCCGGTCCGGACCTGGCGCATGCGTGTCTGCGGCTGGGTGGATGCCCAACCGGTGACGCCCGGATCACCCCGGGCTTCGATCTTGCCGCGCGCCACGTCATCCACGCCGTTGGCCCGATCTGGCAGGGCGGCACGGCGGGTGAAGCCGAGCTGCTGGCCGGTGCCTATCGAGCGGCGCTGCGGCTGGCGCGCGAGAATGCCTGCCGGTCGATTGCCTTTCCCGCGATCAGCACAGGGGTTTTCGGCTATCCGCTGCCTGACGCAACGGGGATCGCGGTGCGCACGGCGCGTGAGTTTGCCGGGGAGGCCGGTCCGGTCGCGTCGGTTCATTATGCCTGCTTCAGCGCGGAGGCCCTGGAAGCCTATCGCCAGGCAGGCGTTGCGATGGACGAGGCCGGGTGATGAGTCGGACGGTCGGCGTTCTGAGTGGTTCGCTCAGGACGTGACCGTGAACCGGGGAAGGGAGGGGTTCAGGTGCATCAGCAGATCGTAGACCGAGCCCGTGGTCTCCGCCACCGCGTTAGGGTGGATCTCCGGCCGATCCGGCCCCAGCAGCGTTGCCAGGTCTCCGATCCGCACGCGCTCCTCGCTGCCGACTTCGACGATCAGGTGGCTGGCGCTCACGGCGCCGATGACGGGGTAGAGCCTGTCACCGATGAGCACACGGGCGCCCTTGACGGCGTCACGGGGATAGCCGTCGCCGTGACCGACGGGAAGGGTCGCAACCCATGTCGGGGCCGAGGCGACGTACCGGCGGCCATAGCTCACGCTGTCACCCGGTCGCAGGCGATCGGTCCGAACGACGCGGGCGCGGAGACGGAACGTGGTGCGCAGCGCCGCGAGCGGGCGCTCCACCGCCGCATCGCCGGGGTATCCGCCGTAGAGCGCCATGCCTGGACGCACCAGATCGAACCCCACGTCGCGGTGATGAAACACCGAGTGAGACGACGCGGCGTGCAACTGGCCTAACGATACGCCGGCGGCGGCAGCCTCACGGGCAAGTGCCTGGAACCGCGCCAGCTGTTCACGGTCGAAATCCGCTTCCTCGGTAAACGTCATGAACGTTCCGGTGAGCCGGAGGTGGGGCGCACCGGTCACGTCACGCAGGAGCGGCAGCGCCCGGTGATACGCGATGCCCATCCGGCTCATGCCGGTATCGACGTACGCATGCACCGCTATCGGTGCACCGGTCACCGCGCGACCCATGCGCCCAGGATCGTCATCGGCGTAGACCGACAGCGTGATACCACGGGCGGCAAGATCCCTCATGGCGGATTCCGGCGCCCGCGCCATCAGCAGGATCGGCTTATGCACACCGCCTTCACGCAGCGCGATGGCCTCGTCGGCGCGGACCAGCGCGAAGCCGGCAACGTCGGCGTTCGGCTCCAGCAGGCGTGCGACAATCCGATAGTCCAGGCCATAGCCGTGGTTCTTGACGACGGCGAGAACGGGGCGGCCACCCAGCCGACGCAGTTCACGAACGTTGTGCGCCAGCGCCGCCGGCAGGACCTCGATCCAGGGATCGAATCGGTCAGGCGGAGGCGCCTGGCTCCCCTCCACGACGGCGGCACTCAACACGGAAGCCTTGCCGGTGGCCAGCATCGTGCCGGCCGCCGTGGCAGCGAGGAAGTCGCGCCGAGAGAGAGTCATGGCAATACCGGTTGTGAGACAGGCGGCCTGACCGTTCCTACTGGACTGCACCGGGCTGCGCGGTGGAACGCGAGGCCCGATTTACCAGCCGGGTAGCCTGAGTCGTGAGTGCTGGATGCTCGACCTGCTTCCTGGTCCTGGGGCTGGTGCTGGGCCAAACCCAAGCGCCAACATGTGTCACCCAGTTCCAGCACCCCGTTCAGAGCACTCAGCGATCTGGCCTGAGCGGTAAGCGGATGCGTCACTCTCCTTCCCCTCCGCATCCATCACGCGCTCCGAGTTTCAGGATGGACACAAGCTACGTCGCCCGGGACGGGTCGCACAGAGCCCGGCGATCCGGTGCCTCTGGCCGCCACGGACGGGACGTGCGAACTTCTGGCCATGAGTCGCTGGCACACAGTTCTGAGAACGGCGAGCGCCGCTCTGGTCATCGCAGGGTGCAGTGAGACTGGCGCCCCTGACGGGATCGCAGGCCGCACGCGCGTCCTCCTCGCCGTGGCGAGTTCCCACTCAGGGGAAGTGCTGGAGATCACGTCGTGGTATCTCCGTGCCGACCAGACCGTGGTGCCCCTGGGGACGACCGACGTGCCGCTTCAGGACGGTGCGACCCAGACGCTGTCGATCGACATCGACATCGCCGGCTGCATCGCGGATGCGGCGCGTGAGGGGACGGGGACAGGCTGTCCGGTCCGGTTGCTGATCGAGCTGCGGGACGCGACTGGTGACGTGCTGGACGAAGCATCCGTCGGTCCCCTGGATGCCGAGCCCGGCGAGGTGCTGTCGCCACCCGCGGTAACGCTCCGGCACGTCGAGAGGATTGTGCTCAGCACAGCAACCGCGACGTTCTTCCCGGGAACGACCGCCAACGTGACTGCGGAGGTGTTTGACCGATCGAATGCCATGCTGACCGATCGGATCCTTACCTGGAGCAGCAGCAATACGTCCGCAGCGTCGGTGGATCAGCAGGGGACGGTCACCGCTCTCTCCCCGGGTCAGACGACGATCCGGGCGGCACTGGCGGGACGGACAACGGGGCCCGAGGGAACCATCCTCTTGACGGTGGGGTCGCTGACCAGCGTGTCGGTGGCGCCACCCAGCTCCACCATCGGCGTCGGTGCCCAGGTGCAACTTGCCGCCACCGTCCAGCCGCCGAGCGCCCCGCAGAGTGTCACCTGGTCGACCGGTGATCAGACGATTGCAACGGTAGACAACACCGGGAATGTCACGGGGATCGGCCGCGGAACCACCACAATAACGGCGACGTCCACGGTTGACCCGTCCCGAATGGGCGCATCGACGATCACCGTACTCGGTGTGATCGGCATCGCGGTCGCGCCAACCGTCGATTCGGTGCGCGTGAACGGGACCACGCAATTCCTCGCGACGGTCAACGCTGACGGCGGCGTCTCCACGGCCGCGACATGGTCGTCGCTCGATCCACCGGTCGCCACCGTCAATCCAGCCACCGGCTTGGCGACCGGCGTGAGCCCGGGTATGGCGACGATCCGAGCGACCGCCGCCGCCGACGTGACGAAGGTCGCCGATGCGACGCTCCACGTCTTGTCGCCGTGCGACCTGCCGCTCATCGCCACCATCGGGCAGACAGTGAATGCCGTCATCGATGCGAGCTCCTGTGGCAACGGTCAATTCAACCTCGAACACATCGCGTATCCCGGCAACGACGGCTCGCCCGCGATCATGATGACGGGTAGCGCCACCATCGGCTTTGACTTCAGTCCACTGGTGGTACCGCGGGGATACTGGTTCTTCGCATCTTTCCTCCCCGGAACGATAAGCACACAAGTCTGGGCCGGAACGGGCACCTACCGGTCATTCGTGCAAAACAGACTGGACGGCGATTTTGGCAACGTGTCGTGGACGACCGCTCCGATTGCACCAGTCTGCGGTTATGCCATGTCCGCGACGAACGTTACCGTTGGCCCGTTCGCCTTTACGACTTCATGTCCCCGCGGACCCCCGGGCCCAGCCCTCGTGCCAACGGGAACGTACTACGGCATCTGGATCGATCTGCTCCCACCGCTGATGGTCGGGGAGGGGTATACGATTCAGGCGACGACTGACGGGTTCCCCCCGCGCATCGTGCTCTGGAACAACGCCGACCCAGCCACTCAGTACCAGGCCATCGCCACCGGGACCTCCACCTCGCTGAGCTACACCGCGACGATGCAGACGAACGCCGGATATCATCGAGCACTCGTCACGTCGGCTACACCCGGACTTACCGGAAACATCACCATCTCGATTGCCGGGCCGCCGGCATCGGTTGCCCTAATGATCAGTGGTGTGGCCGGAGCGAAGTCGGGTGGCGGTCTCTACCAGGATGGCCGAGCCGCCGGGCCCGGTCGCCCGCCCGATTTCCGCTAGGTCACCTGGAGACTGAAGGGGTGGTAATTGAGTCAAGTTTCAGGCGGCGAGTCGAGCCGCGTTGCACGTGAGACCGCAGCTGCGTGGTGATTTCTGGATGCCAGGGAAGCTCTGCAGAACTCTGTTGGGTCGAATCGAACCGCGCCGCCGACCGGGGCGAATGACACACTTGAACACGGGGGTCACGGGGGTCACGGAGGCCTGGGTCGTGGTGGAGTTGAAGACCGTCGTGCGCCGATGCCGGTCAATCATGGCCAGCCGCTGACGTAATTCCGTTCAAGCCATTTGCCCGCTGGGCTTCTCATCGATTTTCATGTGGCTCGTTTGCGAGACGGCATCAAATGCATCGCCAACCGGGATTTCCACTCACCGATGGGACATGGGGTTGCCTCCGTGACCGCCGTGACCCCCGTGTTGAAGTCTTCGCCGCAGTCCGATGCCACGATGTTCCTTGACAGACGTTTTGCAGAGTTTTCCCTGCAAGTCAGAGGAGGTTCAGTAGTGGTCCCGCTTACTCGCTCGTCGGCCTGAGGCGGATCCTCGTTAGCGTTCCTGAGAAATCGCGATGCAAGCCGCCGACCGCCTCACGCACCCTCCTCTGGCTCTCGGCAAGCGCGTGCCGCAAGTTCTCCCATCCCGGATCGCGAGTGTCCGGCGGCGTCAGTCATGAGCCGCGCCATGAGTTACTCCGGGCGCGGAGACCGGTCCAGGCTCGGCCAGGTCCAGCGAACTGCGAGGGAGACGATGTCCGGGCTCGATGATGTGCTCAGTGTGAATCGTGACGCGGTGGAGGACATGGCCGCCGCGGCGGAACGGTGCGGTGACGGCTGGACCACGCCCAGCGCACCGGGTAAGTGGTCGCCAAGCCAGGTCGTTGAGCACGTGGCCCTGTCGCTGGAGGAATCAGCCAAGGCTATCAACGGTGAGCCCACCAGGTTCCCGAGGTTTCCGCGCGTCTTCCACCCCGTGCTCCGGGCGGTGTTTCTCCGGCGGGTCATTCGCAAGGGCGGCTTCCCGAAGGCCAGGACGAACAAGGCCATGGATCCGCCATCCGGTCCCGAAACGCCGGCCGCCGCCCGGACTCGCCTGGAATCGGCGATGGGCGCGTACGAGCAGGCCTGCCGACTCCGGGCGAAGTCTGGGGCGACTTTCAGAAGCTCCATCTTCGGCAACGTCGGTATTACGGAGTACGCAGAGTTCCAGGCCCTGCACACGCGACACCACCGCAGGCAATTGCCCTCGTGAATGCCGGAATCAACCGAATGACCCACGCAGGCCGCCCCCGCACGAGTCGGGAATCGACTCTCCCGAGCGTCAGGCGGGTCCTCGTCGTCGTGCATGCCATTCGGGTGCAGGTCGGCTGCCGCTCGCGTCTGGCTGTCGTCAGGCGACTCTGCGGAACGCTCGCCGCCGCCGTTGCCCTCCAGATGCTCGGCTGCCAGTGGCCGGCGCGGCCGGTGGGCGGGGTAAGGCCCGCGATCCTCGCGGCCGACTCTGCGATCCGTGAGGCGGTGCAGCGGGAGCGAAGCATTGACGCGTCCACGTTTCACGAGCGCGCCGTCGCGGTTGCGCCGTTCCAGGTCGTGTCTGCCGACACCTCGCTCGCGGTCCTTGGATTCGGTCTGGCCGATTTCCTCATGACGGACCTGGCCAGGAGTGGCGAGGTACGAGTGGTCGACCGGCTCCGTCTGGACGCGCTCATCCGGGAAATGCGCCTGGCCACATCGGCGCTGGTGTCCGACAGCGCCGTCCGTTTCGGCAAGCTCGTGGGCGCGCGACGAGTGGTCCTGGGCACTCTTGTGGCGCCGCCCGCCGGTCGTGCTCGCCTCGACGGCCGGGTGGGCGACGTGGCGACGGGCGCCATTGCGACGACCGCGACGACGGAGACCTCGCTGGAGGCTCTCCTGGATGCGGAGAAGGAGATGGCCTTCGCCGTGTTCAACGAACTTGGAGTGGTGCTGACGCCCGCGGAGCGGGCCCGAATCGAGCAACGGCCGACGAGAAGCGTGGCGGCGCTGCTGGCGTACAGCCGGGGCGTGAGAGCCGAAGCCATGCTCAACTTCGCCGAGGCACGAGCGGCGTTTCAGGAGGCGGCGAGAATCGACCCTGGCTTCGAGGCGGCCGACGGACGGCTTGAACAGGTCGAAGTCGCCCCGGAAGTACCACAGCAACCCAGCCCCTTGAGTCGGGCGGGTGATATCGCGCTCGAGGCCGTGAACGTCCCGGCGCTGCCACCGATCGCGACCGCGGCGGATCCAGCGTTCAGGCAGCGGCTGCTGGCCACCATCATCATCGTCATCAACCTGCCGTGACCATCTTCCGGGCAATCGGAGTGCTGGTCCTTGCCGTGACCGGATGGGCAGCGGGCGGGGCGGCACAGGTGCCCGCCTCTGGATCCCTGGCCGCGGTCATCGCACCGAGTCTCTCGTCGTGGAGCTTCAGCGAAGCGGTTCCCAGTGATTCGTTCCAGGTGCGAGGCGTCTCGCACGTCTCCATCCCGCTGTCCCTCACTCTGCGGCTGAATCGCGTTACGGTCGATGTCGGTGGAGCGCACACCTCCGGCCGGGTGGAGCTCGAGGACGGCCGATCGCTTACCCTTGCCGGCCTGACCGACATCAGGGTTCGCGGCGTGGCGGAGATCGTTCAGGACCGGCTGCTGCTGACCGCGGGGTTGAACCTCCCCACGGGAGCTTCGCGGCTCGCCGGAGACCAGGTGAGTGCGCTGGGGATCCTGGGAGGGTCGTCGCTGGGATTCTCATCGCTGGCCCTGGGTAACGGCTTCGGTGTCACGGCCGGCCTCGTGTACGCATTCGGTTTCGGTCCATGGGGCATTGCCATCGGCTCGTCCTGGGAGGCACGCAACCAGTACACGCCTCTCGACCTTCACATCGCGGGCGTTCGCACGCCGGCCGATTTCGATCCCGGGGACGCGATTCGTGCCTCGATAGGTCTGGATCGCCTGATCGGTCGTGGGCGGATGTCCGTCCTTCTGGCCGGGGATTTCTATGGTGAGAATCAGCTGACGCTGGAGCCATCCGGCCTGGCAGCTCAGGTTTCGCAATACACACCCGGCCCCCAGTATACCGGCGCGGTCTTTCTCGATCTCGGGGTTTCCGGATTTCGCTCCTTCCGCGTCACCCTGTCCGATCGTTATCGGTCCGCGTTCACCGGTGTCGACGGCACCGAGGCGGAAGGGTCCAGCGGAAACGTGATGGAGGGCGTGCTCGAGGTGGTGCGAGGCGGCCCGCGCGGCGCGGGGCTCTATCTGCGCGCCGACGCCCGACTGGACAGCGGTCTGGAGGTTGACAACACCATCGCGACGGCGGCGATGTCCGCCGCCGGGGTTTCGATTGGCCTGTCCCTGGTGCGTGGAACGTTGACGGTGCTGCCCTTCGTGCGCGCCCAGGTCGGGCGCCTGGACGTGGGAACGTCGTCCACCACGGCAACAGGCTACGGTGCCGGCATCACGCTGTTGGCGCGTCCGTGACTCCGGCCGTTACCCTCTTCCCGCAGCGTTCAGGGGGAGGACTTCCCCGTTGTGATGAACCGGATGCGCGTCTCGGCTTCCTGCCGCTGCACCGGGGCATAGTCAACCGGGGAGTCCACGAGATATTCGCGATACAACTCGGCCGCTCTGGCGGGGTTGCTGCGCTCTTCCTCCTGGAGCGCTCGCGCGAACTTCAGGTCGGCGAGCACCTGACCCTGCCGCGAACTCCGGGACTCCCTGGGTTCGGCCGCGCGACCCGGTAGCTTCAGTCCCGCGTTCAACTGCCGGCCCAGCTTCTGAACCGCCCGGAGGAGGTTGTCCTCGTCGTCGTTGACCGACTCGACGTGTTCGACCAGCGACGTCTCCACGTTCACGGCACGAGCGTCGATCCGCAGCCGGCCGCGGAGGTCGATGATGAAGGTGCCGAAGATCATGTGCTGGGCGCCGAGGATCTTGCCGACCCTCGCAGCAGTAGCCGGATCGACGTCCCCCGACTGGCCGAGCTGGATCTCCGCGAGCACCTCGCGCAGCCGGTGGCGCTCTACCAGTTCGATGGCGCGATTTTCCCGCATTTCGGTCAGGAGCATGCCCGCCACACCGACGGTGAAGGGCTCGTAGAGATCGTGATCCTTGATCGACGCGTTGGAGAAGTTCATGACCGCGATGATGGGCCGCGTTCCAGCGGCCGGTGCGTCCTGACCCCCCGCCCCCGTCGCCGGTGAAGCCAGAACGAGGAGCGCGATTGTCAACCACCGAGGCCGCGACATATTCTCCTCCGCTGGAGTACGCCGTCCGTTCCTGAAGCCGCTTCTCACTTTCCGGAGTTCGAGCGCTGCTGAAGACCTGTCCCCAGTGCCAAGGCACGTTCGAAGCTGATGCGCGCTTCTGCCCTATCGACGGGACCGCACTCTACGTCCCGGCCGGCATGCTGGTCGCCGGCAAGTACGAGATCGTGCGGGAACTGGGCCATGGCGGGATGGGTGTCGTCTACCTGGCTAACCACGTGGACATGGACCGACCATGCGCCCTGAAGATGCTCAAGGCGGAAGCTCTGGATGCTCCTGATGCCCTGTCCCGGTTTCACCGTGAAGCACGCAGTGCCAGCCGGATATCCCATCCGAATGTCGTGGCCGTCTACGACTTTGGCAAGGCGGAGGACGGGAGCGCCTACCTGGCCATGGAGTACGTCGAGGGGAAGACACTGGACAGCGTGCTGCGGCAGACGGGGCCGCTTTCACCACGGCGCGCGGCGCGCATCGTCTGGCAGATGGCCAACGGACTTACGGTCGCGCACGACCTCGGAATCGTTCACCGGGATCTCAAACCGGCGAACATCATGCTGACCCGGTACCGCGCCTGGGAGGACTTCGTCAAGGTCGTGGATTTCGGAGTGGCCAAGGCGGTCCGCGCAACCGGCGCATCCGCGGTTACCAGCACCGGGCTCCGCGTGGGAACGCCGGCGTACATGAGTCCGGAGCAGTGGCTGGACGGCGCCGTCGACCATCGCAGCGACGTCTATACGATGGCACTGATCGCGCTCGAAATGTTGTCGGGATCCGCGCCGAACGCTCCCTCGGTGCTCGCTGGCGGAGGACAGCAAACGCTGGAGGCGGTCGCAGCGTCCGGCTCCTGGCCGGCTGACATCAAGGCGGTGCTCGCGCGCGGACTCTCCGTGCAGCCCGAAGATCGTCAGGCGTCGGCGGCCGAATTCGCCAGCGCGTTCGTCGCAGCGGTCAATCAGATGGAGCCGCCGGCTCCCGGCTTCCGCGAGCCCTGGGACGAGCGCCTCCAGACGCCGGTCAGCGTGCCCGTGATGTCCACGTCACACCGGGGCCGCATCGCGGTCGCCGTGGCCGGGGTGGCATTGGCAGGTCTCGTCGCCGTTCTCGCGTGGCCCAGGGGGGCGCAGGCTCCGGCGGTGGGGCCGGATTCAACCGTAACAGACGGTGGCACGGCCGGCGGGACAACCGGCGACTCCGGCTTGTCCACCGGTGGAGCGGAGTCCGAAAAGGACGCGAAATCCGGCGCCGTCGTCGCCCCTGCCGAGTCGGCAGGGGGCCGGCCGCGGCGGAACGACAATGCGGTCGTCCCGGCACCGGTAGACTCCTTGGCGATGCTGCGCGCGATATTCGATCTGGATCGGCCCGATATCGATTCAGCGCGGCGCGTCGTGGACCTCGCGGATGCGTTGCTCCGAGGCGTGCTGGGCGACAGCGCGCGCATCGAGGTCTGGTACCATTTGGCGGAAGCGCAATTCTACCTGGACGACGAGTCCGCGGCATGCGCTTCGCTAGGGGAGGCGCGCATCCTGGCCGCACGAACGGGGTTCCTGGCGCGCTCCATCCAGTTGCTGTCGTCGCGTCGTTGCTGAGTCCGGCGTCCGACCGCGCATTGCGTAAGTTGCCCTGTCGAATCGGATAGGGAGGGACGGGTTGCCGGGGCGGTCCCGCCCTTCGTGCCCCGCGCCCTTCGTGCCCTGCGCCTTAGTTCCCTGCGCCCTTCGTGCCCCGCGCCCTTCGTGCCCCGCGCCCTTCGTGCCCCGCGCCTTTAGTTCCCTGCGCCTTTAGTTCCCTGCGCCCTTCGTGCCCCGCGCCCTTCGTGCCCTGCGCCCTTCG
>DASWGU010000246.1:0-7490 GCA_036393555.1 Gemmatimonadaceae bacterium
GCACCACCGCGTTCGATTCGCCGTGTCTGGCGACGTGATAGTCCTCGAACGGGCGCGGCGTCCTGACGCGGAGCTGCCGGTGCCCCAGAACGCCCTGGAGCGCGATCGTCAGGTGAGCCTCTCGTGATCCACGGTTCTCGACGGCCATCGCGTACACCAGACCCGCGGTATCGGCATCCCGACCATAGGGCGCGAAGATGGTGGCGCGGATCACCAGGTCACCGATCGTGCTGGTGAATGTCGGGAGCCATCCGGCGGTCCGCTCCCAGGCCAACGCCCCGTCGCCTAGTGGAACCCACTGTCCATCGACCTGTAGCACTGGCTTCACGAGTGCGGGGCCGCGCCCAGCCTCGAAGTCGGGTGCACCGGCGAACTCCACGGCAGAGCGCGACCCGCGGTGCAGGACCCCCAGCGCGTGGATCGAGCCGTCTGCGGGGTGAATGCAGGGCACGGCCACCCAGTGGTTGCCCGTGATTTGCCAGGGGATGGGAGGAATCGGCGTCGAGGGGATCATGCCGTTAAGTTCGTAGCCATTCGCGCGGCGGACCTGGCGCGGTCACAATCACTTAGCGACTCGCAACTTACCGTGCGGCTGCCGAAGTACAAACGACGCCCTCTCCGGCGCGGACCACCGGCGGGTGGACGGGCGACGCGGTCGCTGGCGCGCGCCATGCTCATCATGGCCGCCGCCGCGGGGCCGATGCAGGCACAACGCGTCCATGGCCCATGGGAAGACGCTACGATTGCGCCGCGCGGCGTCATGCGTGCCGGCGTCGGTGTGCACTTCGGCCACTGGAGTGAACGGTTCGCGCGCGATGCCGGCAGCCGGGAGTCGTTAGGGACGGACTTCACCCGCGACAGCCTGGGATCCGCCATTCTCCCGGGCATTGGCGTCCTGTCCGGCGGGCTGGAGGCGCTCGTCGGACCCGGTACTCCCCTGCCACTGTCCCTGGGACCGCTCCGCACCCGTCTCGAGGTGACGGAAGTCAGAGTGCCGGTGACACTGGAATACGGACTGACCAGCCGCGTCGGGCTGCAGGCGGTGATTCCCTATGTGAAGAACCACGTGCACGTCTCGGCCGCCGCCAACCCGTCCGGCGTCGGCGCTACCCTGGGGCTCAACCCGGCGTGGACCTTCACTGGCGCGCGCCAGCAGAACGAAGTCGTGGTCACGAGTCTCGGGTCCGCGGCCGCCACGCTTACCAGCGAACTGCAGCGCTGCCTCGGCAGCATGGACGCGTCGTGCAGCGCCATCAACGCCAACCGGGAAGGCGCGGCAGATCTGGTGACACTGGCGAACCTGACGGCGGATGCCGTCGCGTCGGTCTTCGGGACGTCCACCGTTTCGGGGAGCGCCTATGCGCCCCTTGCCGGAGGCAGCCTGCAACAGGCCGTGGAAGCACGCCTGGGCCAGATGAGTGAGGACTTCACTGGATTCCTCGGGGCGGCCCAGTCCGGCGAATGGATCGCGGCGCGTCCGGTCCCGGCGCCGCTGCTCGCCGCCGCCGATCTCGACCTCTTGTTAGGCGATCCGACGTGGGGCATTGCCGGTCGTCCGCTGGCGGATTTCGAGCACAGCCACGTGGGTGACATCGAGGTCGGCGCCAAGCTGATCCTGCTGGATACGTTCGGCAGCGGCGCCGTGTCGCCCTCGCTCCGCGGCGCCGGCGCACTGCGGCTGGCGGTTGCGGGGATCTACCGTCTCCCGACGGGCCAGCTCGATCTCCCCTGGGAATTCACCGATGTGGGGACCGGTGACCGGCAGGCGGACATCGAGGTTCGCGGCTTCGTGGATGCGGCCCTGGGCAGCCGGTTGTGGACCTCGGCGGTCCTGCGATACGGCATCCAGCGCCCGGATCGGCTGGTGCGTCGCATCCCCGATCGCGTTGGCGATCCGTTCCCGGAAATCGCCCGCGAGCACGAGGTCTCGCGCGACCTCGGCGATTTCGTCGAGCTCGAGGTCGCGCCCCGCTACGTCCCGAACGATGCGTTTGCGCTCAGCGTCCTGTACCGGTACCGCAGCAAGGGAAAGGACACCTACGCGGGCGCCTTCGACGTGACCAGCACCGACGGCACGCCGCTTTCACTCGACGCCTCGGTCCTGGGAATCGGCACCGCGCAAACGGAACAGTTGCTTGGCCTGGCGCTCACCTTGTCCACCGTGCGCGGTTACGCCCTGCGGCAGGCAATGTGGCCGCTGGAGGTCTCCCTGGTGCACACCCGGGTCATGAGCGGCCGCGGCGGCGTGGCCAGTCAGGCGTCGACCGGCGTGGTGCTGCGCCTCTATCGCCCCTGGTTCGGCGGCAACCCACTCCGGCCGTCCTGATCCCGTCGCCGCCGATTCGTCGCTCCCTTCTCCCGTCTCGCATCCAGGGGACGCGCCGCCGTCGCCAGTAATTCCCGGGCATGCGCGCGGCTGACGTCACTGCCGGCATCGCCGCCGAGCATGCGAGCCACCTCGCCGACGCGCGTCTCGTCTGCCACGACGGCGATGTCAGCCGTCGAGATACCGCCTGACGATCCCTTGGCCACTACGACGTGGTGGTGCGCTCGAGCCGCCACCTGGGCGAGATGGGTTATGACCAGGACCTGGTGATGTTCGGCGAGCCGGCGCAGCGCCTCGCCGACTCGAAGCGCCACGGTTCCGCCTATGCCGGCGTCCACCTCATCGAACACCAGCGTCGGCACGTGGTCCAGTCTGGCGAGCACCGTCTTGAGCGCCAGCATCAGGCGGGACAGCTCGCCGCCGGAGGCCGCGCGCGCCAACGGCCTGGCATCGAGGCCGACGTTCAGGGCGACGTCGAAGACGACCTCCTCGGCGCCCGCGGCGCCCACCTCCGGGGTGCTGTGCAGCGCCACCAGAAAGCGGCCATCCGGCAGGCCCAGATCCGGCAGGAGTGCCTCGACTTCCTCCGACAGGCGCTTCGCGCCCTGCCGCCGGAGCTTCGTCAATCGGGCCGCGTGTGCCTCCAGCGCGTCCCGTGCAGCGCGCTCGCGGTCGGTCAACCCGCGGAGATCGAGCGCGGCCGTATCCAGGACATCCAGCTCGGAGCGCGCCTCGCGGAGTGCCGCCAGGGCGGACTCCGCGCTGCCGCCGTACTTCCTCGTCAGGCGGTGGATCACGTCGCGCCGGCGATCGACTTCATCGAGCCGGCCCGGATCGCTCTCCAGCGACGCTCCATATGCCGCGAGGTCGCGGGCCAGCTCCTCGAGCGACACCAGAGCACCATCCACGTCGTTCGCCATGGACGCGGCGCCGGGATCGAACCGCTGCACGGTCGCCAGGGCCCGGCGCGCGACCCCCACGGCGTGCACGGCGCCCGACTCCTGGTCGTCCAGCGCCGCGAGTGCCAGGGCCACCTGCGCGCGCAGTTCCACCGCGTGCGTGAGACGCCGCGCCTCATCGTCGAGCCGCTCCGATTCGCCGGCCACGAGGCGCCCCTCCTCGAGTTCGCCAACCAGGTGGCGGAGGTAATCCGCGCGGCGCTCGGCCTCGTTGCGACGTCGGTCGAGATCCGCGATCGATGCCCGCACCGATTCCAGCTCCGCGTGCGTCGTCTTCACGGCGGTTGCCACCTCCATCGCGCCGGCAAATGCGTCGAGCACCGCGCGCTGGGCGTCGCCATGCAGCAGCGCCTGCGATTCGTGCTGTCCATGCAGGTTCACCAGCATGCGGCCGATGGCCGCCAGCGCCGCGGACGTCACGCTGGTGTCGTTGATCCAGGCGCGGCTCTTGCCAGCGGCGGTGACTTCCCGCCGCAGTACCACCAGCCCGTCCTCGGTGGCGATGCCGCGCTCCTCGAGGGCCGCGGCCAGTTCCGGCGGACCACCGGCTTCGAACACGCCCTCTACCATGGCGCGATCCGTACCCGTCCGGACCACGTCGGCGCTGCCCCGTTCGCCCAGCAGCAGGCCTAACGCCCCCACGATGATCGACTTTCCGGCTCCGGTCTCACCCGACAGGACGTTGAAGCCGGGGGCGACGGGCAGTGCCACCGTCTCGATCACCGCCAGGTTCCGGATGCGGAGCTCGGTAAGCATCAGCCACGGGGCTCGTCCGAGGGTGCGCCCCAGCCGAGCTTGCGCCGCATACGGGTGAAGAAGGTCATCTCGGGGAACCGCACCAGAATGACGGATCGGGTCGCGCGCCGCACCAGCAGCGACTCTGCCGCGCCTAACGTGGTACCGATCTGCCCATCCACCGTCACCATCCGGTCCACTCCCTCGTCCTCGGCGTGCACGACCACCGTCGCGTCCGGGCCGACCACCACGGGACGGATCGCGAGGGCGTGCGCCGAGATCGGGGTCATGATGATGGAGTGGTGACGCGGGACCACCACCGGGCCGCCGACCGAGAGGTTGTAGGCCGTCGAACCGGTCGGCGTCGAAATCACGATGCCGTCCGCGGCGTAAGACGCCACCTCTTCGCCGTCCACTTCAACGCGCAGCCAGATCACCCGCGCCTTGCCGCCCTTGTGCAGCACGATGTCATTCAGCGCGTACCAGCGCCGCGGATCGTCGGCCATGCCGGGGCGCCCCTCCAGCACCAGCCGCGGCTCACCGCGGTAGTCGCCGGTGACCAGCCTTCGCAGCGCCGATTCCAGTTCCTCGCGACCGCACGTGGTGAGAAAGCCCAGTCGGCCGAGGTTGACGCCCAGCACCGGGATCTCGCGTCCCTCGAGGAACCGCGCGCCGCGCAGCAGCGTTCCATCGCCGCCCAGGGTGACCAGCGCGTCGAGTTCGAGGGGCGACTCGATTGCCGGCCCCTCGATCGCGGCCACGCCGACGAGCTGGGATTCGAACCGCAGGTCCAGGTCGAGGTTGGGTGCCGCGGCTGTAAGGCGCTGCAGGACGCTGTCCAGACCGGGATACTCCCGATTGCCGACAACACCGAGGCGGATCACCCAGCAACCGCCTCGGATTCGTGGAGCGCACGGATCCGGTCCGCGATCCCCACCGCGTCCAGGCCGGCGAGCGACAGCTGTCTCGCGCGAGACGCGGCGGGCACGATCACGTCCGGCACGCCGTGGGCCACCACGCGCACCGTCGGCTCGAGTCGTTCCACGACGGACGCCATGAAGGCGCCAAACCCGTTCACGACCGTCCCTTCTTCCACGACCAGCAGGTGGCGGTGTTCGGCCAGCAGCGTGGACAGCGTCAGCGAATCGTACGGTTTCAGGAACCGGCAGTTGACAACGGTCGGATCGAACCCCTCGGCGGCCAGAGCCGTCGCCGCTTCAAGCGCCGGATTGACCATGGTGCCGACCGCCAGGATCGCCAGCTCGCTGCCGTGGCGCGCCACGTCCCACGTGCCGTACGGCACCGGCGCAATGTCGGCCATGGGTGGCGGCACGTCAGGTGCCGTATCCCGCGGATACCGGATGCAGAACGGCCCCGCATCGTGATCCACGGCGGTGCGGAGGAGCCCCAGCATCTCCGTCCCGTCGCGCGGCGCGGTGACCGTCATGCCGGGGACCGCCAGCATGTACGCGATGTCGTACAGCCCCATGTGGGTCTCGCCGTCCTCACCGACCAGACCCGCCCGGTCCATGCAGAACACCACGGGAAGGTGCTGGATGGCCACATCGTGGATGATGCTGTCGTAGGCGCGCTGGAGGAACGTGGAGTAGATCGCCGCCACGGGCTTGATGCCCCGCGTCGCGAGACCGGCGGCGAACGTGACGGCGTGGGCCTCGGCGATGCCGACATCGAAGAAGCGCGTGGGATGCGCTCTGGCAACGATGCCGGTTCCGGTGCCGCTGGGCATGGCCGCGGTGATCGCCACGATGTTTTCGCGCTCCGTCATCAGCTCGGCGAGCCCGGCGCCGAAAACCGCGGTGTAGTTGGCCTTCCTGGTTGCCGTGGAGCGCTGTTTGCCCGTGGCCGGATCGTGCCCCGGCGGCAGCGCGTGCCACTTTTCGACGTGCTCGCCGGCGGGGAACCCCCTGCCCTTCTGCGTCACCACGTGCACCAGACGCGGCCCGCTCAGGGAACGGACGGCCTGCAGCGTGTTCAGCAACTGGTCCAGGTCATGCCCGTCGATCGGTCCGAAGTACCGGAAACCCAGTTCCTCGAACAGCACACCCGGCGTGAAGAAGGACTTGACGCTCTCTTCCCACTTCCGGAGCAGCGTGTTGATGGCCGGGTGTCCTTCCACGGCCTCGCCGATCCGTGCCCGCACCCGGTTGTAGAGCGGATTCCGCTGCACCGAGTTGAGGTACTTCGACATCGCACCAACGTTGGGCGCAATCGACATCTCGTTGTCGTTCAGCACGACCACGATGTCGCGGTCGGAGTGCCCCGCGTTGTTCAGCCCTTCGTAGGCCAGACCGGAGGTCAGCGCCCCGTCTCCGAGGACGGCGACGACCTTGTACGATTCGCCCCGGAGGTCGCGTCCTGCCGCAACGCCGAGTGCAGCCGAAATGGACGTCGCCGCATGACCGGCGCCAAACACGTCGTACTCGCTCTCGGTTCGCTTGAGGAATCCCGAGATCCCGCTTTCCTGGCGGAGCGTCTCCATCCCCCCAGCGCGGCCGGTCAGCAGTTTGTGGGGATAACCCTGGTGCCCGACGTCCCAGACCAGCTGGTCGATCGGCGTGTCGAACACAGTATGGAGCGCGACGGTCAGCTCGACGACGCCGAGTCCCGCGCCAATGTGACCCCCGGTCCGCGAGCAGACGTCGATCAACCGGTCGCGGATGTCCTGCGAGAGCACCCGCAGCTCATCCCGGGTGAGGGTCTTCAGGTCGGTGGGCGAGTCGATCCGGTCCAGGATAGACATGTACGATGAGGTTCGCGGGGATGAAATCTACTGCTCAAGACTGGCGCTCGACGACATGCCGGGCCAGCCGTTCCAGATCGGGCGTGAGGCAGCGGGCATCCGCCAGCGCAGTACAGGCATCGTCCACGAGGGCCTGGGCGCGATGCCGTGCTTCCTCGACGCCCAACAAAACCGGATAAGTGCTCTTGGCCAGCGCCGCATCGCGCCCGGCCGTCTTTCCGAGCTGGTCGCTGGTGCCCGTCACATCCAGCACGTCATCCGCGATCTGGTAGGCCAATCCCAGCGCATCCCCGAAGCGTGTGAATGCGGCCAGGGCGCTGTCGCCGCCACCAGCAGCCATGGCTCCGATGCGCGCCGATGCCGAAACCAGAATGCCGGTCTTGGCCCGGTGGATCCGCTCGAGATCCGACACCTTCAGGCGCTGCCCCTCCGCCAGCAGGTCCAGCAGCTGGCCGCCCACCATGCCACCCGCGCCGGAGGCGCGCATCAATTCCCGCACCATGGCAACGGCGAGATCCCGCGTGACGCCCAGGCTCCCGGCCGCGCGCTGGGCGCAGTGCGCCGCGAGCGGAACCATGGCGACGCCGGCCGCGGTGGCGGTGGGAATGTCGAACGCCCGGTGGACCGTCGGCCTCCCGCGACGAAGGTCGTCGTTGTCCATGCATGGCAGGTCGTCGTGAACGAGGGAGTACGCGTGGACCACTTCCAC
>DASWGU010000247.1:0-4331 GCA_036393555.1 Gemmatimonadaceae bacterium
GCGTAGATCGCCACTTCTACGCGACGGTTCTGCGCCTGGCCGGTTTCGTTGTCGTTCGACGCGATCGGTTCGGTCTCACCGCGACCAGCGGAACGGAGGCGTGTCGCAGCCACTCCCTCGCCCACCAGGAAATTCTGTGCCGACCGCGCGCGACGCTCCGACAGGCCCTGGTTGTAGCTGTCGGAGCCGGTGGCGTCGGTATGGCCGACGATCAGGATGTCGGTGTTCGGGTATTTGCCGAGACTTTGGGCGAGCGAGCGCAGGTTCTGCGCCGCCGTCGGCTTGATGAGGTCCGAGTCAAAATCGTACAGCAGGCCTGACGTGAACGTCACGGCAATGCCCTCGCCGACGCGCGTGACCGTGGCGCCCGGAATGTTCTGCTGCAGCTCCTTGGCCTGCTGGTCCATCTGGTGGCCAATGATGGCGCCAGCCGCACCGCCAACAACCGCACCGATGATCGCGCCGCGAGCCGTGGATCCGGTCTGGTGTCCGATGACACCGCCGATGACACCTCCCGCGGCCGCGCCGGCCGCTGCACCTGTCTCTTTTTTCCCCCACGATGCGCAACCGGTGACCTGCATCACGCCAAGGATCAGGAGCGTCCAGCCGGACGCCGCTCGAATCGATCTCATTCCCCCTCCATGAAGAAGACGGCCGATAGTACCCGTCTTCAGGCGTTCGGATCGAACGAACTGACGAGCCGAGCCATATCGGCACGCGCGACAGCTTCTCAGTAGCGAGTGACAACCGTCGTGAATCGGCGACTCCCGGATCGAACGGCACGTCGATCGACACGGCGGGCATCCGGCCCGACACCACCTTGTACCACACACTGGCGCCGTCGGCGATGATGATGATGACGGAGATCATGAAGAAGGCCGCCACCGCCGCGTCGATCCGGTCGTTGAAGATGAAGCGCTGCGCCACTTCAACGCTGGGATTCCCGCAGGCAGTTTGCCCGCCCCGAGCGTGGATTCATAGAAGTTGACGCCGCCCAACGGATCCATGAAATCCTGGTTATGCGGTTCCGGTTGGCCGAGGGGGGGCAACGGTACTGTCGTTGCGGGTCCCGTCTCGACCGCTGGCCGGGACCGAGGCCCAGCGGCGGTGGGTCGGGCTGCTCCGGTGCATCTATAGAGCTGGACCTGCTGCTCAGGCTGTTCGTGCGGCGGGAGTTGCTCGACGAGACCGGGGCGCAATCCATGCTGCAGTGGTCGCACTCGGGGTGTTGTTGACTTCCGACACCAACTTCGGCATGGTTATGTCGACAACCGACACCAACCCGAGTCGATCATGGCTGACACGACACCATCCGACGTTCTCCGCGGCACGCTGGACCTGCTCATTCTCAGGACTCTGGCGCTCGAGGAAATGCACGGCTGGGCAATCAGCCAGCGCATCCAGCAGGTGTCGCGTGGCGTGCTGGAGGTGAACCAGGGATCGCTCTATCCGGCGTTGCAGCGCCTGGAACAGCGCGGCTGGATCTCGAGCGACTGGCGGACCTCGGAACTGAGCCGGCGGGCGAAGTTCTACCGACTCACCGCAACGGGGAAACGTGCCCTCGGAGCCGCAACTTCCAACTGGCGCCGCTACGTCGGCGCCGTTGATCTCATTCTGGAGTCGTGACAATGGACCGACTCCGCGGGCTGCTCGCGCAACTTCGGGCGATCTTCTTCCGGCGCGCGACCGACACGAATCTGCGCGAAGAGATCGCCACCCACATCGATCTGGAATCGGCTCGACTGGTTGCAGTCGGGTACTCGCCGGCAGAGGCGCGTCGACTGGCGCTGGCGGCATTCGGCGGGCGCGATGCAGCGCACGAAGCACATCGGGATGCACGCGGTGGTCGGTGGATCGCTGACGCCATCGCCGACGCGCGGTACGCGCTGCGAACACTCCGGCACAATCCAACCCTGACCATCGCCGCGACGCTGACCATCGCGATCGCGGTGGGTGCCAACACGGCCATCTTCTCGACGCTGCATGCCGTGGTCCTTCGCCCGCTGCCGTTCGCCGAAGCCGATCGCCTTGTCATGCTCTACGAGACGAACGAGGAGCGTGGCTGGACGCAGGCTGAGGTTGCCCCGGCGAATTACTTCGACTGGCGCGAGCAGGTGACCGCCTTCGATGGCATTGCGGCGTATCCGAATTTTGAAACCACCGTCGTCATGAACCATGACGGTGGCGCGCAACTGCTGTCGTCGATGCCGGTCACCGGGAACTTTTTCCAGGTGCTCGGTGTGCGCGCGAGCCTGGGTCGAACGTTCAGCGATGACGAAACCTGGGCGACCGGTGAACGCGTGGCGATGATCAGCGATCGCCTCTGGCGCACGCGGTTCGGTTCCGATCCGTCGATCATCGACCGAACGATCACACTCGGCGGCTTCCCGGTGCGTGTGGTGGGCGTCGTCCCGGGTGACTTCGCGTTCCCCGGTCGCGAGCCGGACATCTGGCAACCCAGTTCGTTTGTCCGCGCGCAGCTGTCGCAGGTGTCGTTCCGCCGGGCGCACTGGCTGCGGGCGATCGCGAGGCTCAAGCCGGGCGTCACGGAGGCCCAGGCCCATGCCGCGCTCCAGGTGGTCGTCCGTCGCCTCGAGTCGGACTACCCGGAGACGAATACCGGCATGGGCGCGGGCATGATCCCGCTCCATCGGTACCTGGTCGGCGACGTGCGGCAGACCCTGCTCGCGCTGCAAGTCGCGGTTGGTCTTCTCATGCTCATTGCCTGCGCGAATGTCGGCAACCTGCTGCTGGTTCGAGCTGCGGATCGTGAGCGCGAGTCCGTCCTCAGGCTGGCGCTTGGCGCCGGCCGTGGACGACTCGTGCGCCAGGCCATGACGGAGAGCCTCGTTCTGTCCCTCACCGGTGGAGTGGTTGGTGTCGCGTCAGGCTGGTTCGGTACACGACTCCTCGCGGCGAATCAACCCGAGGGCCTGCTGCCGGTGCGCGACATCGGTGTCAGCGCCGAGGTCATCGTGTTCGCGCTTTCGGTCAGCATCATGAGCGGCCTCCTCTTCGGGATCGGCCCATCCGTGTGGGCGCGCCGTCGCGACGCCGCCGAGGTGCTCAAGGAAGGCGGCCGCAGCGGCACGCGGGCGCAACTGCATCGCTGGAGCCATGGACTTGCCGTGGGAGAAGTGGCGATCGCCGTAGTCCTGCTGGCCGGGGCCGGCCTGCTGACGCGCAGCTGGTGGGAAGTGCAGGGCGTGGACTCCGGCGTCGAAGTGGAGCGTGTGCTGAGCGCGACGCCGGCGCTGCCCCCCGGATTGTTCCGAACCCCTGCCGAACGCCATGGGTACTACGACGCGGCGCTGGCGAGGCTTCGTGCGATTCCCGGCGTCAGCGACGCGGCGACCGTTCGCAGTCTTCCGATGACGGTCCCGTCCTGGTCGAGCGACTTCGCGGTCGCCGGTCGTGCGCGCGAGGATTTCGGTGTCGGTGTAGTCCACCGGGAGATCTCGCCCGACTATCATCGCGTCGTGGGTGTGTCGTTGCGCGCTGGCCGCTCGTTCACGGATGCCGACAACGCCGATGCGCCGCTGGTCGTGCTGATCAACGAGGCACTGGCCCAGCGGCACTTCCCTAACGAGGATCCGATCGGGAGGCGCGTCGCATTCGATCGGTATCCTGACTCGACGTCGAACTGGCGGACGATCGTCGGCGTTGTCGGGAATGAGCGCCAGGTGGGTGTCGAACTGCCCACTGAACCGGAGTTCTTCGCGCCGATGGCGCAGGATGAGCCGGGCGTCCGGGTGTTCGTGCTTCGGACGACGGTCGATCCAGCGTCACTGGCGTCTGCCGTTCGCGAAGGGATTCGGTCCGTGAACGACCATGTCGCGATTCAGGCAATTCGTCCGCTGGCGGAAGTGCGAGACGCCGCGATGGCGCAACGTAGGTTCGTGCTCTCCATCGTGGTGGTGTTCGCGAGTGCTGGCCTGCTGCTCGCCGTGATTGGTGTGTACGGCGTGATGTCGCAGTTGGCCAGAGGGCGTCGGCGGGAAATCGGCATTCGAGTCGCCCTTGGCGCTCCGGTCGCGGGCGTCCAATGGCTGGTCCTTCGGCGCGGACTGACCCTGTCCATTGCCGGTGTGGGGATCGGACTGGCGGTTGCGATCGGGGCGGTTCGAGCAGTTCGGGCGATGCTGTACGGCGTGACGCCGCATGACCCCGTGACCCTGGTCGGCGTGTCGCTCGTGCTTACATTCGCCGCGATGGCCGCAAGCTGGTTCCCCGCACGACGGGCCGCTCGCGTTGATCCCAGCATGACGTTGCGTCTCGACTGATCCGGCGCCTGGAGCGCACGTCACGATGCGCAACGCTCAACTCGAGCG
>DASWGU010000248.1:0-10185 GCA_036393555.1 Gemmatimonadaceae bacterium
TTTCGTGCCCTGCGCCTTTCGTGCCCTGCGCCCTTCGTGCCCTGCGCCTTTAGTTGCCCGCGCCCTTCGTGCCCTGCGCCTTTAGTTCCCTGCGCCCTTCGTGCCCTGCGCCTTTAGTTCCCCGCGCCCTTCGTGCCCCACGCCCGAAGCTGACAACACACACCGGGACAGGTGTGCGTGCCGCGTGGGCGCTGACGGACTTCCGGCTCGAGTCGCCGGCATGGCGGGCAAAGCCGTCGTATGGCGTTGCGACACATTCTGCACGGCCGCTTATTGGTGTTCTCCACACCACCGCCGCCCCACCCCTGCAACGGAAGTAAGCGCCGAATGTCCGCCACGGGAAAGCCGGGATTTCGCGTCCTCCCGCCGCCGCCGCGGCTCGCGGAGGAACTCGTGGCGCGCTTCCGCGGCCTTGCCTCGTCCAACCTCGCCGACGCCATGGGGCGCTTCCACTTCATGGACCCGGGGATCCAGGCGCGCTCCGCACTCCCGCTCTGCGGACTCGCCGTCACGGTGAACGCGCGGCCGGCGGACAACCTGATGGTGCACAAGGCCCTCCAGGTAGCATCGCCGGGCGACATCGTCGTCGTGAACGCCGGAGGGAACACCACCAGCGCCGTCTTCGGTGAACTCATGTGCCACACGGCGGTCGGAGCAAGACTTGGCGGCATCGTCGTCGATGGCGCGATCCGGGATGTCGACCACATCAAGCGACTCGGCTTCGCCGCCTACAGCCGCAGTGTGAGCCCCGGCTCCTGCGACAAGGATGGTCCGGGCGAGATCAACGTCCCGATCAGTTGCGGCGGAACGGTCGTGTGTCCCGGAGATATCGTCGTGGGCGACAGTGACGGCGTGGCGGTCGTGCCGCGTGAACTCGCAGCGGAGCTCCCGGACCTGGTTGCTGCCCTGGTCGAGCGCGAGACCCGTCGCATCGCGGAGATCAACAGCGGGGTCCTGTTCAAGTCCGAGATTGACGGGACATTGAGACGGCACGGGGTCATTGAGTGATCGGCGGGTTGCGACACGGGGCTTGCGCGTGAACGCGATAACCAGTGGAGCACCGCTCCTCCTCATGACCCCCGGACCGACGCGCGTTCCCGAGCGGGTGCTGCGGGCCGGCGCCAGGCCGATGATCCACCACCGCACTCCGGAATTCTCGGCCGAACTGGCGGACATGCTGCAACTGCTCCAGCCCTTCTTCGGGACCGGCGAGCCGATCCTCCCCGTGCACACGACCGGGCGCGGCGCGATGGAAGCCACCATCTGCAACCTGTTCTCGCCGGGCGACGCCATCGCCGTCTGCTGCAACGGCAAGTTCGGCGAGATGTGGGCAACGTTCGCGGCCTCGTATGGGCTCACCGTGCACCGGGTCGCCACCGACTGGGAGCACGACGTCGATTCCGCAGAGATCGACCGTTTGCTGGCGGAGCAGCCCGCCATCCGCGCCGTGGGAATGGCGTACGGGGACACCTCGACCGGGGTCGCCAACGATGTCGCCGGTGTGGCAAGCGTCGCCCGCGCCCGCGATGTCCTGGTGCTCGTGGACGGCGTGTCGTCCATCGGCGGCATGCCGTTCGCGTTCGACGACTGGGAGGTGGACGTCGCCATCACCGCGTCGCAGAAATGCCTGATGTCGTCTCCCGGCCTCGCGTTTGCGGTGCTGAGCACGCGCGCCTGGGCCGCGAACGAGACCTCGCGTCTGCCGCGCAACTACTGGGACTTTGCCGACATCAGGCAACACGTCACGAAGGCCAGACCGGAAACCCCGGGCACGGCACCGGTGCACCTCGTCCTGCAGGTGGCCGAGGCGTTGCGCATGCTCCATGAGGAAGGGATCGACGCTGTGCATGCGCGCCACTCCCGGATGGCCGACATGGCCCGCAGGGGCACGGCGGCTCTCGGTCTCGGTCCGCAGTGCGCAGCGCTCCAGCGGCGGTCGACCACTTTGACCGCTCTCGCGCTGCCGCCTGAGCTGCCGCCTGCGCGCGTGCGTGATGCCCTCAAGGCGCGCGGCATCCTTGCGGCCGCGGGCCTCGCCCGCTACCAGCCGTCGGCACTGCGCATAGGCCACATGGGTGACATCCGCGAGGCCGACGTGGCGCAGACGCTCACCGCGCTCGGCGAGGTGCTCACAGGGCTGCGCGCCGGCGCCTGACGATGAAGCTGCAGACGAAGATTTTCCTCGGGCTGCTGGTCGGGCTGGGGCTTGGCGCCCTGGCCCGGACCTCACAGGTGGCGTGGCTGCGGCTCCCCATCGAGTGGAGCGAGCCCGCGGGGACCGTGTTCATCCGGCTGATCACCATGGTGGTCATCCCGCTGGTGGCTGCCAGCCTGTTCACGAGCGTGGCGTCGCTGGGGAACATCCGCCGACTCGGCAGGATCGGAGCGCGCGCTCTCGGATGGTTCGTTGTGACCACCGTGATTGCGGCGGCGATCGGCCTCGTGGTTGCACTGGTGGCCGGCGTGGGGGCCGGCCTCGATCCCGCGGTGCGTGATGACCTCGCCAGCCGCTTTGCGTCGGCCGGGGCGGGTGCCAGCGCGAACGTGTCGGCCGTGCCCACCCTGCTGCAGACGCTGATCAACATCGTGCCGCAGAACCCTATAGCCGCTGCGGCTCAGGGTGACATGCTCGCCCTGATCTTCGCGGTGGTCGTGTTCGCCACGGCTGCTACCGTGCTCAGTGAGCAGCGTCGGCGTCCGCTGGTGTCGTTCTTCGCCGCCGTCAACGACGTGTCCATGGTCGTCATCCGCTGGCTCATGGAGCTGGCGCCGTACGCGGTGTGCATCCTGATCGCGGTAACCGTGGTGCGATCGGGGATCGACCTGCTGCGCACCCTGGCGACCTACGCGCTGATCGTGGTGGCCGCGCTGGCCGTCCATGTCGCGCTGGTGCTCATCCCGGCCGTGCGGCTCTTCTCGGGCCTCGGCGTGCGCGCGTTCGTGCGCGGAGTGGGCGATGCGCTGCTGCTCGCCTTCTCCACGTCGTCGTCGAGCGTCACGCTGCCCGTGAGCATGGCAGCGGCGCAGCGGCGCCTGGGCATCTCCAGCGAGGTGGTGAGCTTCGTGCTACCGACCGGGACGACGCTTAACAAGAACGGGGCAGCGGTCTACAAGGCAGCGACGGCGGTCTTCCTCGCCCATCTCTACGGTGTCGACCTCGGCGCCGGCCAGCTTGTCACGATCCTCCTCACCACGGTCGTGGCATCGTCGGCGGGAGCCGGCGTGCCGGGAAGCTCCCTGGTGACAACGCTCATCGTTCTCAACGCCATCGGCCTCGGCCCCAACGCGGCCGCCGGCATTGCGCTCGTGGCCGGCATCGACCGTCCGCTCGACATGTGCCGCACCACAGTGAATACGTTCGGCAACCTGGTGGGAGCGGCGTTCGTCGCGCGGGGAGCGGACGAGACGTCAGGCTCCAGCCGGCCGAGCGCTGACGAACAGTCGTGATCCCACCGGCCGTGGTGACTAAGACGGCGGGCAGCCGATGACCGGGCGCAGCGATACTGGCAGCCCGCGGACCATCAGCGAGAAGATCCTCTCCTCGCGATGCGGTCATGACGTGCGTGCGTGCGACATCGCGGTGTGCGAGGTCGACCTCGTGCTCGGCACCGATGGCTCCGGGCCGATGGCGATCGACTACTTCGAGCAGATGGGTGGCCAGCGGCTGCACGATGCCGGGCGCGTCTTCTTTGCCCTGGACCACTACGCCCCGCCCGCGGCCGATGCGACAAAGGCGTTTCACAGTCGCATCCGAAGCTTCGCCTCGAGTAAGGGAGCCACGGTCTTCGACGTGGGGGAAGGCATCAGTCACCAGCTCGCCGTCGAGCGTGGACTGGTGGCGCCCGGCGACCTGGCGATTGGTGCGGACAGCCACACGGTGACCTGCGGGGCGCTCAACTGCCTTGCGATTGGCGTCGGGTCTTCGGACCTCGCCGCCGCGATGTTGACCGGGCGCATCTGGCTGCGGGTTCCCGAGACTATAAGAGTCCGCCTGGTCGGTGCCAGGCCGCCCGACGTGGCGGCGAAGGACGTGGCACTCGCGCTGGTGGGGGAACTGGGAGGTGACGGCGCGAATTACCAGGCCATCGAGTTCGACGGCGACCTGTCGGACTTTTCGCTCGCGGACCGCCTGGTGCTGAGCAGTCTCCTCGTCGAGTCCGGGGCCAAGGCAGCCATCTTCCCGCACGACGATGTCACCGCGGAATACCGACGCGGGCGGGCGGGCGACAGTGGGACACAGGTGGCCGCCGATCCGGGTGCTCGTTATGCGCGCGAGCTGGTGGTCGATCTCGCTTCGCTCTCGCCGCGGGTCGCGCAGCCGCATCAGCCGGATCGGGTCGCACCCCTCCATGAAGTGGCCGGCGTGCCGGTTCACATGGTCTTCATCGGCACCTGCACCGGCGGCCGAGTGCAGGACTTTCGGGAAGCTCTGGCCGCGTTCGAGGGTGCTGGCGGCAAAACTGCGCCGGGCGTGCAGCTCGTGCTGACGCCGGCCTCGCGTGAGGTCCACGAGCAGCTCGTCGCGGAAGGCATCCTGCGGCGGTTCACGGATGCCGGCGCGGTGGTCACGACCGCGGGATGCGGGGCCTGTTGTGGCACCAGTGGTGTCATCCCCGGGGACGACATGACCGTCCTCTCGACCGCCAACCGCAACTTCAAGGGTCGGATGGGGAATGCGTCGGCGCGGATCTACCTGGCGTCGCCGATGACCTGCGGCACGGCGGCGGCGATCGGGCGGATCCCGGGTGCTCCCGACCTCCACCATTCCGGCGGGCGGGTCGCATGAGGATCGAGGGCCGCGCCCGGGTGTTCGGCGACGACGTCAACACGGACTACATCATCTCCTCCCGGCGCAAGCGCGAGACCATCGACGGGACGCAGCTTCGCCGCTATCTGTTCGAGGGAATCGATCCCGCATTCGCGTCGTCGGTGCAGGATGGCGACATCCTCGTGGCGGGGAAGAACTTTGGCTGCGGGTCGGCGATGGAGATTGCGGCCACGGTCATCCTGTCGGCCGGCATTCGCGCGGTGGTGGCGCGGAGTTTTGCCCGCAGTTTCTACCGGAACGCGGTCAACAACGGGCTGGTCGTGGTTGAGTGCGATACGACGTCGGTTGTCGAGGGCGACCGGCTCGCGCTGCGGCTGGATGCATCCACGGTTCGGTTGGACAACGTCACGCGGGGTGGCGCGGTATCCGGAGCTCCGATGCCGGGGATCATGCGGCGGATCCTGGAGTCCGGGGGCCTGGTGGGGTACCTGCGTGGTGGAGGGAAGTTCGAGTGAGCCAGTGGTTCGCGATTGGCTCGGCTTCCGGTGCTCGGCTCGCGAGGGACTCCCTTTCGGCCGGTGCTCCTTGGCTCGGCGCATGTTCGCTTGCAGATAACGCCGAGCCGAGCGTACGCTATGGGCATGCCCGCGCAGCACACGATCTGGACCGCCGAGATGGCCCGCGCCCTGCCGGACGACGGGCGACGCTACGAGGTGCTCGACGGGGAGCTTTTCGTGAGCCCTGCGCCGAGCCTGCGGCATCAGACGGTCCTCGCTCGGCTCTACGATCGACTGCGCCCCTACGTCGAGGCCAATGCGCTTGGGTGGACTCGATGGTCCCCGGCTGACATCGAGTTTTCGCCGCGGCGGCTCCTGCAGCCCGACCTGTTCGTCATCGCCGACACCGGTTCCGGTGAACCCGAGACATGGCAGGACGTGCAGGCGTTGTTGCTGGTGGTCGAGGCGCTATCGCCGTCGACCGAGCGAGCCGATCGCACCGTGAAACGGCCCATATACCAGGCGCAGGGCATCCCGGAGTACTGGATCGTCGACCTGGATCGAGAGATCGTCGAGTGCTGGAGGCCGGGCGATGTGACTCCCGAGGCTGTTGGCGACGGGCTGCTCTGGCAGCCGGACCCTGGAATCGCGCCGCTACGGATTCTGCTTCCTGAGATTTTCGGCCCCGGCCGCATCGCGTAGACGCGCAGAAACCCGCAGAGGGAAGACTCCGGAGCGAGCGACGGGGCCAACCCTGACCTGAAGACCCGGGAGCGAGAGACGGGGATCGGTTCGGCTCTCGGTCTGGTCATTCACCACGTGAATGATTATCATTCACGCCATGGATACCCTGCCACGCCTCGTCGGAAAGGCCGTCGACTCCCGGCTCCGAACCATGCCCGCCGTGGTCGTCACAGGCGCCCGGCAGGCGGGCAAGAGCACCCTGGCGGCGGAACTCGTTCCTGGCAAGCGGCGCTACGTGTCGCTGGACGACCTCGACGTGCTGGACCTCGCGCAGCGGGAGCCGGACGCGCTGGTCGGGGGGAGCACACCGATCACGATCGACGAAGTGCAGCGCCAGCCGGCCCTGCTCCGCGCCGTGAAGCGCGCCATCGATCGCGACCGGAAGCCGGGACGCTTCCTGCTCACGGGATCCGCCAACCTCCTGCTCATGCGACAGGTCTCCGAGTCGCTCGCCGGTCGGGCCAGTTATCTCACGCTCTGGCCCATGACCAGGCGTGAGCAGGCTGGCGCGGGTCGGGCCGGGATCTGGGACGACCTCCTGGCGGCTCGTGACGCCGACTGGCTCGACGTCATCGAGTCCGAGCCTGATGCGCAGGAGGACTGGCGGGCGCTGGCGCGCAGGGGCGGCTTCCCGACGCCTGCACTCGAGCTCTCGTCGGCAACCGAACGCACCATCTGGTTCGACGGCTATGTGCGGACATATCTCGAGCGCGACCTGCAGGACCTGGCGTCGATCTCGGCGCTGCCGGACTTCCGGCGTCTCCTGCGCGCCGCGTGTCTTCGCCTGGGCCAGTTGGTCAACCAGACGGAGCTCGGACGAGACATCGCACTGCCGCAGCCCACGGTGCACCGCTGGCTCAACCTGCTGGAGACCTCGTATCTCCTCGTCAGGCTCCCGGCGTTTGCGGTGAACCGGACCAAGCGCCTGATCAAGACGCCGAAGGTGTACTGGGGGGACACCGGCGTGGCGATGCACCTGGCGGAGCTGGACGAACCGGCCGGTGCGCACCTCGAGAACCTCGTCCTCCATGACCTCCTCGCCTGGCGCGACGCGCGCCTCGACCGTGTCGAGTTGAGTTACTGGCGGACGTCGATCGGCGAGGAAGTCGACTTCGTGATTGAGTCCGGCGGGCGGTACATCCCGGTCGAGATCAAAGCGGGCGCGCGGCCGCGTGTGGGCGATACGGCCAACCTGCGCACGTTCCGCGCGGAGTACGGGTCGAGGGCTCGTGCGGGCCTGCTGCTGCACACGGGGAGCACGCTCGAGTGGCTCACGCCGGATGTGCTGGCTGTGCCCTGGTGGAGGGTTCTGTAGGGCTTGCATTCGGCCGGCGCTTTACGGTTCGGCGGTTTGCGGCTCACGAGGGACTCCCGAGTGAGCGACTCGAGCATGAGAACGCTACGTCCTGCGTTGGCGCGATGACGCGGCGCAACCGGCCTGCGGCCAGGCTCGTCGAGTCATGCACCCTTGTTTCCATCGCCGAGCCGAGCGTACGCTATGGGCATGCCCGCACCGCAGGCCAACTGGACCGCCGAGATGGCGCGCGCGCTCCCGGACGACGGACAGCGCTACGAAGTGCTGGACGGGGAGCTGTTCGTGAGCCCCGCCCCAAGCTGGGATCACCAGTCGATCGTCCAGGCCTTGTTTCAAGTCGTCAGCCCCTACGTGGCCGCGAACGGACTTGGCTGGACCGTGCTTTCGCCGGCTGACATCGAGCTCTCGAAGAAACGACTCGTCCAGCCCGACCTCTTCGTGGTGCCTGACACCGGACAGGGCCGGCCCCGTTCCTGGCGGGATGTGAAGTCACTGCTGCTTGCCGTCGAGGTCATTTCGCCGTCGACAGAGTGGACTGACCGCCACGTGAAGCGGCCGCTGTATCAGTCCGCTGGTGTGCCGGAGTTCTGGATTGTTGACGGAGCGGCTCGATCTGCGGAGCGCTGGCGCCCGGGCGACGAGAGTCCGGAGCTGATCACTGAAATGCTCGACTGGCGTCCCCGATCCGGCATCGAGTCGTTGCGGATCGCTCTTCCCGAATTGTTCGCGGCCGCGCTCGACTGAGAGATGTGAGACCGTGAACGCGCGACTGGGATCGAAGGAAGTAAGACCCGGGAGCGAGCAACCGGGCCGTGACGCGGCAGAGACTGGGAGCGAGCGACGTGGCCGAGTGAGCGGCACGAGCGCTGCCCGTGAGGGTCTCCGCGCGAACGACACGAGCGAGCGAATCGGCCCAAGACAGTCGGTGGCCAGGCATCGGTCTGTACGATGCACCTTGCGAAGGGGCTGGAGTTCCGGGCCGTGGTGGTAATGGCGTGCGATGACGACGTGGTGCCGCGGGCCGAACGCATCGCATCGGTCAGCGACGACGCCGACCTCGAACGACTGATCAACTCGACTCGTCATATCTTCGACGAACTCGCGCGGTCCCACGGCATCGACCCGTCCTGATTGGGGATTGAGCCCCCCGTACCTGCGTCGTACACTTCAACCCGTGGCTCGACAACCACCCCCGTCCCCCTCCAAGTGGTTGATCTCCTCGCCTTTACGTCCCAGCACGTGTGCCGCCTCACTGGCCTCTCCGGCCGGCAGCTCAGCTATTGGGACAGGACGGGTTTTTTCTCACCAACTCTCCTTCACGAGCATCGCCGAAGGGCATTTGGGCGGATCTACTCGTTCCGCGACCTGGTCGGCCTCCGGGTGATCGGGGTGTTGCGCAACACGCATCGAGTCCCGTTCCAGGAGCTCCGCAAGGTCGGCGCCTGGTTGCACGAGCGGCACGAGGAGCCGTGGTCGTCACTTCGGTTCTCCGTGGCCGGCAAGCGAGTCTTCTTTCACGACCCCGACACCGGTATCGCGACGGAGCCGCGAGGCGAAGGACAGCGGGTCCTCCACATCGACCTCGAGCCGATTGCCAGCGAGATGGAGAGTACGGCAGCTCGCCTCCGGCAGAGACGTACGGCGCAGGTAGGCAGGATTGAACGGAATCGGTACGTTGTCCACAACGCGTTCGTCATCGCGGGAACCAGGATTCCGACCTCGGCGATCTGGCATCTCCACGAAGCTGGATATCGTCCGCGAGACATCTTGCGCGAATACACGCGACTCAAGTTGAAGGATGTTCGTGCCGCGATCGGGTTCGAATCGCGGCGCAACCGCGCCGCCTGACGAGCCGTGAACGACGTCCGCCAGTGCTTCTGCTGATCGACGAGAACGTCCCGGCGTCGGTTGCCGCCTTGTTCGCGGAGCGAGGCCACGAGGTACGGCTCGTTGTCGATCTGTTTCCGGCAGGTTCCCCGGACCCGGTCATCGCAGCCATGGGCGATCGGATGGCCGCCATCGTCGTGACGTGGGACCGCGATTTCGACCAGCTGGTGCGCCGGATCCCGAAAGGCAATCGAGGGCTATTCCGCCGACTTGGCCGAATCAGCTTCCGGTGCAATGAGGCGCAGGGCCGTCGCCTGCTCGAGCGTTGGAACCAGATGATTGAGTACCACCACGATCGCGCCTGGCGAGATCAGAACTTCCGGATGATCGTACAGATTCAGGACAGCGGGGCAAAGTTCATGTAAGCACGACGTGATGAACGACGGGATCGCCGACATGCTTGCGCGATGCGTTGCCAACCGGGACAGCGGGAACCGGATACTCTTTCCACTCAACGCCGTCCAGCAGCCGTCCGCGAGACTTGGGAGTGAGCCCGCCCCACTGCTTCCAGAAAAAGGCCACGCCACTCGTCTTGCACAAGTCACGAAGGCCCCTGGCCCACTCCACGTCAGGCGGTCGAAATCCGCTTCCACTCTCTCCACCTCCGATGAGCCAATGGATGCCAGTCAGGTCGAGCATGCCCAGAGGCCCAAGCAGTGGCTCCGCGCTGATGAAGCGAATGGCCGCAGGGATATGGCGTAGCGTGTCGGCGCGCCTGACGACTCGTGCATCCTCGATCGACGTGCCGATCCAGACATTGCTGCTCCATCCCCCGGCAAAGAACGGCGACTACGCCTTCCTGCTCCACTTCGTCGCCTCGCTCAAGAGCAAAGGCATACGCCGAAACCGATCCCACCGCCAGCCGATCAACCGGTTGGACGCTCAGCGGCGCCGCTGGAGGCTTGAATCTGATAAGCGCCCGCGTTCGCGACGAGCTTCGCCACCACTGCCTCGCCCAGATCGACACCCGTGCG
>DASWGU010000249.1:0-12905 GCA_036393555.1 Gemmatimonadaceae bacterium
TACTGACGACTGACGACTGACGACTGACGACTGACGACTGACGACTGACGACTGACGACTGACGACTGACGACTGACGACTGACGACTGACGACTGACGACTGACGATTAAGGCGCCAGTCGATGCATCATCCTGGGAAAAGCTATGCACTCGCGGATGTGCGGTGACCCGGCGATCCACGCAACCGTCCGCTCCAACCCGAGACCGAATCCCGAATGGACGAAAGTGCCATACCTGCGGAGGTCCAGGTACCAGCCGTACGCGTCCATGGGGAGTCCCTCCTCCTGAATCCGCGCGGCCAGCTTGTCGTGATCATCCTCGCGCTGCGATCCCCCAATGATCTCGCCGTACCCTTCCGGCGCCAGACAGTCGTCGCACAGCACGGTTCGTGGATCGGCGGGATTCTCCTTCATGTAGAACGCCTTCGCCTGCTTCGGATAGTTGCAGACGAAGACGGGCGTGTCGTAAGCCTCGACCAGCAGCGTTTCATCCTCCGCGCCCAGGTCGTCACCCCAGACAATCGCGCTCCCCTTCCCCTGCAGCGTCGCCACCGCGTCGGTGTATTCGATCCGCGGAAACGGAGCCCGGACCTTCTCGAGCCAGGTGACGTCACGCTCGAGCGTGGTCAACTCCGCCTGTCGACGCTCCAGCACGCGCCCCACGACGTGCACCAGCATGTCCTCCTGAACCCGCATGTTGTCGTGCGTGTCGTGGAAGGCCATTTCCGGTTCCATCATCCAGAACTCTGTCAGGTGGCGCCGGGTCTTGGACTTTTCCGCACGGAACGTCGGGCCGAAGGTGTAGATGCAGCCCAGTGCGGCGGCCGCCGCCTCGCCATAGAGCTGCCCGGTCTGGGCGAGGTACGCGAACCCCTCGTCGAAGTACTCCGTCTGGAACAGGCCACTGCGCTCCCCGATCGCCGCCGTGAGGATGGGCGTGTCGACGTGCACGAAGCCGCGTTCGTAGAAGAAATCATGAATCGCCTGCTCTACTTCGTGCCGGATCCGCATGATGGCGACCTGTCGCGGACTGCGGAGCCACAGGTGCCGGTGGTCGAGCAGGAAGTCCACCCCATGTTCCTTCGGCTGAATCGGGTAGTCGACCGGGCTGGAACCCAGAACCTCGATCCCCGTCACACCCATTTCGTAACCCCCGGGCGCCCGGGCCTCCGCGCGCACCCCGCCCGTGACGGAAAGGCAGGTCTCCAGCGTCAACTGGGAGAACGTTTCCCAGGTTTCCGCCGAAACCTGGTTCCTTACGATCACGCACTGGAGCATTCCGGTCCCATCGCGCATGACGACGAAGGCTATCTTGCCAGACGAGCGCAGATGAGCGACCCAGCCACGGACGGTCACGGCGGAACCGGCGTGGCTGGACAGATGCGATATGTTGGAGAAGGTGCGCGTCACGGTTTGGAGCGGATGGGGGAAACGGAAAGTAGACGGGAAGCAGAAGGGTCGCACAACCCGGGAACCGGCCACCAGTTGGTGTCCATCCTGAGACTCGGAGCGTGTGATGGATGGGGAGGGGAAAGAGAGTGACGCATCCACTCACCAGTCAGGCCAGATCGCTGAGTGCCCGGTACTGGATGCTGGAACCGGGTGACATGTTCTGGCGCCGGGTTTGCCTCGGCTCCAGGACCAGGAAGCAGGTCGAGCATCCAGCCCTGACGACTCAGGGCGGCCAGCTCAGCTAAGACGGGACTACAGCTACGGTACAGGACCATCGTGCGCAGAAGACATTCATCACTCAACGGGCCCACGTGACCCTCCAGTCCCGCCTCAACCTCGGCATCCTGGCCATCGCCATCGTACTCGTGGCGCCGCTCGTCCTGTCACTGCGAGCCCTCCAGCAGTTGCAAGCCGCCACCGCGTCCCTGAGGGACCAGGAGTTCGCGGCAACCCTCCTGCTCGGCCGGATGCGATCAGTGCACGACGACCTGGTCCAGGAAACCAGCATTCTCTCGGTGCTCCCGAGCGACTTCAACCGGGCCCTCTACGCCGCGGATCTGGATCTGCTGGCGCTCCAGACCGATACGCTGGACGATCTCACGGAATCGGCCATAATCCAGCAGATCCGTTCGGCCATCTCGCGACTCCAGGAAATGGCGCCACGCGCCTTCTCCGTGGCGCGGGCCGGCCGCGTCAGAGCGACCGATTCGATCGTGGACCTCGCCATGTCGCCCGCACTCGCCACCGTCGCCCGGGCCATGGAGAACACAGCGAACGCCATGGAGCAACGGACCGCGGAACAGGTGGAGGATTTCGCCGAGCGATCCCGGGACGCGGGCGTCCTCGCCATTGGTGCGCTCTTCATCGCGGTGCTGCTCGCGTTCGGCATCGCGATCTGGCTCACCCGGTCGATCAGTTCGCCGCTACAGGAGCTCGACGCCGGGATGCGCGCCGTCGCCGCCGGCCATTTCCGTCGCCCCCTCGCCATCAGCGCGGATCGCTCGGACGAATTCGGCGGACTGGCGGACTCGTTCCGCTCCATGGCCGCCCAGCTCGAGGAGCTCGACCGCCTCAAGGCGGAATTCGTCTCGGTCGCCACGCACGAGCTCAAGACGCCGGTCAACGTCATGCTCGGCTACCTGCAGTTGCTGCAGGAAAACGTCTACGGCGAACTGACCCCGCGGCAACGCGACATCGCTGAAACACTGGTGTCCCAGACGCAGCAGCTCTCGCGGCTGATCCGGCAACTCCTCGACGTGAGTCGCTTCGACGCGGGCGGTGGAAAGCTGGAGGCGCGGCCGGTCGTGCTGTCCGAATTCCTGACCGACCTCGAGCGCGCCTTCCGCGTCCTGGCGCTCCAGCGCGAGGTGGCGTTCGAGGTGCGCAGCGATCGGGACATCCCGCACGAAGTCCTCTGGGACCCGATCCGGATCAACGAAGTGCTGGGTAACCTCCTCTCGAACGCGTTCAAGTTCACGGAAAAGGGTGGTCGCGTGGCGCTGCAGGTGGGACGCGAGGGCGACCAGGTGCGCATGCAGGTGAGCGATTCCGGATCCGGCATTCCGCAGGAGCAGCTCCCCCATATCTTCGAGAAGTTCTACCAGGCGGACTCGCAGGCTCCGCTCGCCTTGCGCGGAGCGGGGTTGGGGCTTGCCATCGCCAAGAGCATCGTCGCGGCACACGGCGGCGCCATCGAGGTGGAAAGCAGGGTGGGTGTCGGAACCACGTTCACGATCCGGCTGCCAATCAGGGTCATTCGGCGCCCGTCCCAGAGCCCCGCCGTTCACGGAGATCTCGTGCAGTCCCTTTCATGACGCGGCATCGTCAGGCACCCTGGGCGATTCGGCGAGGGGCCGTGAACCCGCTGCGAAGCGTCGTCCTGTTGGCCGGCGCGATACCGCTTGCCGGTTGCTTTCCGCCCGTGGTCCATCCCACCCGCGTCGAGCCCGGCCCCGCCATTTCCGCCAGCACCTGGGCTCAGGTCGCCGAAGTCATCGAGGTGGACGACGACGCACACGTACGCGCCCTCCCGAACTTCTCCATCAGGCTCGCGGCCGGATTCGCCGACACGCTGCGCGACGGCGTCAATACGCTGGTCTCCTTCGGCGCGGGGCTGAACGGCGTCAGCGCTGACGGCTATCTCGAGATTCCCCGCTCTGCCCTGGGTGACCTGGACGCGGGCCTGGGGATGGTCTGGCAGAACGGTCCGCTCGGTGTGGTGATGCCGTACGTCCAGGTCGGGCGATTGCTGAATGCTCACAGCGCCTGGTTCACGTCGCAGGGCCTGGCGATCGTCTCGTCGCAGGACAGCGACGAAACCACTCCGGTCTGGATGTCGACGGTCGGCTTCAGCCGAAGCGGCGCCGGACGGACCGGGATCGTCTTCGTCAGCGCTATCATCGGACGCTCGTTCGGTTACGAGTGCCGCAGTTGCTTCTCCCGGCTCCTGATCCGCCGCTCGTACGTCCTGGTGGGTGTCTCGGGCGACCTCCCGATGCGATTTCCGGGACGCTGACCGGTTCCGTTTCCAGGACGCAGGCCGCACCTCCGGAAAGGCGGTGCTTCCTCCGGACCTGGCCGCTGACCCTATCCGACGCGGAACAGCTCCATGGCCCGTCGGTACCGCTGTCCCAGCACCTTGCGGAGCGCACCGTGCTCGGGCGCGGTCAGGTCGGGATCGCGGCCGATCACGTCGGACGCAGCCTCGCGAGCTTGAACGTTCAGGGCTTCGTCACGAATCGGGTCCGCGACGCGGAACATCGGCAGGCCGCTCTGGCGTTCGCCGAACAGATCTCCCATTCCCCGCAATCGCAGGTCCGCGCGAGCTATCTCGAAACCGTCGTCCGTCTCCGCGAAAATCCGCACCCGGGCAGCCGAGTCGGGCCCGCCGCCCCCCACGAGAATGCAGTACGACTCGTCGGCACCCCGCCCGACGCGCCCGCGCAGTTGATGCAGTTGCGAGAGACCGAAACGCTCGGGGTGTTCCACAATCATCACGGTCGCGTTCGGCACATCGATGCCGACCTCGATCACCGTCGTCGCCACCAGCACGTCGATGTCGCCATCCCGGAACCGGCGCATCAGGACATCGCGCTCGTCCGCCGGGACCCTGCCGTGGAGCAGGGCCAGTCGGCGGTCCTTCAGCGCGCCGGTAGACAGCTCTTCGTACATCGAGGTGGCCGCTTTGAGCGAGAGCTTGTCCGACACCTCGATGATCGGATAGACGATGTACCCCTGGCGTCCCTTGCCAATCTCGCGATCGAGGAACGCCATCACCTTGTCGTGTTGCGACGCCTTCCGCAGGAGCGTGGTGACCGGCTGCCGCCCGGGAGGCCGTTCGTCCAGGATGCTCACGTCCAGGTCGCCGTACAGGGTGAGCGCCAGCGACCGCGGGATGGGCGTCGCGCTCATGATGAGCATGTCGGGGCGGTCGCCCTTGGCTCCCAGCGCCGCGCGATGCTCCACCCCGAAGCGATGTTGTTCGTCGACGATCGCCAGCCCCAGGCGCCCGAACGTTGTCGCCTCCTGCACCAGCGCGTTCGTCCCGATCGCGATCAGCGGATCGTCCGAGGCGAGGCGAGCCTCCGCGGCACGGCGCTCGCGCGTTCCCAGGCTTCCGATCAGCAGCACCGGCTCGATGCCCAGCGGTTCGAGCAACGTGCCGATCGACCTGTCATGCTGTTCAGCCAGCAGTTCGGTGGGCGCCATGAAGGCTGCCTGGTATCCGTTTTCCAGCGCCAGCAGCGCGGCAAAGAGCGCGACCACCGTCTTGCCGCTCCCCACGTCGCCCTGCAGGAGGCGGTGCATCCGTCGCGGCGAGCCCATGTCTGCCACGATTTCGCGGACGGCGCGAACCTGGGCCGCTGTGAGGGCGAACGGCAGGCCATCCTTCAGCGCGGTAGTCAGGGTCCGCCGCGGCTGGAAGACAATGCCGGCTCGCGGCGCGCGGGCCAGCGTGTTGGCTCGCCGGTGCAGCAACTGCACGAAAAACAACTCGTCAAAGGCCAACCGCGCGCGACCTCTCTCCGCCTCGGACACCGATGACGGCCGGTGCACCGCGCGCAGGGCGTCCTGGATCCCGGGCAGCGCCAGCCGGGAGCGCAACTCGTCAGGCAGGTGTTCGTCCACCAGTACGACCAGAGCGTCCAGGTGCTGTTCGATCACCGCGCGGAGTTGTCGCACCGTGATCCCCTCGGTCGCGGGGTACACGGCCAGCACGCGCCCCGCCGCGCTCCCGGGATCCTCGGCCCCCAGGTTCACCCATTCCCGCGGCTGGAGCTGCCGGCCATGGAAGAAACGACAGGGACCGTTCACCAGGAGCACGTCGTTCTTCTGGATGCTCCGGTCCAGGAACGGCTGTCCCGGCCAGGCGGCCTCGATCATGCCCGACTCGTCGCGCAGCACCGCCTGGAAGATCCGGAGGCCCTTCCGCGTGGGAAGCACCCCCTTCGAGATGACGCGCCCGATCACCGTGACGTCCTGCCCGACGTCCACCGACGCAACCGGCGTGATGGTGCTCGCGTCGTCGTACCGATGCGGCACGTGGTACAGGAGGTCACCGGCGGTGTGCACGTTCAGCCTGTCGAGCAGTTGCGCGCGCCGCTCGCCGACACCCTTCAGGAACTGAACGGGCATCTCCAGGTAAAGGCGCGACCGCGAGGGAGCTTGCACGTTAGGTCACTTGAGGACTGAAAGTAGTGCTAATTGAGTCAAGGTTCAGGCGGTGAGTCCAGCCGCGCCGCACGTGAGACCGCAGCTGCGTGGTGATTTCCGGATGCCAGGGAAGCTCGGCAGAACTCTGCTGGGTCGAATCGAACCGCGCCGCCGACCGCGGGGCGAATGACACACTTGAACACGGGGGTCACGGGGGCCTGGGTCGTGGTGGAGTTGAAGACCGTCGTGCGCTGATGCCGGTCCATCATGGCCAGCCTCTGCCGTAATTCCGTTTAATCATCTGCCCGCTGGGCTTCTCATCGATTTTCATGTGGCTCGTTTGCGAGACGGCATCAAATGTATCGCCAACCGGGATTTCCACTCACCGATAGGAAATGGGGTTGCCTCCGTGACCCCCGTGACCCCCGTGTTGAAGTCTTCGCCGCAGTCCGATGCCGCGATGTTCCCTGACAGACGTTTTGCAGAGTTTTCCTTACAAGTCAGCTGAGGTTCGGTAGTTGTCCCGCTTAACTCGCTCGTCGGTCTGAGACGGAGCCTCGTCAGTTCTCCAGAACCTCGCGCGCGAACGCCTCGGCTTCGAAGGGAACCAGGTCGCCCGCCTGCTCGCCGGTCCCGAGAAACTTGACCGGTGCGTCGATGGCCTCGTGCACAGCAACCACGATGCCGCCCTTTGCCGTGCCGTCCACCTTGGTGACGACGAGTCCGGTCACCGGTACCGCGGCGGTGAACGTCTTGGCCTGCGCGACGGCGTTCTGGCCGATCGTTCCGTCCAGTACCAGCAGCGTCTCGTGCGGCGCATCGGCTCGCCGTCGCCGGATGACGCGGACGACCTTTCTCAGCTCCTCCATCAGGTTGTCGCTGGTGTGCAGTCGCCCGGCGGTATCGATGATCACCACGTCTGCGCCGCGCCCGGTGGCCGCATCGATGGCGTCGAACGCCACCGCCGCCGGGTCACCACCGGCCCGGCCACCGATGAAGTCCGCCCCCACCCGCTCGGCCCAGACGCGCAACTGGTCGATGGCGCCGGCGCGGAACGTGTCACCCGCCGCAACGACGACCTGTTTCTCTTCCCGCCGGAGCCGCGCCGCCAGCTTGCCAATGAAGGTCGTTTTCCCCGCACCGTTGACGCCGATGACGACGATGACCGTCGGCGGTTCGGCTGCCAGTGTGAGACCCGGGGCGGAGTTCCCTGACCGGAGCGACGCCGTCACCGCCTCACGCAGCGCGGTCAGAAACTCCGCCTCGGTCTTCACACTGCCCCTGAGTGCCAGCCGCTTCACCTCGTCAACCAGCCGGAGCGTGACGGGAACGCCGAAGTCGGCTTCGAGGAGCAGTTCCTCGAGCTGCTCGAGCGACCCGGGTTTCACTCCCCCGCGGGCGAGGACCGTGACATCGGCCAGCGCGACGTCCTTGATGCGCTGCCACAACGTGCGCCGGGGGATGTCGCCGGTCTTGCGCTTGAGCATGAGGAGCCGGGTGATCGAGGTCAGAGATCAGTGAGCAAAGGTCGGCGGTCGTCGCCGTCAGGCAAACAGGCATGGAGCACGCAGCCTGCGCTACCGCAGGCCGAGATTGCGCCGCAGTATCCATTCAGTGCAGAACGCCACGATCACGATGCCGAAGATCCAGCCAATCGTGCGCAGGCGCGATGTTTCGGCGAGCGCGATCCCGCTTCCGAATTCAGCATCGCTCACGGTGGGCCGCCGGGGGAGCAGTTCCGCCGATCGGTTGACGACAAGCAGCGAGTTGCCACCGCGCGTCGTCACGTCGTACACACCCGCGGGCCGCGGAGCCGATTCCGCTTGCAGTGTACCCGCGGGGAACCGGAGTGTCAGCGAATCCGCTCGAGCGCTGCCTCGCCGCGTGACGGATACTGTGACGACGGTGTCATCGGGCGTACCACGCTGCCATCGAATCGGTTCGCCCTCACGCACGAATGCGGCGGCCGGACTGGCGGCGCGGGCGTCGGCTCGACCAGCCGCCAGCCAGTCAATGACGCTCCCCCAGAACGCTGCGTGGACCGTGGCCGCGGCGCCGCCGCGGAACCGCCAGCGCCACAGTCCCGACGCCCCGACAAGGACGATCCGCCGGGGGCGTTCCCAACCCACCGCCACGGCGCGGCGCTCCAGCCGCCTCGCCCGCCGCGCCTCGAGCACCTCGAAGCCGGCGGCGGCGGGCAGCAGCGACACGTCCAGGGGCGGCAGGCTGTCCCAGGGCGAGCCGCCCAGCGCGGCCGTCATGGGCGACGGGGGTGCTCCCGTGGCATACCACTCGCCGCCGGACGTGGCTGGCGCCGATACCAGCAGCAGCGCGCCCCGGCCGAGCGAGCGCGGATCGCCGAAGACCGCGGTATCGCCCTGCAGGACCAGGAGCGGCGCCTCCCGCGCGGCCCGGCGAACGTCGTCCTCGAGCACCGCACCTAACGAACCGTCCTCGCGCCACCGGCCTGGCGCCACGCGGTAGAAGCCACGGGTCGGTAACAGCACGGTCCCTCGGAGGACGGCCACGAGTTCGCGGGCATCGTAGTCGGGCGACGTGGACACCAGCACCGCCGCGGCCCCGGGGAGCACCTCAACGACGCTGGTGAGCGTGTCATTGGCCGTCACCGCGTCGCCGGGTGTCGCGACCGCGGCGCGGAGCGTGAGCGGCCCGTTGGAACGGGGGACGACGACCCGGTGGCGAACGACCCGCTCACCCCACGCACCGATGGAATCGACATCGATGGTGAGACCGGGCGTATCACCGAATGACAGCGCCAGTCGGGATCGCGGTGTCGCGCGTCCCGCCGCCGACAGCATGACGTCCACATCCAGCGTATCGCCCGCCACTGTGGAACGCGGCGCACGAACCTCCGCCACGGCCACGTCGACCTGCTCGTCGCCCCGCACCACAACGATGCTCGATCCGCCCACCGCGGGCGCCAGCGCCTGCGGGTCGTCCAGTTCACCGTCGGTGAACACGTGCAGCGGCCGCCCGCTCGCCACCGACCGTTCCACCGCCGGCTTCACCTCCGATGCCAGGTCCGTCGCGCTGGCGCTCGCCGCACCCGCGCGCACCGAGTCGCCGAAGACAATCAGGTCGCCCCGGGCCTGTGCCAGCGCCCGACGAAGCGTCTCCCGGAACAACGACGAATCGCCCGACCGCACCCAGCTCCTGGATACGTCCATGGCCACCAACGCCCGCGCCGGACGGCGACCGCCGAACGTGCCGTTCAACAGCAGCACCGTTAGGCCTGCCATGCCCACGAATCGCAGCGCGGCCGGAACGAGAACGCGACCCGGTGCCAGTCGTGGGCCATAGACGAATACCACAGCAGCCGCGCCCGCGAAGAGCGCGACAATCCAGGTCAGCATGGGTGATAAGCTACTCGGGCGCACGCTGAACCCGCTGCCGCGCCCGCCTCTCCGCCGGCGCGAAGCGACCGCGCCACGGTGGCACGCAACCAAGTGGAAGGAGAGTGACGCATCCACTCACCGCTCCGGCCAGATCGCTGAGTGCTCAGTACTGGGTGCTGGGACTGGTGACACGTGCTGGCGCTGGGCTTTGGCTCAGCACCAGCTCCAGGACCAGGAAGGCAGGTCGAGCATCCAGCACTCACGACTCCAGCCGGCTGGCCTAATTGGCGTTCAGCACCAGCCGTGAATCACCATCCCGATCGAGCAGCGCCAGGTAGCGGCCACGGAGCAGGCTGAACCCGGCCCGCTGCGACTCGGGAATGGGCGGCCCCGCCTTGCTGACCAGCGCGGTCCGCGGGTTTCTGGCCACGCCGTTGACGAGAACCTCGAAGTGGAGGTGCGGACCGGTCGCGAGGCCCGTCATGCCGACGTAACCGACAGTCTCACCCATGGCGACGCGCGTCCCGGCCCGGACGCCCCGGACGAATCCGCGGAGGTGCCCGTATCGCGTCACGATGCCATTCGAGTGCCGGATGTCGATCATGTTCCCGTACCCGCCCCGGACACCGGCGGCGATGACGACACCATCTCCGATGGCCCGAACCTCGGTCCCGGCATCGGCGGCGTAGTCGGTCCCCTGGTGCCGGCGGAAGGTGCCCAGAATCGGGTGGCGGCGTCCGCCAAACCCACTCGAGATACGCCGGAAGGAGAGCGGCGCGAGCAGGAAGTTCGCCGCCATGGACTTCCCCGCCTGGTCGTAGTAACGCGCCTTGCCCTCCGCTTCGTGCCGGAAGGCTTCGATCGTACGGCCACCGTTGGTGAAGGTGGTGGCCAGCACGTTTCCGACCCGGGTGACGCCGCTGGGCAACCGCCGCCGTTCCACGAGTACCGAGAAGACGTCACCGACCTGCAGATCGCGCGACATGTCGACGCGGAACTCGAAGATGTCACCCACCAGCCAGGCGATCTCGTGGCGGGTCCGGACCGGCACGTCATCGGTCGAGCGGTCGAGGGCGTCATACAGGTTCGACCGGATTTCTCCCCGCAGGACCAGCGTGTCGGTGGTCCACGGAATGGAGTCCAGCCGCGCCGTCCAGCCGGTATCCGAGCGGGCCACGCGCAGCACGCGGTCCAGCTCGAGATGGATGGTGATCTGGCGTGGCAGCGAGTCGTCCGGCAGCGCGCCGAACGAGACCCGCATGCCCACCGGGATGCGGCGCGGATCGAGGACGCGCCGCTTCTCGAGCGCGTTTGCCGCGTGGAGCACCTGGGTGAGCGCGGCGCTGGACAAGCCGAGGCGACCGAAGACGTCACCCAGCGTCTCGCCGCGACCGACGGAGTCCATCCGCTCCTCCCACGGATCGGCGATCCCCGTGAGTTCCGCCAGCGTGGGACGCCCGGGCAGCGGTCGCGTGAAAGCGATCGCCAGGGCCGCCAGGCCCGTGGCGACGCCGTACGTAATCAGGCGTGCGGCCCACCGCGTCAATCCATCTGTCTCCGAATGAAGGTCGGGATATCCATGTCGGTCATCTCGGACTCGGTCCGGGTGACCGGTGCAGCGGGAGGAATGACGCGCCGGGGGGCGGCATCCGCAAGAGGGGCGGTGCCCCTCGGAGCGGCGGCAACCCGGCCGGGCACCCGCTGCGTTATGGGTATCACGTTTCGCGGCGCGGCATACACCGGCTGCGCCACGGAACGGGCCGACATTGCGGCCAGCCCGCCCTCAATCTGACGATCGAATCCGGTCGCGATCACAGTCACGCGGATCTCACCATGCATCGCCGGCTCGTTCACCGCGCCGAAGATGATTTCGGCGTCGTCGCCGACTGCGTCGTGCACGATTTCGGAGATCTGGGTCACTTCCCCCAGGGTGAGATCCTCCCCACCGGTGATGTTGAGGAGCACGCCGGTCGAGCCGGCCACGGAGATGTTGTCGAGCAGGGGGCTGGAGATGGCCTGTTGCGCCGCTTCCATGGCGCGGTTCTCGCCCCGGCCGATGCCGGTGCCCATGAGCGCCGATCCACCTTCCTGCATGACGGTGCGGACGTCGGCAAAGTCGACGTTCACCAGCCCGGTGCGCGAAATGAGGGTGGAGATACCCTGCGTGGCGTGGAGCAGCACCTCGTCGGCCTTCTTGAGCGCGTCCTGGAAGGGAATGCCCTTCCCGACCACGGCCAGCAGCCGCTCGTTAGGCACGACGATCATAGTGTCCACGTGCTGGCGCAGCTCCATGATGCCCTGCTCCGCCTGCCGCATACGCTTGCGGCCCTCGAAGAGGAAGGGCTTGGTGACGATGCCCACGGTCAGGGCGCCGGCCTCCTTGCCGAGCTGCGCGATGATCGGGGTGGCGCCCGTGCCCGTGCCGCCCCCCATGCCGCAGGTCACGAACACCAGGTCGGCGCCGTTCAGCGCCCGCCCGACGTCCTCGCGGTTCTCCTCGATCGCCTGGCGTCCGATCTCGGGACGCGCTCCGGCACCGAGCCCCCGCGTCAGTTTCTTCCCGATCTGGATCTTCACGTCCGACTTCGAGGCCAGGAGGGCCTGCGCGTCGGTGTTGATCGAGATGAACTCCACACTCTCGAGGCGCTCGTCGATCATGCGGTTGACCGCGTTTCCGCCGCCGCCGCCGACGCCCACGACTTTCATCCGGGCGTTCTGGGTTGGGGTCTCTTCGAACTCGAAGATCATGCGCGCGTGGCTCCACTTCGTTTGGGGGACGAACCCAAATCGGGCCGGCAGACTCGACCGGCCACCCGCCCGGCGCGGAATGGCCATCGCTACGTCCAGCCCACCCGTACGACGGCCACCAATATACGTCGTTTCTTCACAAGTGCCATGTTGACTTCATGGCGTTAGTGACGGTGCCACAAGTGGTTGCGAGCCAGCCGAGTTTTCCACATGGAAACTCCTGCGGCAGATTTGTGGCGTGACGCGGTCAGCCTGAATCCCGGCACCACCCGGGCCGCGTAAGGGGCCTCAACTACTTCGACTGTGCGCAGGCCATCGCGAGCGACGCGCGTCGTGGTGCGCGATCGCGACGAGACATCCAGGCCTCCCTCCTCGCGGTGCGCGAGAAAGCCGATGAAGTACGTCGACGCTAGCTAGCTGGAAGCCGGCCTGAGTCGTGAGTGCTGGAATGCTCGACCTGCCTACTGGTCCTGGAGCTGGTGCTGAGCCAAACCCCAGCGCCAGCACGTGTCACCCAGTTCGAGCACCCAGCACTGAGCACTCAGCGATCTGGCCTGGGTAAAAGTGTTGTTGTGACCCGGAAATGCACGAAAGACCCCGAACCGGTCGAGTCTTCCAGCCCATCGTCCTACCTGGCCCCGCTCACCCTCCTCACCGCCTCCGCCAACCCGTGCCGCGAATCTACACCGAGTTTCGT
>DASWGU010000250.1:0-12945 GCA_036393555.1 Gemmatimonadaceae bacterium
CAGTCGTCAGTCGTCAGTCGTCAGTCGTCAGTCGTCAGTCGTCAGTCGTCAGTCGTCAGTCGTCAGTACCCAGCAGCCGGCACCAGCCCAGAACCAGGATACAGTTCCAGCATCCAGCACTCACCACTCAGCCTTACGTAACCGAATCTCACCCCCCCGCGTGTCTGTTTCTGATTCGTTCCTCTCCCGCTCCCGCTACTATCTCTGCCGCGAGTACCCGACGAAGGTCCGGTCGGCGGTCGAGGCGATGCCGGCTGATCGCGTGTGGTGGCGACCGAACGAGCAATCCAACAGCGTCGGTAACCTGTTGCTGCATCTCTCCGGCAACGTGCGCCAGTGGATTGTCAGCGGCGTGGGTGGGCAGCCTGACGCCCGGCAACGTAACCGGGAGTTCGCTGCCAGGGATGGTGCGTCATCGGCCGACCTCCTCCGGGGGCTCGACACGACGCTCGAGGAGGCCGATGCGATTCTCCGGAGCCTGTCGCCCGGCGACCTGCTCCAGCGGCGCGCCATCCAGGGGCGCGACACGTCGGTGCTCGAGGCGATCTATCATGTCGTCGAGCACTTCGCGGGGCATACGGGACAGATCATCTGGATCGCGAAGCTGACCGTACCGGGCGCTGTCCGATTCTACGACGATGGCGATGGCACCGCCGTTCCGCTGTTCCTGGCGGATGGGGAATACGAGATGGGGGCGAGGCAGGAGGTCAGAGGTCAGAAATAGAAACGCGCGGCAACCGGTCGATTTGGCCCACAGCTCTTCGACCTCTGACCTCTAACCTCTGACCTCCTGTGACTTCACCTCATCCCACAACGCGTCCAGCGCCGGCAGGCCCGCGGTTCTCACTTCGACGCCGCGTTCGGTTGCCAGGCGCTCGATGGCCGTCCACCGCCTGACGAATTTGGCGTTGGCCGCGTCCAGGGCGAGCGACGCGTGCACTCCGCACTTGCGGCACAGATTCACCACGGCGAAGAGCAGGTCGCCCAGTTCGCTTTCCAGTCCTGCCTGACGAGGACTGGCCGGCACGCTGCCGTGTCCCTCCTCCGCTTCGATCGGCAAGTCGGCGAGAAGGAGCCGGACTTCGCGCATCTCCTCGTCCACCTTCTGTGCCGGTCCTTCCACATCGTGCCAGTCGAAACCGACACCGGCTGCCCGATCCTGGAGTCGTTGGGCGCGATGGAGCGCCGGCAGGCCGGGAGGCAGTCCTTCCTCGATGGACGCGCGCTCCCGCGCCTTCATGCGCTCCCATGGTTCGCGGTCGCCGCCCTCGAACAGGTGCGGGTGGCGCGCCCGCATCTTGTCGATGAGTCCCCCGGCCACGTCGCCGACGTCGAACGCGCCGCGCTGTTCGGCAACCACGGAGTGAAAAAGGACCTGGAGGAGGACGTCTCCCAGCTCCTCTCGCATGCGCGCGTCTTCGCCCAGTCGAATGGCCTCGTCGAGTTCCGCAGCCTCTTCAACCAGATACGGTCGCAGCGACTCGTGAGTCTGGCTGGCGTCCCACTCGCAGCGAGCGCGGAGATCGCGCATGAGGGCGAGCGTATCTTCAAGCGTGGCCTTAGGTTGCATAGCCTCCCCGGGTCAACGTATACTACCCGCCCACGAAACCGGACGTCAATTGCGGCACGAGATGCGGCGCGCCTGGCTCGAGGTCGATCTCGGCGCCCTGAGACGGAACGCGGTCCTGCTGTCGCGGCGGACGCAGGCTCCGCTGCTCCCCATGGTGAAGTCGGACGCCTACGGTCTGGGTGTTGAGGCCGTGGTGCGCGCGCTGGAGGAGCTTTCGCCGTGGGGGTACGGCGTCGCGACCGTCGCCGAGGGCACGCAGCTCCGCGACCTTGGGATCAGAAGGCCCATCCTGGTTTTCACGCCGGTGCTCGACGTCGAGTTCCCTGACATCCGGGCGATGAACCTGACTCCCACTCTGGGAGACGGGGGACGCATCGCCGCGTGGAACTCGTCAGGCGGCGGCGCCTGGCATCTCGCAATCGATACGGGAATGGCCCGGGCCGGTGTGCGCTGGGATCGCGTGGCCCAGCTGCACGAGGCGATCGCCGCGCAGCCACCCGAGGGGGCCTTCACGCACTTCCATTCGGCGGACCGGAATGACGGATCCGTGGACGCGCAACAACGGCGCTTCAGCCAGGCAGTCGCCGCGCTGCCTCACCGGCCGAGATACCTGCACGCCGAGAACAGTCCAGGCATCGAACGACAGAGTCCGTCTCCCTGGGATCTCGCGCGCCCCGGCGTCTTTCTCTACGGTGTGGGGAGCGGGGCCGGGTCGGCCGCCGAGCCAGAGCCGGTGGTCTCGCTGCACGCGCGTATCGTGGAACTGCGCGACATCGACATCGGGGACTCGGTGAGCTATGGAGCGATGTGGCGGGCGGCGCGGCCCAGTCGCATTGCCACGGTCGCCGCCGGCTATGCGGATGGAATCCGCCGGTGCCTTGCAGGCCGCGGTGCCGCGCTGGTGAATGGCTACCGTGTGCCGATCGCCGGGGTCGTGACGATGGACATGACCATGCTGGACGTGACGGACATCGTCTGCGACGTGGGTGCGACAGCGACGTTTGTCGGACGCCAGGGAGACGCCTCGCTCGACCTCCATGACGTCGCCGAAGCGGGCGACCTCTCACCGTACGAACTGCTGGTCGGGTTGCGTCTCCGCGCTGCCCGGATCTACCGGCCGTGATGGTTTCGCGGCGAGCCGTCCTCCTCGTGCTCGATGGCGTGGGCGGCGGGATTCCCATCGGAGATCGCCGCCGACTTCAGCCGCCTCACGGATCGACCCGCGCTGGGCGACGTGGCCGGCAGCGGAACGGAACTGGTCGGTCAATTCGCGGAGAGGCAGGCCGCCACGGGCGCGTGGATCGTCTACACCTCGGCCGACTCGGTCTTCCAGATCGCGGCGCACGAGCTGGTCATTCCGCTGGCCGAGCTCTACGACGCGTGTCGCACGGCACGCTCGCTGCTCGTGCCGCCGCATGACGTGTCCCGCGTGATCGCCCGCCCGTTCGTGGGGACCAGGGTATCGTACCGGCGCACGGCGAACCGGCGCGACTTCGCGCTGGCGCCGCTGGGCGAGACGCTGCTGGACGCCCTCGCCGTGGCGGGCATTCCGCGCCAGGGCGTGGGGAAAGTGGACGACCTGGTCGCCGGCCGCGGCATCTCGTCCCACCACGTCACCGACAACGCCGAGGGGATCGGGCGCATCCGGGAATGGGTTGAGGGCGGAGGCAACCCCGATGTGTCTCATAGTGGGTTCCTCTTCGCCAACCTTGTAGATTTCGACCAGTTGATCGGGCACAGGAATGACGTCGCGGGGTTCTACGGGGCGCTCCGGCAGTTCGATGCAGCCTTGCCGGGCATCCTCGCCGGGCTCCGCGACGGCGATTTACTGGCCCTTACAGCCGACCACGGCAACGATCCCTCACCCCGTCGACCGATCACCGGCGGGAACGCGTGCCGGTGCTCGTGACCGGACCGCGGATCAAGCCGGTTGGCATTGGCGAACGGCCGACATTTTCAGACCTGGGCGCAACGATCGCGGACTGGTTCGGGATCGCGTTCCGCGGCCGTGGCACCTCGTTTCTTGGAGAGATTCTGGCTTGAGCGCGGCGATCGATGAAGGCGAACTGGGTCTGGCGGCGCTGGCGGTCTTGCGGCACGCCTATGCCCCGTATTCCCGTTTTCGTGTGGGCGCAGCGCTGCGGTCATCGGATGGTATGGTCTCGGTCGGCTGCAACCTGGAGAATGCGGCGTTCCCGGCCGGTCTCTGCGCGGAGCGTGGGGCGCTCGCCGCGGCCGTCGCCGGCGGTCACCGGACCTTCGAGCGATTGGTCGTGGCCACCGAGGCTGACGAACCATCGCCCCCGTGCGGTGTGTGCCGCCAGGCGCTGATCGAATTCGCGCCCGGGTTGCAGGTGGTGTCCATCACGACCGGGGGGCGCCGCGCAGCGTGGACGCTGAGCGAGCTGCTGCCGCTGCCATTCACCTCGGCCTCACTGGCGAATTCGATGACTGACGCACGAGGCGGAACGAATTGATGTTCAACGCACCAGGCGCTGACCGGCGTGTCCGGACGCGGGTACTCCTGGCGGGTCTCGCGGCAGCCGGCATCATCGTCGCCTGCGGGGAAGACTTCGAGGGGGGCGCGGCCTGTCCGGTGCTCTGTCCCGAGCAGAACGTGGTCGTGTTCGATACCGTCTTCGATCCGGTCGTGCTGGACACGACCATCACGGGCTTCCCGACGCAGGGCACCGAGACGGAACTGCTGCTGGCCTATCGAGGCGACACGGTGGACACGCGCCCTGTCGTCCGGTTCGACTCCCTGCCCATCTACTACAACTCGGGAGCGGTCGACACGGTCATCCAGAACCTGGACAGCATCTACGTGCGGCTGTCGATCAACCGATCCCGCTCCCGGTTCACGCAGCCGGTCACGTTCGAGGTCTTCGACGTGGACACGGTGATCGGGGATTCCGCGGCTGCCGCGAACGACACCAGCACGGCGATCGAGACGACGCTGTTCCGGCCCGACCGTCGCATCGGCCTGATCACGCTGGACACCGCGGACATCACCGACTCGTTGCGCATTCCGATCGACAGCCTTACGGTGATCACCAGAATCGTCGAGATGCGGCGCCTCCGCCTCGGCTTCAAGGCGACCAGCGACGGTCCGGTGCAGATCCGCATCGTCGCCTTTGAGGGAGGCGACCCGCCGCTGCTGAAGTTCCTGGCGAGTCAGTCCGACTCCGACTTCCACGCCGTGACGGTCCAGCCGCGGTCGGTCACGCCGCGCTCACAGGTGACGCTCTCCAGCGATCTCACGGACTACGTGCACGTCCTGCGGATGCCGCCCATTCCCGACACGTTCCTGAGCGTGGGAGGCGTGCCCGGCCGGCGAACACTTATCCGGTTCGCGATTCCGTCGCGCATCGTCGATTCATCGAACGTGCTCCGGGCAACGCTGGAGCTGACACAGCGGCCCGTCCTGAGCGTGGACGATACGATGAAGCTTACCCTGTTCCCGCTCGTGGTTACCGCGGGAACGAGCATTACCGATCCGGGGAGATCAGCGTTTCTCACGAATGCGCCGCTGGCCGGGTTCGACTCTGTGCAGTTCGCGCCTCGGGACAGCGGAGTGGTCCAGATCGAGATCGTGAATGCATTGCGCGCCTGGGGTCTGCCAATCTCCGGGAATGCCCAGCGCGGCATCGTGCTGCGCGCGGGTCCTGAATCGGTGGATCCGCGATTCGTCTCCTTCTTCTCCAGCAGTGCTGCCGAGGAACTGCGTCCCCGGCTTCGCGTGAGCTACTCACCGGTGCGCACCTTCGGGATTCCATGATGTTGCGATCAATCATGACGCTGGCACTCGTGTGCGCGCCGGTGCTGGCCGCAGCCCAGGGAACGCTCAGCACGCAGGGGTTTGGCTATCCGACGGGCGGACTGAGCACGCGCGCGGCCGCGGCGGGTGGAGCCTTCGGCGAGTTCGACTTCTCATCGGCGCGGAATCCGTCGGCTCCGCTCGGTTGGGGACGCGGCGGTCTGTACTTCCAGTACGAGCCGGAACTGCGGCGCATCGCGGTCGGGGACGGGACCGACAACACCACGACCGCCCGTTTCCCGGTCTGGATGGCCGCCATCCAGATGGGAAGCCGCGCAATGGGGACGATCGCGTCGTCCACCGTACTGGACCGGACCTGGCGCACCAGGGTGCGTGGCGGTCAGATCCTGGGACCCGACTCGGTCGGTTATGAGGAAACCGTGGAGTCGGCGGGCGCCATCAACGACGTGCGGCTCGGGGCCGCGGTCTCGCTGCGGCCATCCCTGTCAGTGGGCGTCGGCGTTCACGCGTTCACCGGTGAGAACCGGATGAGCCTGACGCGGCGGTTCGACGACAGCCTCCGCTACGGAACGCTCGAGCGCAACCTGACCATCGGCTACCTGGGGCGTGCGTTTTCGGCGGGTGCCACGTGGCGCGTCACCACGAACCTGGCCATCGCCGCCTCGGCCAGAGCCGGCGGCGTTCTGGACCTCCGCATCGCCGACACGGTGCTCGCCAGCGGGTCGATGCCCAGCCGTTTCGGCGCTGCAGTCCGTTTCGATGGTGTGCCTGGCGCGTCGTTGGCCGTGTCCGTCGAGCGCACGGCGTGGTCGACTCTCGGCGACCTGGCGCAGACGGACCTGGTGGCGAACGACGCCTGGGAGCTGGGCGTGGGGCTCGAGATGACCGGTCCGCGGATGGGAACGACGCCGTCGCAGTTGTACGTCGGCTATCGGAGCCGCGACCTGCCGTTCTCCGTCGCGGGTGAAATCGTGCCCGAACGGTTCTACTCCGCTGGTGCCGGCCTGCCGCTTTCGGGGCCACGCGTGGTGCTGGATCTGGCGCTGCAGCGGGCCACGCGAGGACCGGTGGCCGGCGTGTCGGAGAGCGCGTGGATCGTGAGTCTGGGGTTCACGGTCAGGCCCTGAGTCGATGACGGACGGCGCGCGCAGCGACGTCGAGCAGATGCTCGTTCACAACCTGAAGACGCCGTTGTCCGGCCTCATGGCTACGCTCGAGATGCTGGGCGACGGCGACTTCGGTCCCATCGGGCCGCGACAGCGCGACGCGGTGGACGCGATGCGGGCGCAGGGTGAAGAGATGCTGGCCCTCGTGGACGAGCTACTCGAGGTGTGGCGCATGGAGTCGCCCGGGATTGGCGCACGACTGGCTCCCGTTCCGCTCACTGGCCTGTTGCGCCACGTTGTTGCGGAATGGTCGCCGCGCCTCCCGGGTCGCCTGCATGTGTCGGCAGACGAAGGCCTGCCCGATGTGATCGCGGACGACCTCGTGCTGCATCGGGTGCTGGGCAACCTGCTCCTCAACTCCATTGTGCATGGTGGCGATTCCGTGAGCGTACGGATCGCCGTGACGTCGGTGGGGCAGACGGTGCAGCTGGACGTCGAGGACGACGGTCCCGGCATTCCCGATGGCGATGCCGATCGCATCTTCGAGAAGTTCGCCCGGGGAGGGCCGGGAGGAGCGGCGCGCCGCGGGAGCGGACTGGGTCTGGCGTATTGCCGCGCCGCCATGATCGCCCAGGGTGGGCAGATCGCGTTGCACCGCGGCGGAGGTGGCGGGGCGGCGTTTCGCCTGGTGCTTCCGGCGTCGCCTGCGCCGGCAGGAGCCGGGGGGCGAGTGCCGTGAGAGTCTACCTCCGCACCTTCGGCTGTCGAGCCAACCAGTACGACAGCGAGCTGGTTCGCGCCCGCATCGAGGCATCGGGCGGCATCGTGGTGGACGATCCGTCCACCGCCGACGCGGCCGTGTTCAACAGCTGTGCGGTGACGGCCGAGGCCGAGGTGGAACTCCGGAAGGGCATTCGCGGTGCGGCCCGCAGGAACGGGTCGCTGCGGACCGTGGTGATGGGGTGTGCTGCGGCACTGGATCGCGGTGATCTGCGCGCGCTCCCGTCGGTGGAGCAGGTGGTGGGTGGCGCGGACGTGGATGCCGTTGCGATGGCCCTGGGACTTTCACCCACTGCGATCCGGCCCGCGACGCAGCACGGGACGCGCGCGCTGCTCAGAATCCAGGACGGCTGTGACGAGCATTGCACGTTCTGCGCGACGACGCAGGCGCGCGGAGACAGCCGGTCCCGCCCGGCCGACGACATCGTGCGGGAGGCGGCGGCCCTGGCCGACCACCATGCCGAGATAGTGTTGACCGGCATTCACATCGGCACCTGGGGGCGGGAGCTGGACCGTACGTTAGGCAGCCTGGTGGCGCGCCTGGTGCGCGAGGTCCCGGCGGTCCGCTTCCGCCTCACCTCGGTGGAGGCGACCGAGGTGGATGACGAGCTGGCGGAGTTGTTCGGGGAGCCCCGGCGCCTCGCGCCGCACCTGCATGCACCGCTGCAATCCGGATCGGACCGGGTGCTCCGTCGCATGGGGCGCCACTGGTACACCGGCGCGACCTATGCGCGTGCCGTGGAGCGGATCACCCGGAACCGTCCGGTCTTCGCGCTGGGCGCCGACGTCATCGCGGGATTCCCGGGAGAGAGCGAGCCGGAGCACGAGGCGACCCTGTCCATGGTGCGGAATCTGCCGTTCACCTACCTGCACGTGTTCCCGTATTCAGCCCGGCCCGGGACAGCGGCAACACGTCAGCCGGATCCGGTGGATACGATGGTGGCGCGCACCCGAGCGAAAGTGTTGCGCGCGGCGGGTTCGGACCTGGCGCGGCGCTACCGTGCGGGACGAGTTGGTGGTGGGGCCGACGTCATTGTTGTGCGGGGCGACCGTCGCGAGGGCCTGACGGAGGACTATCTTGACGTCGAGCTGAGTCCGGGGCTGCCGCGGGGAACGCGGTTCGAGGCGCGGTTGCTCGCCGGTCCCGGCCGCCTGACGGTACAAGCGCCGAGTCAGGAATCGAGGACCCATCGTTGACCGTACCCACCCTACCACCGATCTCCGCTGTTGGTGACGAGGTAGACGGCCGATCTGCAGGCCGGGAGCCCGGCCCCCGGTCGGAGCTCGACCCTCGACGCGCAACCGTTTTTGTGGAGACCTACGGGTGCCAGATGAACGTCAGCGACTCGGAGCTGATACTCGGGCGCCTGGCGGCGGAAGGCTATCGGCAGGTGACGTCGCCCGTCGACGCGGACGTCATCCTGCTCAACACCTGCGCGATCCGTGATCACGCCGAACAGCGGGTGCTGGGCAGGCTGGGGGAACTGAAGGGCATCATGAAGTCGGGCGCGGTGGTCGGCGTGACCGGCTGCATGGCACAGCGCCTGGGGCCAACGCTGCTGGAGCAGGCGCGCCATGTGAGCCTGGTGATCGGTCCGGACGGGTACCGCGCGCTGCCGGCGCTGCTGGAGCGGGCGCGGAACGGCGAGCGCGCCGTCGAGACGACCTTCGACCTGGAGGAGCATTACGAGGACGTCGTGCCGCGCCGCTCCGACAGCGTGAAGGCATGGATCCCGGTGCAACGCGGTTGCGACTACAAGTGCACGTATTGCATCGTGCCCATGACGCGTGGCCCCGAGCGGAGCCGTCGCCTGCCGGACGTGGTGCGCGAAGTGGAGAACGTGGTGGCCGACGGGATCAGCGAGGTGGTGCTGCTCGGCCAGACGGTGAATTCGTACCACGATGGCGCGTCCGATTTCGCCACTCTGCTGCGGGCGGTGGGCGCGGTTCCGGGTATTCGCCGGGTGCGCTTCACCAGTCCGCACCCGAACGATTTCACCGACGCGGTCATTGCCGCCATGGCGGACGTGGCTGCCGTCTGCGAGCACGTTCACCTGCCGATGCAGTCCGGATCGACGCGGGTCCTCCGGCGGATGCTGCGCCGGTATTCCCGCGAGGGCTACCTGGATTGCGTGCGGCGCCTTCGCGACGCCATCCCCGGGCTGTGCCTGACGACGGACATCATCGTCGCCTTCCCCGGTGAGACGGAGGCGGATTTCGCCGAGACCCTCTCGGCCGTGGAGGCGATCGGATTCGACGACGCGTTCACTTTCCGATTCTCCCCGCGCGACGGAACGCCGGCCACACGCCTCCCGGAATCGGACACCGTTCCTGACGAAGTGGCGGTCGATCGGCTGGATCGGCTCATTGCAGCCGTGCGCGGCCAGGCACGCCGGCGGAACCTGTCGCTGCTGGGCCAGCGCCGTGAGGTGCTGGTGGAGCGCACAGCGCGGCGCGGGCAGCTGCTCCAGTCGCGAACCCGTGACTTCAAGACCGTCCTCGTTCCCGGCGATGAATCGTTGATCGGCCGGTACCTCACGGTGGAGTTGACCGGGACGACCGGCTCGACTTTCACCGGGACATTGGTGACGGAGCGCACACCGCTGCCGGTGGCGGGGTAAGCCGGTACGGTGGCGCTGGTCCGCCCGGTGGGTTGTCGGGAGTGCGCCATGCCGTCAGATCCCGGTAACGCCCGGTGCGACGCATCACGGCGGCCATGGCGTCCGGGACCGAGCTTACCTTTGGCAGCGCTCCGGCGTCTGTTGAGGTGAGCCGGATTCGCGGCCACGCATCCGGTGGGACCCATGAGCATGCAGAACGTCCTGGAAGAATCGGTTCACGAAGTCTTCCTCCGATTGCGGGGGATGGAGGCGGGATATTGCCACTGCCCGCGATGCCAGGATGACGTGATTACGCACGCCTTGAACCATGCTAAGCCGCGATACATCTCCGGCGCCGGCGTCGGCTCGGCGGTCACGCGGGTTTCACTGAGCCGCGACCAGGCGCAGGCGGAGGTGGCGGTGATCGTCCTGGAGGCGATGCGCCGCGTGCAGCGTAATCCACGGCATGGTCCCGAAGGCTTCGTCGCGCTGGGGGCGGCCATGCGCTGACGAAGGCGGGGAGACGTGCCACTGGTGGCTCTGGCCTACGGGGCCGTCGCCGCCGGCCTCCTCATGGGAGCCGGCGGCGCGGTGTTTTCAGCGGTGGTCGTCGCCGCCGCGGTGGTGGCCGGCGCGCTCGTCAGGCGGTCAGTCGTGCCCGGTGCGCTGGCAGCGCTGCTGGCAGCCGGGGCAATGCTCGGTCAGCAGACTGCGGCAGCAGACGCGCGGTGCGCGGCCCAAATCGAAGCCGACGGCGCAGCCACCGTCCGGCTGCGGGAGGAGGCCGGCCGGAGCGCGAGCGCGCGAGGATACGCAATCGGCCCGGGATGCCGTGTGCCGATCCGTCTCCGCGTGATCCGGGGCACCGCCCCGGCTGGAGCAACGGTCCGGGCGCTGGGGTCCGCTCGCCGACAGGGGACCAGCATCACGATCGCGGATGCACGAATCCGCCTGCTCGCCCCGCCTGGCGTCCTCGCGCGCCTGCGGACGAGGACCGGCGCTGTAATCGACGCGCTCTACGGCGAGCAGGCGCCGCTGGCGCGCGCCCTGCTGATCGCGGACGAGCGGGACATCTCCCCGGAAGTCCGGCGGAAATTCGCCGACGCGGGGATCATTCACATGCTCTCCGTCTCGGGACTGCACGTCGCCGTGCTCGCCGAAGCGATCGTGCTGGTCGCGATGCTTGCCGGCGTCTCAACGCGGCGAGCGGAACTCGTGGCCGTGTTGACGATTACCGTCTTCGTGGCTTTCGTCGGGGCGCCATCTCCGGCGGTGCGGTCCGCGGCGATGTACGCCGCCCTGGTGGCGTCGCGCCGGCTTCAACGGCCCACATCGCCGTGGGCGCTCCTGGCCCTGGGCGCGGCCGTGCCGCTGTTCGAACCGAGAGTGTCCGGAGAGATCGGGTATCACCTGAGCGTGGTGGGGATGGCGGCGCTCGTCGCAGCGGGACGCCTGTCCCGCCGCCTGCCGATGAACGGGCTGCCCCCGTGGGCGCGGCGCGTTACTCGCGAAACCGTCGCCACGCTCGTCGCCAGCCTGGCCACGGCGCCGATTGTCGCGTGGCACTTCGGGCGGGTGAGCCTGGCGGCGCCGGTCACCAACCTCGCGGCGGCTCCCCTGTTCGGTCTGGCGCAGCCGGCGCTGTTCCTGTCGCTCGCCGTGGCGCCGATCCGGCCGCTCGCTCAACTGATAGCCGACGGAACGGGCCTGCTGCTCGGCGGGATCGATCGGGTCGGTGAGGTGGGGGCAGCGATTCCGTGGTCTGCCCTCGATGTCATTCCGAGCGCGATGACCGCATGGCTGGTGGCCGGCTCGGTGGGCGCGCTGCTTGCCGCCTGTGCGTCCCGGTACTGGGCCAGGCCTCTGGTGCTGGCGCTGAGCGGCGCTGCCGCGGCGCTCTGGTGGCCGGTCGTCCGGCCTGCGGGCGATGCCCTCGAGCTCCACGTGATCGACGTCGGGCAGGGCGATGCAATCGCGCTCCGCACGCCACGCTGGCGATGGATCCTCGTGGACGCGGGTGATGCCTGGCGGACAAGCGACGCCGGCGAGCGCGTGGTCGCCCCCTACCTGCGCCGCCGAGGGGGTGACGTCGCCGTGATGGTCATGTCGCATCCGCACGCGGATCACATCGGCGGCGCAGCGGCCGTGCTCCGGCTCCTGCCCGTGGCTGCGGTGTGGGACGGTGGCTTCTTACAGGCGAGCGAGGTCTACCAGGGCGTTCTTGCCGCGGCGCGGGAACGCGGGGTCGCGTGGCATCCCGTGCGACGCGGTCGTACCACGGTTGTGGACGGGGTGCGACTGTCGGTCCTGGCTCCGGATTCCCTGACGGCGGCACGCGCCCCGGATGCCAACGCCGCCTCGGTCGTCATCATGGCCGAGTACCGGCAGACGCGGGTCCTCCTGACGGGTGACCTGGAACGCGAGGGTGAGGCCGATCTGGTTCGCCATCTGGGCGACTCGCTCCGGGCCGACATCCTCAAGGTGGGTCATCACGGCAGCGCGACCAGCACCAGCGAGCCGTTCCTCGATGCGGTGGCGCCGCGACTCGCGCTGGTGAGCGTGGGAGCAGGGAACCGATACGGACATCCCAACGCCGGCGTCATGGAGCGATTCCGGAACCGGAAGACCCCGGTGCTGCGCACGGATGACGAGGGCACGGTCGTGGCCACCATCGGCGGCGGGTGGATCCGCGTCACGACCGATGAGGGGAGATGGCTGATCCGGGCGGCGGGGCAGCGGTAGACCCGGGTGTCGGGTCCTTGCCCTTGCCCGGCATTTGCCGATCCACCCACTTTGAGTCGCTCCACATCGCCACGTCCAACCAGGACCTGCCAAGTGGTCAAGCACACCGCGACGTCAGTCGTCACCATCGAGCGGTACATCATCGAGCAGGAACGCCTCTTCCCCGAAGCGACGGGCGAGTTGTCCGGCATCCTGTACGACATCGCCCTGGCGGCGAAGATGATCTCGAGCAAGGTGCGGCGCGCAGGATTGGTCGACATCCTGGGCGCAATGGGGACGGAAAACGTACAGGGCGAAATCCAGCAGAAGCTGGACGTCTTCGCCAACGAGATCATCGTCAAGGCGATGGATCACACGGGACGGCTGGCG
>DASWGU010000251.1:0-33712 GCA_036393555.1 Gemmatimonadaceae bacterium
GGTTGCTCTTGGTCAACGTCTCATGCGGGCGGCAAAAGTTGTAATACATGAACCACAGCGACATCGCGTGAATGTGATTATCCAGCTTCTTGCTGTGCCCGTTCGTTAGGCGAGTCAGGCGGCGAATGTTCGTCCGCATCCGAGTGTTCTGCGACTCGGCAAAGCTGGTCGATACATGGTCCTTATCCGGCTCGCCCATGACCCACTTCTTTTCGATGCCAACGACCTGCGATGGACTGTAGCGCCGCGCCGCTTCGGGTGAACCTTCAGGATGGGCGTACAATTTCTCTAGCATCGCGTAATCAATCCCGTTCCAGCCGAAGGCACCTTCCACGGCGGAGAGATACGCCGTGTGGCCATCCGTGGTGAGCTGGACGCGATGCGCGAGACGCGATGCTAGGTCCTCCATGAAAGTGCGTGCGGCTTCGGCGTCGCGCGTTCCGACGTGCCAGCACGGTACAAGCTTAGTGTCGGCGCATATGGCCGTCCACGTCCATACGTCACCCCAGTGACGGCCCCGCTCATCCAGCTTCACGCGCTTCTGCTTCTTGAAGATGAACGACCAGATTTCGTCGCACTGGACACGCTGGCAAGACAGGTTGACCAGCGTCCGCTGCTGAAAGCCGAGGACAACCGGCCCCACGTCGGCCAGCAACTTGAGCACGGTGACCTTAGAAACTGCCACCATTCGCGCCGTCGCGCTCACCGATACGCCTTCGCAGAGGGCAGTGAGGATCTGGGTGCGCTTTTCGGGAGACAGGCGGTTCACGTTTCGGCTCAGGATTGAAACTGAACCAATATGCTTGACCATGCCCGTAAAGTCAACTAGTGTTTACGTGCTTTACTTGACTCCTTTACGGCACCTGCTTACCATATACCGGTAACCACACTTACCGCGGGGGCGTAAGATGAGCACAGTGAAGGCAGTCAAGGACCCCGAACCTGACCCGAAGGTCGGTAAGCCACGGGCGAAGTCCGGCGTGGCCTTTCCTTACTGGGACCTGGATTCCGCTATCGAAGTCGCGCAGGTCATGCACGACCGAGCGGGCGGATCGTGCGACAATGTTCAGTTGGCGGCGCTCTTGGGATACTCGGGCGTCAGCAACGGGAGTTTCCGCACACGGGTCTCGGCCGCAAAGATGTTCGGGATTATTGAGGATACCGACGATGGCCGACTCCGGGTGTCGGCTCGCGGGCGTACCATTCTTTCTCCCGTGACGCCATCCGATGGGCAGCGCGCGCGTGTGGAAGCGTTCTTAGCCGTTGATCTGTTTCGCCGTGTCTTTGATCGGTTCCACGGTGGGACGCTCCCTGAGCAGGTCGGATTGAGGAATCTCCTTTCTGGCGAGTATCAGGTTGTCCCTGATCGAGTAGCTCCCACTGTGCGAATCCTCTTGGATTCGGCACAGCAGGCCGGTTTGTTCGACATGGCGGGCAACCGCACCCGAATGGTGATGCCGGTCGGGGTTCCAGCCGCCGCGTCCAGTGAGCGCGATTCGACTCCGGCTGCAACGCCAGCGTCGCCGCCGAACGGCACGACCCCAAAGATGGGGGGCGGTGGCGGTGGTGGCGGTGGAGATGGTTCGGATGGAATTGATCCGGCTATTGTCGGCTTGCTGAGACGCCTTCCTCCCGGCGGGACCGCGATGACCGAGAAGCGCCGGAAGGCGCTCATTGATGCGTTCACGAACGTGATCGAGTTTCTCTATCCCGACGTGGACGACGGCACGCTATAGAAGCGAACGGCCACAGGCCCGCATTCTGAGGGCGACCTGTGGCCGTTCTGGCACCCCAACCCGCCGGAATCGGCTGCCGAGGTGGTACATGAAAAAATAGTTATCAAGCGGACCTAACACACGGGCGTCTCGCAACCAGCGGGACGCCCGATAGTGTTTCTAGCCCTTCTTGCCCCAGCGCGCCGCTGCCGCCTTCTTGGCGATCTTGTGGCGCTCTGGTTTGGTCAGACTCTTCGCTCTAGCCTTGCCGCGCCGCTTGGCCGCCTCGCTGACCGGCTCAGGGGCTGTGTCCTCTACCTGGCCCGTCGCAATCTCGCCGATGCGTTTGGCGAGCTGCATGACGTCCCGTGGACGGTCCGGGGTCTGGCGTCGTTTCGGCATACCCGGAACCTAGCGGGTCCGGGCCGTCAGGGGACCGGGTCATTCAAACTGTACCAGTGCCCCGGGCGGTCGCTCCGGCACGTCGCCGCCCCGTGCGACGCCATTCCGTCACCGGCCCGTACCCGGCACGCCGGAGTATACCGCGCAGGTGTGTCACGCTGGTCCGGGCGAGCCCCAGCCGCACCGCCAGCTCGCGGAGCGAGAGCCCGGGCTCCGCCTCGATCAGGGCGACGACCTCCTCCTGCCGCTGCGTCCGCGGTGTGCGTCTCTCATCCATAGCTGCACAGTAGCTATTTTGTCCGCGGGGGGCTAGATCCACTCCTCTGCTCCCCGCTGACCTCAGGTATGCGCCCGGAAGCGCCGCACCGTGTCGGCCAGCGCGGCGTAGTCCCGGATCTCCAGCAGCAGGTCCCGGCTCTCCCGTAGCAGGTCCCGGATCTCCGATAAGAGCGCCGACACGTGCGGCACAGAGGCGGCCTCGGCCTCTGTCGGCTCCGCAGGCGGCTCGCCAGTGGTGGCCGCGTCCACGGCCGCCGCGTACCGCCGCTCGTACTCCGCGACGACCGCGAGCAGGTAAGCCTGGGCGTCGCGGACTCCATCAATCGCCGCGACGTCGAAGCTCTGTGTCAGCCCGTACTGAGCCGCCTCGCCAATGCGACGGCGGACAGCGTCCGGCGACCACCCTGTGGCGAGCAGGCCGAACACCATCCAGCCGCAGGAGTTCGGCCCGAAACCGCGGGAATGGAAGGCGAAGGCGACCTGCTGGGCCGTGAAGTCGATCGGTTGCGGCTGACCGTCCTCGCGTACCCAGTGATGGGCGGCGAGAAACGCGTCGCGGTCGGGAAGTGCGAGATCAGTCATGGGATCGCTCCAATCAGGGTGGAACCACAACGCCAGCCACGCCCGCATCGACCGTGCTGCGCGCCACGCCAGCCGTGCCCAGCGCCATGCTCAGTGAGGAGTGCCAGGAGGTTCCCGTCGGATACGTCGCCTGGGAGGAGCCGATCATTGCATTCTTGTTCCAGGTTCTGGTTCCTGACGGACCGGCAAGCCAGGACGGGAGTCCTTCACTGCTGCCGCCCGTGAAGAGACCATACTGACCGCGCGGCAGGACATTGTTGGACATCTCGAGGTTCGAGACGGAACCCGAGCCATTGAAGATGGCTGCGACCGTCGCCGCGCCGCCCTCGAAGACGTTCCCCCGAATCACGATGTCGTTGTTGCCGTCGGTGAACATGAACGGCCGCCCCTCGCCGACGTACGGAGCGATGTTGATTGGTTCGACCCAGTTGTCCTCGATGAGCATGCGGCGGTTGGTGGAGTCCGTCACGGTCCCGTCGGCACGGCCACCGAGGGTGAATCCGCTCCCCACGTTCCGGATCAGGTTCCGGCGAATGGTCCAGTCGGACGATGAGCACCACGTGCATCCGCCAGCGTTCGACGACTTCAGTACGAAGGCGTACCCCGTCTGCCCCTGGAGCCACGAGCCCTCGAGCACGTTCTCCTCGACCAGCACACGGGCAGAGGACTTGGTCTCGATCAGGTTCTTGACATTCCAGTTCTGACCCTTCCAGGTCGGCGGCTTCCGGATGTGGTTGCGGCGGATGGTGACGTCGCTGGTCACCATCCCGGGGACCTTGGTGGGTGCGCCACCGAGCATGAGGTTCTCGCTCGCCGCCTCGAGAGTGTTGTTCTCGATCAGGATCGGGCCGGACCCGTTCCAGCTGATCGCGCACTGGCTGTCGAAGCCCACCGCGTGGATTTCGCTGCACCAGGAATCGCGCACCGTCTGTGCGCCGCCGTTCAGGGCAAATGCCCGGCGGATCTTCTGCGTCGGCCAGCCGTGGATGTACACCTGCTGGAAGGCGATGTCGGTCGGAAGGTCCGCGACCGACGTTTCCTGCCCCAGACTCACTTCAACCAGTGCGGTGGGACCATCAGTCAGCGTGGACAAGCTGGTGATTTCCACCCCCAGCACGAGCGTCCGTACCGAACGGGCCGCGAATCGCAGCGCGGACATTCCGGCAGTTCCCTGGCTGACGATCTTCGCCAGTGGGCCGGCCAGAGACGGCCGCATGCGCCCGCTGGGAATGGTGCCTGCCGAACGGATCACGACCCACCCGGCGTCAGAGCGAGCCGGGACGGTGAAGCTCCCGCCATGTGTGCCAGTGAGACACAACACCGCGCCGCCGCGTGCCGCATTGAGCGCCGACTGCAACTGTCCGGGCGCGACGTTGATGGTGCACGACAGCGACTCCAGGCCGGGCGGAATGACCGGCCTGCTGCGCGGCAGCTCGACGACCGGGAACCCTGTCCACGTGCTCTGTACTGTCAGCGTTCGGGCACCACTCACACCTTCGCTGGTCGCGGTCACCACGGTAGTGCCCGTTGTCAGGCCGATCGTCTGCCCGGTCGGACTCACCGTCGCCACGGCAGGATTGGAGCTCTGGTAGGTCACCGTCCGCCCGGTCAGCACGTTGCCCTGCGCGTCGGCGAGCGTGACCCCCACGGACCCCGTCTGCCCGATGGAGAGCGTGGAAGGCGACAGCGAGACAATTACCGACGCCACCTGGCTGGAGGCACCAACGCTCAGTGCTTCCGAGTCGGACATTCCTTCGCTCGTCGCGGTGACGATGGCCGTCCCAGCGGCTAGCGCGGCAACAACACCAAGAGGGCTCACGGTGGCGACAGAAGCGTTTGAGCTGGAGTACGTTATGGTGCGCCCGGTCAACACGTTGCCGCTGGCGTCCTTGACGATAGCCGCAGCCTGCGCCAGCGCGCCACTGGGAATGTTGGTCGGGTTCACCGTGAGCGCGACACTCGCTACTGGAGCCAGCTGCGTCGAACGCATCCTGAGTACCACGGTCCGCGTCTTGCTCTGGCCCTGGTAGCTCGCCGTGATGGTCAGCGTTGTGTCCCGAACCGGATCGCCGACCTCATACTCCCGGTAGCCACCCCTGTTCCACAGGGAGTACAGAGCCGCGGTGGAGTCGCTGGTGCGCCAGGTAACCAGGTCATCCGGCACTTCGACCCCCGAGCCGTCGTACACGCGGGCACGCAGCATGGTAAAGTGCGTTCCATCGCTCCCGCTGGCCGGACGCTCCCAGATCGTGTCGCGCGTCGACGTCAGGTTGATCGTGAATCCCGACGGGACAGTGACCGACATCATCATGCTGCCGGTCTTGCCCGACGCGGACGCAGAAATTGTCGCCGAACCGGCACCGATGGCGGTCACGAGTCCAGTGGTCGATACGGTGGCGACACCAGGATTCGATGTCGTCCACGTGAATGTGGCCGCCATGGTGTCTCCCGAGGAGTCCTTGGCTACCGCGTTCGCCTGGGTCGTCTGGCCGACGGACAGGTCGCTCGTGGGCGCGCCAACGAGGATCGATTCAATGGTCTGCGTCGGATCCGACGGAGCGGTCACGCTGAGGCTCGCGGCCGAGGTCACTCCACCGCTGGCAACGCGAATCTGCGTGCTTCCCTCGCCTATGCCCGTCACGACTCCGCTCGAGGAGATGCTGACCACCATCGGGTTATCGGTGGTAAACGTGATCGTGCGGCCGGTGAGCACCTGACCCTGCGCATCCTTCAGCGTGACGACCGCCTGGATCGACTGCCCTACCAGCAGGTCGGACGTCGGCAGGTCGATCTCGACCGAAGCGACGGGAGCCGGATCCGGCACGTCGACCGTCAGCGACGCAGCGCCCGAGACGCTCTCGCTGCTCGCGATGATCGCGACGGTTCCGCCGCCCTGTGCTGTCACCAATCCGGATGCCGAGACCGTCGCGACTCCCTGATCGAGGCTGGACCACGTTATCGTGCGGCCCGTCAGCACATTGCCGGCCGCATCCTTCAGGACCGCGCTGGCCTGCGTGGTCTGGCCGACCTCGAGAGCCGAACTGGCGAGCGACACTGTAACCCGGGCGACCGGCGCCGGAGGCGGCGCGTCCACTGTGATCGCCGCCGTGGCAACCTTCCCCTCAATAGTCGCCTGCACCGTCGCCGCGCCGACCGCGACGGCGCGGACGAAGCCCGCCGCGGAGACCGTCGCAACGGACGGATTCGAGCTGCTCCACGACGGCGTCCGGCCCGGAATCGGGCTCAGGTCGGCGGCGTACGCGGTCGCGGAAAGCACCACGGTGCCTCCGACGATCAACGTCGCGGAACTGGGTGACACCTCAACCGACGCGACGGCAACGCTGCCGACCGCGGCGATCGCGCTGGCGGAAAGTGACCCGCTGGTGGCGCTGATGGTCGACGAACCGGTCGCCTGGCCGGAAATGAGCCCGGTGCCGGTTACGCTCGCGACGGCCTGGTTGCTGGACTTCCACGACACCGGCAGGCCGGTGATCTCCGTACCCTGCTGGTCGAGAATGCGGGCGCTGAGCTGTGCCGTCTGGCCGACCAGTACGCTCGGCGCGGTCGGATTGACGCTGATCGACGACGCCACCCGCGCTGCGACTTCCACGCGTCGCGTGGCCACGAGGCCATCCGCAATCGCGCTGATGTTGGTACCGCCCACGGCGACGCCGTGTATGACGCCGGTCGACGTAACGGTCGCCACTGCAGGGTTGGCGCTTTGCCACGCGATGGTCCGACCACTCAGGGGCTGGCCATTCTCATCGCGGGGCGTCGCCGTCGCCTGCATGTCCAGGCCGAGCAGCACGGTGTCCGAAGGCACGCTGATGTCCAGCGTCTTGGCCGGCGGGCTGAGGACGTTGATGGTTGCGCTCGCGGTCCTGTTGCCGACCGTCGCGGTGATGACGACCGAGCCAGTTGCCTTGCCCGTCACCAGGCCGTGCTGATCCACCGCGGCCGTCAGGTAGTTCGAGCTCCCCCAACTGACATCGGCGCCAATGACCTCGCGGCCCCGCGCGTCGCGCGGGATGGCCGCGAGCTGCAGCGTGGCGCCCGCATACACGTTCGCCGTTGTCGGCTCGATCGAAACCGATGTAATGGGCGACTTGAAGACTTTCACGTCGCTCGATCCACGGCGGGCCAGAGCCTCGGCGGTGATGGTCACGTCTCCTTCGTGCTTCGTATGCACCGCGCCGGCCCCGATGATGGCGGCGGCGATCGGGTCGCTCGACGACCACGTGAACCGATTGACCGAAATGATGTCGCCGCTCCGGCTGCGAACCGTGGCGACGAACTGCAGCGTGTCTCCCAGGACGACGGCCGCTGCAGAAGGCTGGACGTCCAGACTGAGTTCGTTAGGGGTGACGACGATCCGGGCCGTGTCGGATACCGCTCCAGTGCTCGCGATGACGTTCGCCGCGCCAGGCGCCACGCCGGTGACTAGCCCCGAGGCGACCGAGACGACCGCAGGATCGGTCGAGATCCAGGTGACTGCAGCGGACTTCAGGATACCGGACACATCCGTGACGCGCGCTATTAGCGTCGTGGACGTTGCTTCCGGTACGGTGTCGAGCTGCGATGACAGGACCACAACGAGCCGGGATTCGGCTGGCACGGCGGAATCGACTGGCGACTGGTCATCGCTACCGCAGGCGGCAATGGCGAACGTCGCGGCGGCGAGCATCGCGGACCGGAGGGTAGTGCTGTGCATCAGGTTGCATCTCCCACGGAAGACCGTTCGGCGGCTCGACTGGCATGGCGCGACCGTTCGCGCTGTAGCCTCGTGGCTTTGCGTCCCAGCCTTTCGGCTGGTTTGCCGTTGTCGCGGGCCTCCTTGGGCGAGGCTCCGGCGGGGTCGCAGATCAAGTTCTGCGACCTCGCCGAATAGACGAGACGACCGCGACAGTGGTCACGAGGCAAGAATTCTCTAACGCGTTGTGTGGTAATGTGATACGCGTGCGCTGTGTCCTTGACGGGACTTACATCAGCAGCGTGACGGCGGTCACAACGCGGGGGGCGGCAGGGAGGCGAAGTCGCTCCCTGGGAGCGTCACGCTCCCTTCGATGGGGTGCGGCCAGGAGGATCCGCGTGTCGCGCAGAGCAGCGCACTGGAGGCGGCGTGCTGGCGAGGTGGGTTCGCCGTTAGGCGAAGGACGGGATCGTGGGTGCACCGCGAAGCTGCCATGGGAGCAGCTCCGGACTTCGTGCCGCCCGCGCGAGGGGGCAGCGTTACAACAGGTTGAGGCAACGGACTCGTACTTCGGGTGAGGCAGGAGGGGCGGCGGGCGCGGCTGTCTCTACGTCGGATGCTCACACGACGCTGTGATGCCTGACACATATCGGACGCATTTGGCAACATCGTGCGACGAGGGTGCGCGCTGCGTTACGTGCGCGTTCGCCTGGTCGTCTTGTTTCTTTCCCGCGTCTGCGCCGCGGAGTGCCTTCGATCGGTGTTGCATCACCGAAGCGCCCGGGTGGGTCGGAGATACCCGGACGGCGGGAAGCGACTAAGAGCCCGCGGGCATCGCGCTCATCGCGGTGAAGCGGAGCACCTCGAACCGCGGGTTGCTGTGCACCCGGAGAAAGGCGTCCGGCCGCGACCGGACGGTTTCCTCCATCGCGGCCAGAGGGCCCGTGAGGAATCCGACTTCACCGAGGATGACGTGGGTGATGCCGGCTCGCTGGAGTTCCCGGATTGTGGCTGGCGGCGGCGCGGCGAACCACGGCATGGCGGGAATGCCCGTCTCGAGGGTGAGCACGCGGGGAGAGAAGAAGGACACACGCAGGGGACCCGAGAGTGCCTCGCGTCGCGCCCACTGCAGGATATCCTGGATGTCCCTGTCCCCCAGCAACGAAGGCGGTGACGGCCGGCTCAGCGAGGTGAGCGTGGCCGCAACAATCCACCCGGTCGCGACGACTGGAATCAGGCGACGCGCCTTCAATGGGGTGACCTTCAGCCAGGCCCTCCACTTCTGAGCCCCGGCGATCACGCTGTAGGGCAGGATCGGCCACAAGGGCCACAGATACCTGCTGTCGAACACGGGAGACACCAGGAGGAAGGCGAACGTGACTACCGCGACGCACCAGAGCGCGGAGCGACCGAATCGGCGGTTGAATTCGAAGAGCCCGGGCAGAACCAGGGCCATGACTGCGACATGATAGATGTCATTCAACGCGTTCCACGGAACGGGATAGAGCAGCGCCTCGAACAGCGAGTACCGGGAGCGCGGAACGAACACCGTGATCCGCTTCAGCAGAACCTCCGGCGCGCGAATCACCTGGCTCAGGAACGGAACCCGATCGACTCCCATGACGAGCAGCACCGCTACGCCAAGAAGCGTCCAGAACGCGACGACCACCGCCAGTCGAGCACGGTCCCGCTGGCGCAAAACCGCCAGTAGCGCGAAGGCTGGCACGATTACGACGCCGACCACGCGGATGGAGATGGCCAGCAACCCCAGCAACCCGAGTAGCAGCACGCGCTGCCAGGAGAGCGGAGTATCCGTGTCCGCGGCAACGATGATCATCCACAGGACGGCGGCGAACGGCAGGTCGGACAGTGCCGAATTCGTGGCGAAGCTCGATTCCAGGGCCACGCCGCACGCTGCCGCCGACAGCACCGCCGTACTGCGCGAATCGCTCCGGGCTAATCGCACGGCGACGGCGCACAGGAGGACACAGGCCGCCAGTGTAACCAGAACCTTGGGCATGGCGAGTCCCAGGCCGAAGATCGCGACCACGGGAGCCAGCAACAGCGGCCAGCCCGGAGGCTGGAGCGGCGGACCGGTCATGGCATTGTACGGCGTGAAGAGATAGCCGATGTCCCCGTACGGCCGGCCCTCCACGATAGCCTTGGCGTGTAGCAGGTACTGGGCATAGTCACCGGCCACCAGCGCCGGAAGGTCGGACCAGTGCGCGGCGGCCAGAACGAGAAACGGCGGCAACGCCATCAGGGGCCAGAACCGCCGCAAGATCGTTGCGGCTCCGGATCGCCTGTGTTCGGTTTCGACGCTCGGCAAGGACACGAAGGAATCAGTTAGTGAGGCGTGCCGCGGACGGGGGCTCGCGAATTGGGCCAAGTTCGCACCTCGCGCACAGCAGCAAAAGGTCGCGCCTATCATGACGCGCCGGATCTCTGCGGCGTCTCGGTCACGACGACGATCGTGCTGGGGACGGTGCTACGGCACCCAGCGCAGGTGCCGTCGCCGGACATCCATGACAGTGAGGTGTCCGGCCGAATTGATGGTGTGCGTCCCGACCAGGCCGCGGTCCCACGTTGGATCGATGCGTGTCACGGTCCGTTCCAGGTACCCCTGGAGATCGAGTCGCTCGATTCGCTGAATCACCATCGCACCACCATAGGACTCCGAGCAATCCTGCGCGGGGCGGTACCACTCTCCACCGAACCGGAACAGGCGACCCGCCGGACGAGCGCTGCGCACGTCCACCACGACCGGATTACGTGGGTGCGCAAGCCAGGGCCCCAGCGGCGAATCGCTATGGTAGAGGTGCAGCTCATCCCAGGAAACGCCACCCGACGCCGTCGCCGCTGCCCAGATCCACCAGCGCCCGTTCACCAGTGCCATTGTCGCGTCGACGAGCGGGCGGTCATCGATCAGCACGCGGTCCGGGACCCATTCGGACGGCAGTTGTGCCGCGCGCCACAGTTGCACCAGACCCAGGCCGGCGGTCTCCGGCATCATGTAGTGCTGCCCGCCGTACTCGAAGACGAACGGATACGACAGGTGGCTGCCGGTCGACAGAGCAATTCGCGGAGGCCCGATCGGTCCCTCGGGGCCGAATTCCATCACGGCGATGTGCGCAGGCGGCGCCGCGTTGATCGACTCCTCAAAGAAGACCCAGGTGGTTCCGTCGGCACGATATGGAAACGGATCCGCCCAGAACCGGTCCGTCGGTGGAATCAGCGATCGAAACCGACACGGAACGAGATCCGGGAGGCCTGTGTCTGTGGCGGTGGCTGGGGACAGCCGGTACGCGAGATACCACTGTTCGCCGGTCACGGCGCTCCGGAGTCGCCGGCGGACATACCGCGCCGCCAGGGCTGCGCCCGGGCGTATCATCTCCCCATTGGTCGGTATGGTGAAAATCCGTTGACTGTACGCCGCCAGCGTGTCCCGCCCTTCTCCCTCTGCAGGAAGGCCGGACGGGCCGTATCGTCGCAGGTCACGCAGCTTCCACGCGAGGAATGGCGCGCTCTGCCAGTAGTAATGGGCCCTGTTTCGCCGCACCGAAAACGGAATGCTGTGCGACCAGGCACGAAACAGGATCTGCCCGGCATCCAGATCCTCGCTCAACTGCTGCAGGACGGCGCCGGTGACCGGGTCGCCGGACATCACCTCCCAGAAACCGGCGGGTCCGCCGCGGTAGCGCCGGTTGTCGCCATGGTGATAGCTCCAGACGCCGTGCCGGGCGATCCGCAGCACGTCACCTCGCAGAATCCGGAAGCCGAAGCGTACCGCAACGTCCAGATTGTGCGCCCGGATGCGACCCACATCGTCCGGTTCGATGTAGTCGGAGAATCGACGCTCACGGGGGACGACATCCATCACTGGTACGTCGCGGACCAGGTCGCTGATGTCGCGCGGAGCGAACGGATCGCGCGCCACGGAGCACAACGCGTCCAACCGGGAGTACAGCGCGTGTCCCAGTTGGCGCCGATTCCGCCACCACGCTGCCAGACGAGAGCCCGACGGCGCTCCAGCCGGCGGCCGGCCGTTCCGGACGATCAGCGCTACCTGCGCGTCTCCTCGTCGCAGCACCTCCTCGAGGCAGGCCGCGGCCCACGCAGGCTGGACCAGATTGTCAACCAGCAACCCGAGTCGCAGGACCGGGAGGTCGGCATGGTTCGCTTCGAGCGCGACGGAGGTGCTGGGTGGCAGCGTCAAGCAGAGGGGCGGGAGGTCGAACGCGGAACCCGGGCCATCGACGCAGAATGGTCATCAGCGCGGCCACGCGATGCAAGAGGGCGGCGGCGAGCTTGCGTTCCGCACCACGGCATCATTTGGTTGCTTCGCAACGCGACAATGAACCGATGTGCTACGTGGTCGTCCCACCGTGACCTGCGCGTCCGCGCTTCATCGCCATGACCCTGAAAGGGAAGCTGCTCAAGACCTACTGGAGACTGGAGAAGCGGCTCGTTCCGAATCTCAGGTACTCGCAGTCGCACTACGAGGAGCACCTCTTCCGTTGGATCCGGGATGGTGCAGGATGGCTGGATGTCGGTTGCGGGCGGCGGCTCCTGCCGCCCTGGCGACTGGATGCCGAGCGTGTCCTGGTCTCCAGGGCGAGGATGCTTGTCGGGATCGACCTCGACTTCGCCTCGCTCCTGGACAACCGCTCGGCGCACGCCCGATTGTTCGGCGTCGTCCACGATCTCCCGTTTCGCGGGGAGGCCTTCGACGTCGTGACCGCGAACATGGTGGTAGAGCACCTCGCCGACCCGGAGGGAGACTTTCGTGAAGTGGCGCGCGTGCTGAAGCCGGGCGGGGTTTTCATCATGCACACGCCAAACGCCGGCGCGTTTCCGACCCTTGCCGCCCGGGTGGTACCCGAGGTCGCCAAGCGCCCGCTGGTACGTCTGCTGGACGGACGCCGGAGCAAGGACGTATTTCCAACCTACTATCGTTGCAACTCTTCGTCCGACGTGCACCGGTGTGCTGCGGCCGCCGGCCTGCACGTCGCGGAGCTGTCGATGGTGTCGACCACTGCCCTCTTCTCCGTGATACCACCGCTGGCGTTCCTGGAGCTTCTGTGGATCCGTTTCGTGCAGGCCGAACATCGCAGGGACCTTCGCTCGAACATCATCACTGTGCTCCAGAAGCCCTGACCTCACACCCGACAACCCCGCACGGCATCGATCTGGGCGGCGGGTGGTTGCGCGGCACAAGGCGTCGGACCGTACCCGGCCCGGCCGCGTGCGACGCCGGCCGGCGGTGAAATGAAGCCGACGACTGTGAGAACGTTCGGACCCGGGCGTCGCCGCCTCGGCGGCGTCCTGGTCGTGGCGTCGCTCGGGTTGATCGGGCTCATGACGCTGATGCCCGTGGCGCCGTCCATCACCCTGCCACACGCGTGCATCGTCTGCGGGCCGCTGGGAGGCGTGGACTTCGCCGCCAACGTGGTCCTGTTCACGCCGCTTGGGTTCGGGTTGATGTGGCTCACCGGCAGGTATGGCACCACGGTTGCCGCCGCATTTGCCGTCACCCTTGCGGTGGAGTCGTTGCAGCTGCTGATTCCCGGCCGATTCGCCTCGCTGGGCGACCTCCTTGCCAACGCACTCGGAGCAGTGCTCGGCGCTTGGGTTGCCTGCAACGGAACCGGCTGGCTGGTCGCAACCGGATCCCAGGCGCTGCGCCTGTCCCTCGGCTTGTCGGCGCTGGTGGCGGCCTGGATCGTGACCTCCGCCGTCCTGCTCCTTCCAGCACCACCGTCGGTTCTGCAGCAGGTACAGTGGGCGGTGCTGCGGGTCAACCACGACTCGTTCCCCGGGCGAATCCGGTCCGTGGAATTGAACGACAGGTTCCTGCGACCCGCGCTGGGCCTCCATGGCACCTGGGTCGTTGACCCATCGTCAGGCGGCACCGTGCTTCGTTCGGTCATCGATGGTCCGATTCCGGCGACGCGACGAAAGGCCATCATCGTGAGGACATCCAATTTTCGCGAGGAGGGGTTGTTCTTCGGCCAGTGGGGCACCGCCGCCATCATTCGGACCCACCAGGTGGCTTCGTTCGCGCGCCTCAGGCCGATCATGGTCAAGCTCGATGGCGCGTTCGGTGGTGCCGGTCGCGGCGACGAAGGGAACTCGCCCGTGACCATCGAGGGCCACTCCGACCGCCGGCGCCTTACGCTGTCCCGTGATGCAGGCGGCGATCACCTGGAGGTCACGGTGCGCAGAACGCCCGGTCTCGGTTGGACTGTTCTCCTCCCATGGGATGTCGCGATTGACAATGACTGGTGGCTTCTCAACGCGGCCTGGCTGGCGATCCTCATCGTCCCGGTAGCGTACACCAGCCAGCGAGCGCGCAAGGGGCCGGAACCCGACCAGCCTGCGGCTCGTGCCTGGTGGACGCCGCTGGGCTTGATCGCCGCGAGCCTGCTCGGCGCGCCGCTGCTGACCGGCACCAGCCACATGGCCCCGACGGAATGGGGTGGCGTTGTCATCGGATTGGCCGCCGCCTGGGCACTCTCCTACCTGACGAGCCATCGAGTCAGCCTCAAAGCTCCCCGGTCGGCGACAACGGCCGGTGTGTGAGAGCACAGAGACGACGTGTGTGCAGTAGCCCGCGATGGAGCTTGAGGCCGATTCGACCCGCCGCTAGTATTGGCTGTTTCCCTGGTATGTCCAGCTTGTCGTCAGGCAGCTCATCGGCCGCGAGTTCATTCCCCGGTAGCGCCGCGGCCGCCTGCACACCGCGTTCCGTCCTGAGCCGTTTCGATTCCAAACCTTCGAGACGATACGAGCATGGTCAGCGGCGTGGATGGGGCACGGCGCACCGGAACGCCCTCGACCGGCGCGCCGTCGGCCACGCCGCCAATCCGGGGTGCGTTCCGGATTCGCTGGAGAGCACGCTGGCGCGGCGTGCTCGCCAGAACGCGTCTCCTGGCGGATGTCCATGCCGTGCTCCTGCTGATGCGCAGCGTGGCGACGCGATCCCGGGCGCGATCGCTCGAATCGCTGCTCACGGCCTGCCGGCGCGCCACCTGGCGGCCGGTTCGAAGCGTCCTGCGTCGCCGGATCGCGCCCCTGCTGCAGAGTCCGGCCTCGAGCGTCTGGCAGGAACACGGCGTGGGCATCGAGCGATACTACGGTTCCTTTGCGGACATCCGCGACCTCACGCTCACGTCGAGCGTGGTGCTCAAGGCGCCGGGTTCCAATGGCGAGAAGGGCGTGCTCTACAGCTCGTTCGAGTACAACTGGTTGAGGATCGCCAAGTCCCCTGGCGCGCTTGAATTCTTCAGGGACTACTACCTGGTGGGTGCTTCATCATGGTCGCCGCCCGACTACGCGAGCTTTGCACATCTGGCGGGTCTCTCCGAGGACCCGGCGTTCATCGGCATATCCAATCTCGCCGACGTGGCCGCGTACCGGATGATGGCTCCGGTCATCGAGCCGGTTCCTATCATGGCGTGCGACTGGGTGAATCCCGACTATTACCAGCCGAAGGCACGCGCCGATCGTCGCATCGACATTCTGATGGTCGCCAACTGGTTGCCGTTCAAGCGTCACTGGCTTCTGTTCGAGGCCCTTCGTCACCTGCCGCGCAACCTGTCCGTCGTGCTGGTGGGTCGGGATGGAGAGGGCCGTACGGAGAAGGAAATACGGGCTGAAGCCCGGGCTTTCGGGGTGCGGCAGGATCTCGAGCTCCACACCAATATCGACATCGAGCGTGTCACCAGCCTCCAGTGTGACGCGCGGATCAGCCTGCTTTTCAGCGCCAGAGAAGGGTCCTGCGTGGCACCGGTCGAGGGGTTCTTTGCCGACACTCCAGTCGGGATGATGGAGGATTGCCACGTCGGATCGAAGGCTTACATCAACAACCAGACCGGAACCCTGTTCGGACGGACCGGTCTCGGCCGGCAGTTGCGGGAGTTTCTCGATAGCGCCGACCGCTACACCCCGCGGCGCTGGGCGCTCGACAACGTTACCTGCCATCTGACCTCGCGACGCCTCAACGACCAGCTCGCGGGGTATGCCCGCGCCCGTCATCAACCGTGGACGGTAGACATCGCCCCCCTCTGCTGGCGATACCTCCCCGAACACGTGCGCGGTGACGACGCGCGGCGTTTTCAGTCCATCGTTGCGACATTCCCGGATCGGTACGGTTTCGCGATCCGGCCCATCGCTGCTGGCAGCTGAGCCGTCTGGCGTGCTTCCAGTGCTATCGGGCAATCCTGCCGACAAACGGATCGGCATCCGGTCGTCCGGTGGAGTGGAGAAACGATCGGCACGTGGTATCCTGCTCTTCTTCCCTGCCGAGGTGACCTCGTGGCGGCTGTCGATTTGACGGGGACGCGACTGGGACGATTCCGCGGGGTCGTGGCCACGGCGGCGTGGTTCGCTCTCGCCGCCGGGATTCTGCGCGCCGTGCACTACGCCACGTTTCGCGTTCTAACCAGCGACATGCTCTGGCGCGGAAACGACACCGTGTGGATGGCACCGCTGGCCCATCTCGTGGTGTTCGCCGTACCGGCGATACCGTTGGGGCTGCTTGCCGCTGTGGCACCGCGGTTCATGTCCGAGCGGGTAACTGTCGGGTTCTTTGCGACCTGGGCCGTTTTCTCACCATTGCTGCTGTTCCCGAGAGTCCATTATCTCGCCGCGTTTCTGCTGGCCGTCGGCGCGGGGATTCAGATCTCGTCGGTCACGATGCGTAACCGGGCGCGAATCAGACGAATGGCCCTGCTCAGCGGCCTCGTCATGCTCGCCGGCACGATCGGATCCGCGGCCGCAATGCAGGCAATGGAACGCGCGACAGAGCGCCGTGCCACCGCGTCCCTCCAGGCGCCGCCGGCCGCGGCACCGAATGTCCTGCTGCTCATCCTGGATACCGTACGGGCCGCGAGCATGCACCTGTATGGCTACAGTTTCCCGAACACGCCCTCGATCGAGGCGCTCGGGGCAGAAGGCGTGGTATTCGACCAGGCGATGGCAACCTCCTCGTGGACGCTACCGACTCACGCCACCCTGCTCACCGGGAAGTACCCGACCGAGCTGGACGCCGATTGGCTCGTCGCGCTCGACGACACCACCCCAATGCTGTCCGAGCTGCTGCGGGCGCGCGGTTACGTCACCGGCGCCTTCATGGCGAACCCGCACTACACCACGCGCGAAAACGGCCTGGCGCGCGGCTTCGTCCGCTACCGCGATTACCAGCGCACGTTCACGGAACTGCTGATGTCCGCTCCCCTGCTGCAGTCCGACCTGGCGCGTGACCTGCGCATCGCCGTTCGCGAGCGATCGGCGAGCGGGCTGTTCACGGCCGTGCTGCGTTTCCGCTGGTCTTCCAGTGATCGGTACCAGGCGCACCCTCGCAAGTCGGCCGACGTTGTCGTGGACGAGTTCCTGACGTGGCGGGAGCGACAGGGCACACGGCCATGGTTCGCCATGCTGAATTTCTTCGATGCCCACGCGCCCTACAAACCGGGGCCGGAGTTCCGCGAGAAGTTCCAGACACCCGGACACGGTGGCTACGAGGGGGCAATAGCAACGATCGACCAGGAGCTCGGGAGGCTGTTCGACAGCCTCAGGATGGGCGGCCAGCTCGACCGGACTCTCGTCATCGTGACGTCCGACCACGGCGAGTTGTTCGGTGAGCACGGCCTCCACGAACATGGCGCGCACCTCTACCAGCCTCTCCTGCACGTCCCGCTGGTCCTCCGGTATCCGCCGGCGATTCCCCCCGGCGTGCGCGTCACGCCGACCGTTTCCCTGCGCGACGTGCCGGCGACCATACTGGACCTGACGCGCGCGCAGGGCAGCGGACCTGGAGAGCTGCCAGGGTATTCGCTCGCACCATTGTGGCACGGCGCCAGCTCACCCTGGAGTCCGGCGGCAGCCGCGCTGTCGTACGATGATATCCGGCCGGCAGACGCCCCCATTCGGTGGCACTACGTGTCGCTGGTCACGGATTCGCTGCAGTACATCTCGGACGACGGCGATCGCCATCTCCTGTTCAGTCTGCAGGCGGACCCCGCGCAGGAGGTGAATCTCGCCGTCGAGGGGGACGGTGTCCTGATCGCCCGGCGACTGGCGGAGCAGGCGCGCGCCGTGCTCTTTCGCGCGAAGCCCTGACTGGCCGGGGCGGACGCACCGGCTGGCGCCGCCTTCGCCGTTTCCGCCTGACGAGCGAATCGAGATGACGACAAGGCTTGAAGGCCGGCGGGTCGCCTGTCACCTTTGAGGCGTGACAGGCGTGTTGACGGTGCTCGCCACGCTGCAGAATGTCCTCCGGGTCGCGCTCTTCTGGATGGCGCTGGCCATGGCGGTGATCGCCGCGACCGACTGGCTGGTCCGAACGCGACGGGTGAATCCTTTCGGCGGCATCGCTCGCTTCCTCAGGCGATACGTCGATCCTCTGCTCGCCCCGGTTGAGCGACGAGTGGTCCGGGCCGGAGGACTCCCTGCCTCCGCTCCATGGTGGGGCCTCGCCGCCATAGTAATCGGCGGGCTCCTGCTATTGGCGCTCCTGGACTTTCTCGGCCGTATCGTCGCCGGCCTCGCCACGGGTCTTTCGACGGGGCCGTCCGGTCTGCTCAGCCTCATGGTATCCTGGGGATTCGGCCTCCTCCAGATAGCCATCCTGGTCCGGGTGGTCGCGTCGTGGCTGCCGATTTCTCCGTTCTCTCCCTGGATCCGCTGGTCGTTCGTGTTGTCGGAACCCGTCCTGCGTCCCCTCCGCCGCATCATCCCGCTGTTTGGCGCCATTGACATCACCCCCATCGTGGCCTTCTTCCTCGTGAGTATCTTGCAGCGCCTCGTCGTGGGAATGCTCACGTGACGGTTGTCCTGCGCACGAGGGTGGGGGCCGTTCGATTCGACGTGCGCGTTCAGCCCCGGGCGGCCCGGAACGAGATCGCCGGGGAACACGGCGGCGCCCTGCGCGTCCGCCTGCAGGCCGCGCCCGTGGAAGGCGCCGCAAACGAGGCACTGGTCAAGTTCCTGGCCGAGACTCTGGACGTGCCACGACGGCACGTCCGGATCGTGTCGGGCGCGGGATCCCGCAACAAGATCGTCGAGATCGATGAAGTGGCCCGCCCGGCACTGGACCGCATCCTCACCCCAATCTGACGAGTCGCCATGCTTCTCATCGCTGGCAGCAACCCGGCGCTCCTCGAGGGCCTCTCCCAGAGCCTCACCCGTACCGGCTCCGGCGTGCTGGTCGCCCACACCCTCGATGAGGCGGAAGACCTCCGCGCACAGCACCGGCCGGTACTGGTGATCGTGGAGCGGGCCCTGCTCGCGAGCTGCGAGCCGGGGCACCCGTTCATCGGCGGCGTCGTGCCATCCGGCAGCGCCCTGGTGACCTATCGCGAATCGGGACAGGCAGCGACGACTCTCTCACCGGGGTTGTCGCGCCTCGTGGTGGCGGACCTCGAGCTGCCCCTGGAGCGGAACCGACTAACCGCCCTGGCGGAGCACACGTTGAGCCGCGCCCGAACGGTTGGCCGATCGTCCCCGGTGACCGGGCCGGAGAGTCCTGCGTCGTAGGCAGGGCACTCGTGCCGCTTGCCGCGCTCCCTGGCGCCCGCTTTACTTGCTGCAGGGTGCCGCTGCGCGATTTCGCGCGAGGCACCCGGACAACTGATCCGTGGCGATTTCAGGCAACTTGCGGCCACGTAAAACATCCCGCTAAAGCGCCGGCCCGGCGCTCAAGCACCGGGCCGCTTTCGTTTCAGTCACCGTGACCCCATCTCGCACGCAACCAGACGCGCCTTGGTCCCAGTACCTCAACGCCATCGCTACGCGCGCAGTGGTGTTCGATGGAGCGATGGGCACCAGCATCCAGCGATACCACCTGAGCGCGGAGGACTTCGGGGGCACGGCGTTGGAGGGCTGCAACGACAACCTCGTGCTCACCCGTCCTGACGTCATTCGGGAGATCCACGACTCGTTCCTCGCCGTGGGCTGCGACGTCCTCGAGACCTGCACCTTCCAGTCCACTCCCCGCCGGCTGGCGGAGTGGGGTCTGGGCGACAAGGTCCGCGAAATAAACGTCGCGGCGGCACGCCTGGCACGTGAGGCGGCAGACCGGTACGCCACGCCCGACCATCCTCGCTTCGTCGCCGGGTCCATTGGTCCCACGGGTCTCCTCCCGTCGAGCAGCGACCCCGTCCTGTCGGACACCACGTTCGGTGAGCTGGCGGACCAGTACTACCAGCAGGCGAAGTACCTGATCGAGGGCGGCGTCGATCTGCTCCTGGTGGAGACCGCGCAGGACATCCTCGAGGTCAAGGCGGCACTCTCCGGCTTCCAGCAACTCTTCAGCGAGTTGGGGCATCGGGTACCCGTCCAGGCACAGGTCACGCTCGACACCAGTGGCCGAATGCTGCTCGGCACCGACATCGCCAGCGCAATGACGACGCTGGAGTCGCTGCGGGTGGACGTCCTGGGCCTGAACTGCTCCACCGGCCCGGAGCATATGCGCGAGCCGATCCGGTTCCTGGCCGAACACGCCACGCGGCCGGTCTCCTGCATCCCGAATGCGGGGCTTCCGCTGAACACCGGCACCGGCGACGCTGTCTATCCGCTCGAACCGGAACCGATGGCGACGATGCTGGCCGAGTTCGTTCGCGACTTCGGAGTCCGGATTGTGGGCGGATGCTGCGGAACCACACCGGACCACCTGCGCGCGGTCTGTCGTGAGGTCGATGCCCTCGGGGCAAGGTCGCCGCTCACCGCTCACCGGTCTCCCGGCGAGGCAGGGGTTCCGGGGTCGGAGGTTCGTCGCTCACCCGGGCAGGCGGCTCAGGTCTCCCCGGGTGCCCCGTCGGCCGTCTCCCGTCACGTGGTGCCCCGACTGTCCAGCGCCATGCGCGCAATCACCCTGCACCAGGATCCGCCGCCACTCCTGGTCGGCGAGCGCGTCAACTCGCAGGGATCGCGACGCGTGAAGCGCCTCCTCCTGGCCGACGATTACGACGGGATCCTGGACGTCGCGCGGGAGCAGGCGGAATCCGGCGCCCATGTGCTGGACGTCTGCGTGGCGCTGACCGAGCGCGCCGACGAAGCGGAGCAGATGTCGAAGGTCGTGAAGCTGCTCTCCATGAGCGTCGAGTCCCCGCTGATGATCGACTCCACGGAGGCTGGCGTCATCGAGGCCGCGCTGGAGCACGTGCCCGGGCGGGCCATCATCAATTCGATCAACATGGAGAACGGGCGCCAGCGCATCGACGCGGTCGTTCCGCTGGCGCGCCGACATGGCGCCGCACTGGTCGCGCTGACGATCGATCAGGTGGGCATGGCCAGAACGCGGGAGCGCAAGCTGGAGGTCGCGCGTCGGATTCACGACATCGTCGTGAACGAATACGGCCTGGCCCCCGGCGACCTGGTCTTCGACGCACTCACCTTCACCCTGGCCACCGGCGACGAGGAGTGGATCGACTCGGCGAAGGAGACGATCGAGGGCATCCGGCTCATCAAGCGCGAGCTGCCGGGCGTGTTCACCATCCTCGGCGTGTCCAACGTGAGCTTCGGACTCGCGCCGACGGCGCGGGCGGTCCTCAACTCCGTCTTCCTCCATCACTGCGTACAGGCCGGCCTCGATGCCGCCATCGTGAACCCGGCGCACGTCACGCCCTACGCGGAGATCCCGCCTGACGAGCGCGGGATGGCGGATGACCTGGTGTTCAACCGGCGGCCCGACGCGCTCCAGCGGTTCATCGAGCACTACGGGACGGGCGACGGGACGCGCGCAAACGGAGACGCCGCGCGCGAAGACCCCACCGCGACCATGGCGCCTGACGAACGCGTGCACTGGATGGTCGTGCACCGGAAGAAAGAGGGCATCGAGGACGCGCTCGACGCCGCGGGCGTGCGCGAACAACCCGTCCGCGTGCTGAACCAGGTGCTCCTCCCGGCCATGAAGGAAGTCGGCGACAAGTTCGGCGCCGGCGAGTTGATCCTCCCCTTCGTCCTGCAGTCCGCCGAGGTGATGAAGAAGGCGGTGCGCCACCTGGAGAGTTTCCTGGAGCGCAGCGAGGGCTACACCAAGGGCCGCGTCGTCCTCGCCACCGTCTACGGAGATGTGCACGACATAGGTAAATCGCTGGTCAACACCATCCTCTCGAACAACGGCTACACGGTGTTCGACCTCGGCAAGCAGGTCCCCGTCAACACCATCATCGACAAGGCTATCGAGGTGAGCGCCGACGCGATCGGCCTCTCGGCACTCCTCGTGTCCACCTCCAGGCAGATGCCGATCTGCGTGCAGGAACTCGACAAGCGCGGCCTGCACCTTCCGGTGCTGATCGGCGGTGCCGCGATCAATCGGCGCTTCGGTCGCCGCGCCCTGTTCGTGGATGGCGAGCGCCCCTACGGGGCCGGCGTCTTCTACTGCAAGGATGCCTTCGAGGGGCTCGAAACCGTGGACGCGCTGATGGACATTCCCAATCGGGGGCCGCTGGTGGAGCGGCTGATCGACGAGGCGCGACGCGACGTCTTCCTGCACGCGGCGGTGGGCAAGGACGCCGCCGCGGGGACGGATGACACCACCCGAAGTGCGGTCTCGCGCGACCACACCATCCCGGAGCCGCCATCCTGGGGCGTGCGCGTGCTCCGCGACATCCCCCTGGCCGAGGTGTTGGCTCTCCTGGACCTCGACGAGCTGTATCGCCTGCAATGGGGCGGCCGCGGATCCGGCGAGCCGTACAAGACGGCAGTGCGCGACGTCTTCGAGCCGACACTCCGCCGCCTCAGCGAGGATGCGTCGCGCAACGGCTGGCTTCAGCCGCAGGCCGTGTACGGTTACTTCCCCGTGCAATCCGACGGCAACGCGCTGGTCGTTTACGATCCCGCGGCGCTCGACGCGGACGGCGGCGCGCGGCGCGAAATCGCCCGTCTCTCGTTCCCCCGGCAGGACGGTCGGGAGCGCCTCTGCATCGCCGACTACTTCCGCAGCGTCGAGTCGGGTGAGGTCGACGTGCTCGCGCTGCAGGTGGTCACCGTTGGTGACGCCGCCACGCGCCGCTTCGAGGAGCTGCAGGCCGCGGCGGAGTACACCGAGGCGTATTTCGTCCACGGACTGGCCGTGGAAGCGGCGGAAGCCGTGGCGGAGTGGCTCCACCAGCGCGTGCGCCGCGAGATGGGCCTCCCCGACGGACGCGGGAAGCGCTACTCGTGGGGCTACGGGGCGTGCCCCGACCTGGATGACCACGCCGTCGTCTTCCGGCTCCTGCCCGCAGAGGCAGCGTTAGGCATGATCCTCACGAGCGCGTTCCAGCTGGTGCCGGAACAGAGCACGGTGGCGCTGATCGTGCACCATCCGGAGGCGAAATACTACGGCATCCGCGGTGACGGCACGGCCCGGGCCGAGTCCGCGCCCACTGAGGCTCGGCTCACGACGCACGACTCACGCTGATGTCCCGCCAGGGGCTCCTCGACCGCCTGATCGATCCCGAGGCCGTCATGGTGTTCGACGGCGCCATGGGAACCATGCTTTACGCGCGCGGCGTCTTCATCAACCGGTGCTACGACGAGCTCAATACCCGGTCACCCGACCTGGTTCGGGATGTCCATGCGGAGTACGCCGCCGCGGGCGCCGAGGTGCTCGAGACCAACACCTTCGGCGCCAACCGGCTCAAGCTCGCGCAATACGGCCTGGAGTCGCACGTGGCCGAGATCAACCGCGCCGCCGCCCGGTTGGCGCGCCAGGTGGCCGGCGACCAGGCACTCGTGGCCGGCGCCGTCGGCCCCCTCGGCATCAGGCTGGAACCCTACGGACCAACCAGCCTCGAAGAAGCGCGCGCGGCATTCGCCCAGCAGATGACGCCGCTGAAAGAAGGCGGCGCCGACGCATTCATCATCGAGACCTTCGGCGACCTGGATGAAATCGCGCAGGCAGTCGCCGCCGCCCGCCAGGTCGACGCTTCCACCCCGGTCATCGCCCAGATGACGATCGGCACCGACGGACGAACTCCGTTCGGCGCGACGCCCGAGGACGTGGTCCGCTGGCTCGACGCGCTCGGTGCCGACATCGTCGGCCTGAATTGCTCCGTGGGACCGCAGGGTATCCTCGAGGGCATTGAGCGCATGGCGCCGATCACCACCCGGAAGCTCAGCGCCCAACCCAATGCCGGGATGCCGCGCGAGGTCGCCGGCCGCGCAATGTACATGGCCAGCGCGGAATACATGGCATCATACGCCCGTCACCTGGTGCAGGCCGGTGCCAAAATCGTGGGCGGATGCTGCGGCACCACGCCCGAACACATTCGCGCCATCGCAGCAGGGATTCGCCCGCTCGCCCCGCGCCTCGCGAGGGGAGTCGTCGCCCGCGCGTCCGCCGGACGGACCGCGCCGGCCGGCACGACAACCGACTCACCCGTCACGACGCGCGAGGCGCGGGGGCTCGATCCCTTCCCCTTCGCCGAGCGCTCGAAGTGGGCCGCCAAGCTCGCGGCGCGGGAGTTCGTCACCTCGGTGGAGATCGTTCCGCCGCGGGGAGTCAACGCCGAGAAGATGCTCACCGACGTCGCCGCGCTGAAAGCGGCTGGACTCGACGCGGTCAACGTCCCGGATGGCCCGCGCGCGCAAAGCCGGATGGGCGCCCTGCTGACCAGCTTGCTCATCGAGCAGCGGGTCGGGATCGAAACAGTGACGCACTACTGCTGCCGGGACCGTAACCTGCTCGGCATGCTCTCGGACCTGCTGGGCGCGTCCGCGGTAGGTCTCCGCAACATCCTGCTGATCACGGGCGACCCGCCCAAGATGGGCCCCTACCCGGACGCGACTGCCGTTTTCGACATCGACTCCATCGGCCTCACCAACCTGGTGAACAACCTGAACCATGGAATGGACCCCGGCGGAAACCCGATCGGCGAGCCGACCAGGTACGTGATCGGTGTAGGCTGCAACCCGGCAGCCATCGATCCTTCCGTGGAACTGCGGCGTTTCATGTACAAGGTCGAGGCGGGCGCGGAGTTCGCGGTCACCCAGCCGGTGTTCGACGCGGCCCAACTGGAGCGGTTTCTGCGGGAGATCGCGGCCGTCCGCATCCCCGTGGTGGCCGGTATCTGGCCCCTGGTCTCGGTGCGGAACGCGGAGTTCCTGGCGAACGAAGTACCCGGAGTCGTCGTGCCTGACGAGGTCATCACGAGGATGCGCCGCGCCAACGACCAGTCGCGCGAACACGCGGTCGCGGAAGGCATTGCCATGGCGCGCGAGATGCTCACCCGGGTGCGCGAAGCCGTCGATGGCGTCCAGGTCTCCGCGCCCTTCGGCAAGGTCGACCTGGCCCTTCAGGTCTTCGCGGGAGCAGCCTGAGGACGGCCGTTGGGCGGTACCTTTACGGCGCCCGGCGCCCCATCGTCAATGGTGGCCGGCGTCCCCTTCGCCCCCGTCCCACGTCCCCGGTCCCCCGTCAAGGATGTTCCTCCTGCTGACCGCCGCGGTGGCTTTCGGCCTCCTCGCTATCGCCTGGGTGGTTTACCCGGCTGCGATGTGGCTCCGGGCGCGCACGGGAAGGGGCAGCACTGGTACGAGCCGGACCCCTGACGCGGCGGCTTGTGTGGTGGTCGCTACCCGGGACGATCCTGCGTTCGCGGTCGAGAGAGTCCGGAACCTGCGCGGGGGGGACTATCCAGTGGATCGGCTGCAGGTCGTGATCGCGGTGGACCCCGGCGCGCCCTTCCCATTCGAGGCGTACCACGATGCCCTGGCCGGGCTGGCGGAGGTCGTCCCGGGAGACCGGCCCGGCGGAAAGGCCGCAACGTTGAACGCTGGCGTCCGGGCTGCCGCCGGATGCGATGCGCTGGTGTTCGCCGACGTAGGCCAGGAATTCAGTCCGGACGCCATCCGGCGTCTGGTCCTCGCTCTCGAGTCCGGCCTGGAGGGGGTGACCGGCCGGTACACGCATCACCGCACCGACGCTGTCATGACCGCCTGGTCTGACTTCGAGGCGGTTATTCGGGCCGGCCAGGCGGCCAGTCGCAGCGTGGTGTCGGCCACCGGGGCGGTGCTGGCCATGCGGCCGGCGTACTGGCGTGACCTGCCGGCTGGTCTCATCTGCGACGACCTCTTCACCGGACTGTCAATCGTCAGGCAGGGCGGGCGTGTCGGGTTCTGCCCCGAAGCGGTCGCGTTCGATCCGCGGCCGTTTTCGCAGGATCAGCAGTTCGCGCGGCGCGCACGCACGCTCACCGGCCTGATTCAGTACTGTGCGGTCGTGCCGGGCGTGCTGCTGCCATGGCGGAATCCGGTTTGGCTTCATTTCGTGGTGCACAAGCTGCTTCGCCTGCTGACGCCCGTTCTCCTGGCAGTCGGGTTGCTGGCAACTCTCGTCTTCCTCGCCCTGCGCGTGCCGATGGCGTTGAGTGCGGTTGCGGCAGCAACGCTGCTGGTTGTCCTTCTGGGCGTGGTCATCGCGCCGGCCGCGTTCCGGCGGATCCGCAACCAGGCCCTGTGGATGTTGCGGCTCCAACTGGTTCCCGTCGTGGCCATCGCGAACGGACTTCGGGGCCGTTGGGCCGTCTGGAACCCGACGCCGCAGGGCCGCGGCGAACTTCCTCATGGCACGTGAGCGCCAGGTACATCGCTATGGCATCGACCCGCCGCGCCGCAGGCTTCGCCGGTCGCTTACCTCTCATCCGTTCTGACTGATGTGCGGCATTTGCGGCGTCGCGCTCCCCCACGGGTCCACTCGCCGGCTCGACCGTAATCTGATCGAGCGCATGATGGACACCATCCGGCACCGCGGGCCGGATGGGTCGGGCATGTACCTGCGTGCCGGCATCGGGCTGGGACACCGGCGGCTCAGCATCGTGGACGTAGCGCACGGAGCGCAGCCGATGTCCATCCGCAACGGGGAGGTGCAGCTCATCTATAACGGCGAGGTCTACAACCACCCGACGCTGATGCCCGAGCTGCAGGCGGCCGGGGTGCAGTACGCCACGCACTGCGACACCGAGACGATCCTGCACCTGTACGAGCGCCACGGAACCGCCATGCCGGAGAGGCTGCGCGGGATGTTCGCGTTCGCCATCTGGGACGAGCGTCGCCGGGAGCTGTTCATGGCGCGTGACCGGCTGGGCGTGAAGCCGCTGTATTACGTCCACACGCAGGACGGCGCGCTCTACTTCGCCTCCGAAATCAAGGCGCTCCTGGCAGTCGGAGCGGTCCAACCCGCGCTCAACATGGCGGCCTTCCCTGACTACCTGGCCAACCACGCCACGTCAGGTGAGGAAACGCTCTTCGAGGGCGTGAAGCGCCTCGCGCCGGGCCACACACTCACCTGGCGCGACGGAACCGTCCGCCTCGAGCGCTACTGGAAGCTCGGTTTCTCACCCGCGGCGATCGACACGCGGGGAGATCGCGCCCTGATCGACGAGTACCGGGAGCGCTTCCGCGAGAGCGTTCGCCTCCGACTGATGGCCGACGTCCCGCTGGGCATGTTTCTCTCCGGTGGGATCGATTCCGCGGCCATCACCGCCATGATGAGCACCCTGGTGGACGAACCGATCAGGACGTTTTCCGTGGCGTTCGCCGAACGGGAGGCCAACGAATTGGCGTACGCCCGACTCGTCGCGGCGCGTTACGGCACCGACCACCATGAGATCACCGTCACGCCTCACGATTTCTTCTCGGCACTCCCCACGCTGCTCTGGCACGAGGACGAACCCATCGCTCACCCGTCGAGTATCGCGCTGAACTTCGTCTCACGCCTCGCCGCGGAGCACGTGAAAGTCGTCCTCACCGGCGAGGGAAGCGACGAGACGCTGGGCGGTTACGGGCGGTACCGGTACACGGTCTGGAACATGGCCTTCGGTCGCGCCCTTCAGACCCTCACCGGCAGTCTGGGACGCCGGGCCGGTGCGGCCCTGCTCGGGTCGGCGCCCCGGGGATCGCGCTGGCAGGCTCGCCTCCGCCGAACCGCGCTCGCCCGCCACGCCACGCTGGACGATCTCTACTTCGACAACTTTGCGGTGTTCGACCGCGCTCGCATCAACGCGCTGCTCGCTCCGGAGTGGCGCGACGCACTCGGCGCGGTCGACCCGTACGCCGCTGCGCACGAGCTGCTCTACGCGACGGACGCCGGCTCGGTCCTCAACCAGCTGCTGCACGTGGACCTGTTCACCTATCTCCACGAGCTGCTGATGAAGCAGGACCAGATGTCCATGGCGGCCTCGATCGAGAGCCGTGTCCCGTTCCTGGACCATCCGCTGATCGAGTTCACGGCGACCCTCCCGGAGCGCCTCAAGCTCCGCGGCCGGACCACGAAGTACGTGCTGCGCGCAGCCATGCGCGACTACCTGCCGGCGGAAATCCTCTCGCGCGGGAAGATGGGCTTCCCGGTACCCATCGGACGCTGGCTCCGCGGAGAATGGCGCCACCTCATTGACGAGTTCGTGCTCGGCGAGCGGGCCCGTGCCCGCGGATTGTTCGAGCACGACAGGGTGGCGCGTCTGGTCGCCGAGCATGGAACCGGCGCCGCTGACCACGCGGAGAGGCTGTGGGCACTCCTGAATCTGGAGCTCTGGCACCAGATCTTCGTCGACGGGGAAGCGCCAGCTGACATCGCCGTGGAGCCACACAGCCTCGCGGCCAGAGCGTAGACACGTGCGCCCGTCTGAGTCCACGCGCTCTGCCGGACCCCGGCCACTGGCGCTGCACCGCGTTCTGCCGGCCTCGGTCATCCGGGGCGGTCGGGCATCGTGAGGACGCCGTGAAGGGCCCTCCTGGCACGCAGGAACAACAGTCGCGACCACGTTCAGTTCTCATCTGTCACCATGATGCGCCCATTCACATCGACGGCATCACCCGGTGGCTGCAGAGCTGGTCTGATCTTGGCGGCGTCGTCATCGTTCGTGAGCCGGGAACCGTGAGCGCACGGCGGCTCCGGCGAGAATGGCGGCGCGTTGGCACGCTGCGACTGCTTGATGTCCTCGCCATGCGACTGTACTACCGGCTACGCTGGGCACGCCGGGATGCCGCCTGGCTGAAATCGCAAACGGATCGACTGATCTCGCGGTACGCGGGTAACCGCGCTGATGTGCGCCGCCTCGAGGTGTCGTCACCGAATTCGCGGGAGAGCCAGGCATTCATGGAATCATCGCGACCCGACTTCACAGTCGCCCTGTGCAAGACGATCCTCGCGGAAAGGACCTTCCTGATCCCGAGACACGGGACTTTCGTCATGCACCCGGGCATCTGTCCTGAATACCGCAACGCGCACGGATGTTTCTGGGCATTGGCGTCGAATGACCCTGACCATGTTGGTCTCAGCTTGATTCGGATTGACCGAGGGATCGACACCGGACCGGTTTTCGGCTATTTCCGGGCCGGGTTCGACGAGTGGCACGACTCGCACGTTCGCATTCAGCACCGGGTCCTCCTGGAAAATCTCGACGCAATCGCGCAACGCCTGACGGCGGCGGTGTCCGGAACCATACCGCCGATCGACACCACCGGCCGGGCGTCGCGAGAATGGGGGCAACCTTGGTTGACGGCCCTCTGGCGGTGGAAGCTGCGGGCATGGAGGGGGCGTGCGCGCAATCGCGCTTGAGTATCACGACATCGTCACCTCGGGGAATTGGGAGGAAAGCGGGTTTCCGGGAAACGCTGCGGCGTCCTACAAGCTCGGAGCGGACGACTTCGAGCGGCACCTCGAGGCGGTGAGTAGTTCAGGCGTCGTCGTGATCAACGACGTCGAAGGCCACGCGTGGACGAGCAGGCGAGGCGTCGGCGTGCTCTGGACCTTTGACGACGGCGGTTCGGGATACCTGGCCCACGCTGCCGATCGACTCGAACGACGCGGTTGGCGCGGTTTGGTTTTCATGACCAGCGGGTGCATTGGCAAAACCGGCTTCCTGACAGGCCCGCAACTCCGCGAACTTCGGAGCCGTGGCCACATCATAGGCACGCACTCGCGAACCCATCCGGTTCGACTTGCTACATTGACAGCGGACGAAGTCAGCGCAGAATGGCGATCGAGCATCGCCGATCTGGAGGACGTTCTGGGCAGTCGTGTCCTAACTGGCTCCGTCCCGGGAGGTTCTTACTCGAGGAGGGTTGCCGTCCTGGCCGCGCATCAGGGAATAAAGACGTTGTTCACGTCCGAGCCCGTGACCCGCACCGAGCTCGTCGATCAGTGCACTGTCGTGGGACGATTCACCCTTCGACGCGGCGATCCCGCCGCGTACGTCGGTCGGTTGGTGTCCGGGTTCCCGACTGCCAGAGGCCTTCAGTGGCTGCACTGGAACGTCAAGAAGGCGGCAAAGCGTGTCGCCGGAGAGGCCTATGGTCGCCTTCGGGACAGAGTCTTCGGACGCTGAGCCGCGCTCTCGCCGTGCCCGCCTGGTCCCGTCGGCACGCATTGAATCCGGCGCCTGTGGCCGTCGACCGACGGACCTCGTTCTAGCGATGCACATCCTCTGGATCAAGTCCGAACTCCTCCATCCGATCGACAAAGGCGGACGGATTCGCACGTACAACATGCTGCGCGCCCTCAAGCGGCGGCATCGCGTGACGTACCTCACGCTCGACAACGGCCGGGCATCGCCCGACGCGGCGGAGCGATCAGCCGAGTACTGCAATGAGTTGATCCGCATTCCGTTTCGCGAGGCGGCACGCGGTTCAATGCGCTTCTGGTTCGAACTGGCGGCAAACACCGTCTCGCCACTCCCGTACGCCGTCTCCAAGTACCGCTCTGCAGCAATGCGAGCCGCCGTGACGCGTACCGTCAACCTGCACAAGGTCGACCTCCTGGTCTGCGATTTTCTCTTCCCTGCGCAGAACGTGCCGCCGGCACTCTCTTGCCGGACGGTGCTCTTCCAGCACAACGTCGAGGCTGCCATCTGGCGGAGACATGTCGAGGTGCGCGGGAATCCGCTGTCGCGCGCGTACTTTCGCGAACAGTGGCGCCGGATGGTTCGGTACGAGCGCGCCGAGTGCCGCCGATTCGACACGGTCGTCGCGGTGTCACGCGCCGACGCCGAAGAGCTCGAGCGCGCGTATGCCCTGCGCCGGGTGAAGGACGTTCCAACGGGCGTGGACACCGGTTTTTTCGCTCCCGGCGGTCGCGCGGAGCGACAACCTCGCGAACTCGTCTTCACGGGTTCCATGGACTGGATTCCGAATGAGGATGGGATCGTCTGGTTCGTCGATACGGTGTTGCCTCGCATTCACGCCAGCATGCCCGATGTCTCGCTCACCGTCGTGGGACGGAACCCTCCTGCGAGAGTCAAAGCACTGGCGGAGCGCGATTCCCGTGTGCGTGTGACCGGCTCCGTGCCGGACGTTCGCCCCCACCTCGAGCGCGCCGCGCTCTTCGTTGTCCCGCTCCGGGTCGGCGGAGGTACACGGCTCAAGATCTACGAAGCGCTGGCGATGGAGCTCCCGGTCGTGTCCACTACGATCGGCGCCGAGGGGCTTCCGCTCCAACCGGGGCGTCATCTGATCGTTGCCGATGGCGCGGAGGACTTTGCTGCCGCCGTGCTGAGGCTCCTGAGCGACCCCGTCGAAGCGCGCGACGTGGCGGCCTCGGGGGCCCGGTTCGTGCGCGAGAACTTCAGCTGGGATCGGGTTGCCGAGGTGTTCGAGGAACTGGTCACCTGAGGGGGCAAGTCATCCGCGCGTCCTCCGCAGGTGCGGCGAACCCTTCGCGATCCGGCCTCGGAGCAGTAACGTAGAAGGGATCGGTAACCCGAGCGCCCTTGCTCCGCACCACGTACCTGCTTCCCACCTCTTGTCTTCCACAGCTTCCCCGCGCGCCGACCAGGCCCGACCGCTGACCAGCCTTTCACCCGAAGAGAGCCTGTTCCGCGACGCTGTCACCGAGTTCGCTCGAGCGGAGGTGAGCCCGCGCGTGGCGAACATGGAGAGGGCGGCCCGGCTCGATCCGGAGTTGATCAGCGCGACGTTCGATCTCGGCCTCATGGGCATTGAGGTGGAGGAGCGGTACGGCGGCGCCAGTGGCAGCCTGATGATGGTGACCCTGGCCGTCGAGGCCATCAGCCGGGTCGATGCCTCCGCCGCCATTCTGGTGGACGTTCAGAACACGCTGGTGAACTTCCCGATCGCCCGATACGGTTCCGAAGCCCAGAAGGAGCGGTACCTCAGCCGGCTGACCGCATCCACGGTGGGCGCCTATGCGCTCTCCGAACCGGGATCCGGATCCGACGCATTCGGACTCGCGTCGCGCGCGGAACGGCGCGGCGACCGGTGGATCCTCAACGGCCGGAAGATGTGGATCACCAACGGCGCGGAGGCGGGCATCTTTGTCGTCTTCGCGAATGCCGATCCGCAGGCTGGCCATCGCGGTATCACCGCATTCATCGTCGAGCGGAGTGCGCCGGGCTTCGCGGTGGGCCGCAAGGAAGACAAGCTCGGTATCCGCGCGTCGAGCACCACGGAGCTGATCCTCGACGGGTGCGAGGTGCCTGACGAGAATGTCCTCGGGCCCGTCGGCCAGGGATACCGGATCGCCATCGACACGCTCAACGGTGGGCGCGTCGGAATCGGCGCGCAGATGATCGGCGTGGCCCGCGGGGCGCTCGACGCCGCCGTCGCGTATGTCAAGGAACGCCAGCAGTTCGGTCGAAGCGTCGCGGAGTTCCAGGCGGTGCAGTTCCAGCTCGCCCAGGCCGCGACGGAACTCGAGGCTGCCCGGCTCCTGGTCTACAACGCGTCCCGTCTGCGTGACGCCGGCGGGGACATCATGCAGGAAGGAGCCATGGCCAAACTCTATTCCTCGCAGGTGTGCGAACGCGTGACGTCGCTCTGCGTCGAGCTGTTCGGAGGCTACGGCTATACCAGGGACTTCCCGGTCGAGAAGTTTTACCGCGACGCCAAGATAGGAACGATCTACGAGGGAACGTCCAACATGCAGTTGCATACCATCGCCAAGCAGATCCTGAAATAGGTCGCGGTCTCCCGTTGCAACCGCCGGGCCATCAGCGTTTCGCCAGCCGCCACAAATGCTTCAAAACGGATACGTTTGCGATTCGTCTCGACCCTGGCTTCAGTTCACGCTGTCCGTGACCTGCACGGTTCACCCTGAATCCGAGACCCTTCCCGCTTCCTGACTTCCGAACATGCGACCTCTTGCAGTCAGCGCGTTCCTGATCATCGGGCTCTCCCGGCCAGCCATCGCCCAGATCACCGCCGATGAGTTCGCGCAGCGACGCGCCACGCTCGCTGCCCGGCTTCCGGACGGCGTCTTCGTCGCTCGCGGGGCTGAATCGCCGGTCATGGATTACCTGGCCTTTTATCAGTCCCCCGGTTTCCTGTACCTGACCGGCTACCGGGAGGCAGACGCCGCGCTCATCCTCGACAAACGGGGCGGCGGCCAGGCCTGGACCCTGTTCGTCCAGACCAAGAATCCGGCCCAGGAGGTCTGGTCGGGCAGGCGGTACGGACCCGACTCGGCCGCCAAGGCAACCGGACTGGACACCCGCCCCATAACGGAGTTTCAGGACTCCGTGGATTCCCTGCTGCGTGCGACACCTCGACTCTCCTTTCTGGCTGATCTGGCCGAGGGGGGTGACACGCTGAATCGTGATGACCGGTTCCTCGACGAACTCAGGGGGCGGCACGAGGGCCTCGAGGTCACCGGCGTGAACCGGGCGGTCGCCGACATGCGTTCGAAGAAAAGCGCCGCCGAGCTGGACCTCATTCACCGGGCGGTGGCCATCAGCATGGAGGCCCATGCCGAAGCCGCCCGCGCGCTGGAGCCAGGAATGAACGAGTTTGAAATCCAGGCGCTGCTCGAGTACAGCTTCCGGCGCTACGGTGCCGACCGTCCGGCCTATGCGTCCATTGTCGGCTCCGGGCCGAACAGCACGGTGCTCCACTACAATCGTGACGATCGCTACATGCAGGCCGGCGACCTTCTCCTCATCGATGCGGCCGCGTCGTTCGGCGGATACGCGGCCGACATCACGCGCACCTTTCCCGTGAGCGGTACCTTCACGCCGGCGCAGCGAGAGGTTTACCGGATCGTGCGTGATGCGCAGGCTGCCGCGGAGCGCGCGGCCGGGGTGGGCGTGCGCTGGGAAGACGTCAG
>DASWGU010000252.1:0-7706 GCA_036393555.1 Gemmatimonadaceae bacterium
CCCTCGTGCCCCGCGCCCTCGTGCCCCGCGCCCTGCGCCCCTCGTGCCCCGCGCCCTCGTGCCCCGCGCCCTCGTGCCCCGCGCCCTGCGCCCTGCGCCCCTCGTGCCCTGCGCCCTTCGTGCCCTGCTTCGTGCCCCGCGCCTTTTCATTTCCATGATGACCCAGTCATCCTCAACGAGATCCGCGCCCAATCCCCTCGAACACCACGTGCGCGAGCCAGGCCGGCCTCGTACACGGACTCCAGCAAACCCGGGCCCAGTGCACGGTGAATACGGAGGTCGGCGTTGCGGCGTTCAGGATCGCTCCAGTGATGTCATCCATCTCTCGCACGCCGCTACTCCTCCGCGGTCTTCGTGGCTCGGCGCGAGCAAACCCGACACACACCCCTACGCAATACCTGGCGGTGGAGCACGACCATTCGGTTGCTGAAGTAGCGTTGTGATACCGACAAGAGGATCCCGATCACACACCCGAAATCCCGAAGACCCTATTTTCTGTACATCCCGTCAAACACCGTTTGCCAACGCATGCCTTTGTCGGTGCTCGCCTGCCAGTGCTGGCGCACGCTACCATCGGAGTTTGGCGTCCAGGTGATGCGTTCCAGTCTGGACGCGCCGTTCGGGAGCATTCGCTCGCCTTCGAGCACCATGTCGCCGTTGACCAGTCCGCCGGCGAGTTGTAGCAGCGTGCCGGAGTTGTCCACCCAGGTCTGGTGCCACTTGCGGTCGCCCGGGTCGTAGATGTTGAAGCTGTGCCCGCGTGACGGGCCGCTCGCGGTCCAGGACTCGTAGAGCACGCAGCCGCCGAGCATCACCTCGATGCGGTTGGTTCCGGCTTGCTGCCCATTGGCTCCGGTCACCTTCCAGTCGCCGATCCAGAAGTCGAACTGCCGGTACTCCGGTGCGGAACATCGTGCCGGCTGCTGTGCCGGCTGTTGTGCCGGGGCAGCCGTATTCAAAAAGGCGAGCGCGATCAGCGTGGACAGGGAGCGCCATAGCGTCATGCGAGTCTCGATGCCAGGTAAGGGAGAAGTCGTGACCTGTTGATGGTGCGTGTACCGAATGCGCCCAGCGACGCCCTTCGCGCAAGTGGACAGGGCCGAACAGATCGCTCGAGGGGCGGAACCGACGGGCCCGTGGATTTCCCAGGCGCACTGTGCCCGGGCTGGATCGACGTGTACCGTTGTCGGCAGGGAAGAACCAGCCACCGCTGCGTCATGCCGAAGCCTCGCGACGGAATCCTGACGGTTCGCGAAATCACCGCACCGGACGACGTGGCACTCCGTCCGGCGTACGCGCTACTGCGGAAGACCTTCCCGCCGACCGAGCGCGTGCCGATCCACGAATGGCGGGATACGCTGCGGGAGCGCGAGGCCGGACTCTGGACTGACCTTGCGTGGCATCTGTTCGTGGCCGAGCGGAACGGCAAGGTTCTTGGTCTGGCCTCCGGCACGTACGTGGGCAACGTCAACCTGGGGGTCATCGGCTACCTCGCTGCCAGTCCGGAGGCACGCGGCCTGGGCACTGGCACGAGGCTGCGGGTCCACCTCAGGGCCGCTTTCCAGCGCGATGCGAAGCGTCTGACCGGTGAATCACTCGCAGGCATTCTCGGCGAGGTCAGCAAGACGAATCCGTGGCTGGCGCACCTGTCCCGGAACCCGCGGGTTCTCATCCTGGATCTCGAGTATTTCCAGCCACGGCTCTATCCCTCCGACGAACCGTCGCCGTTCGTGCTCTACTACGAGTCCACGGACGGGCCCAGGCGATCGATCCCGGTGTCGGAGCTCAAGCGCATCCTGTACGCGGTCTGGCGACGTGTGTATCGGGTGCGGAGACCGCTGGAGCGGCCGGCGTTTCGCGCCATGCTCCGGTCACTGCAGGGGCGACGAACGGTCGGACGCCGCCCGCTCACCGCAAGGAGGCGCGGAAAATGATCATCGACTGCCACGTGCACCTGAACAACTACCACGAGCAGGTCTCGATCTCGCTTCATGACAGTCTCGCAAGACTGCAGGACGCGATGGCGGAGGCGCATGTCGATCACGCCCTCGTTCTCACCAGCTACCTGGTGAGCCCGAATCGGCCCAGCACCGCGCAGGTCGTCGAGGCCATTGCCAGCGTGCGCAACCTGAGTGTCGTGGCGGGCATCAGCTTCAAGCACTACAAGGAGCGAGACCTCCGGGAGCTCGCGGACATGCTGCAGGCCGGCCTCGTGAAGGGACTCAAGCTCTACCCCGGCTACGAGCCGTTCTACCCGCACGATACGCGGCTCAGGGTCGTGTACGAAATCGCCGAGGAGTTCGACGTGCCGGTGATGATCCACTCCGGCGATACCTATGCCGCTTCCGGCAAGCTGAAGTACTCGCACCCGTTGGAGATCGACGAGGTCGCGGTGGACCATCCCCGGGTGAAGTTCGTCATCTGCCACCTGGGAAACCCGTGGCTCGTGGACTGCATGGAGGTGGTCTACAAGAACGCCAACGTCTACGCCGATTTCTCGGGACTCGTCCTGGGGGAATTCACGGAGGCGTTCGAGGATTACATGGTGGAGGAAATCCAGGACGTCATCCTGTACGCCGGCGATCCCGGCCGCTTTCTGTTCGGGACGGACTGGCCCATCTGCTCCATGCGCTCGTACGTCGATTTCGTGGAGGAACTCAAACTGCCTGCCGAGACGCACCGGCTGGTGATGTACGAGAACGCCCGGACGTTGTTCAAGCTCCCAGTACCGCCCGCGCCGCCAGAGCTGCCGTCTGTCAGCGACGCGCCGGCATCGTCCGCGCCCGGCGGAGCGTGAAGCCAGCGAGCTCCAGCCGATCGGCCTGTCCGTTCGGCCCGACGATGAACGAGACGGTCGATCGCCCGCGCCACCAGTCGTCCCACCGAGCCCGGAACGACTCGTACTGCCAGTGTTCCAGCGTTGCGGCCTGGTGGGAGCTGACCCGGAGGCGCAACGAGCCGTTCTCCATCGTCACAATGGCCGTGCCGTACAGCGAATCGACGAAGGTTCCGGTGTACGCTGACAGCTCCAGGGCAGGACGGGACTCGGCATTCGGCGCGGCTGCGTTGCGAGCGCGGGCGGAATCCGTGCGCGCCTCGGCCGCCCGCGCCATGGCCAGCATGTCGCCACTCCAGTCACGCGAGGGGAGACCGAGGTACAGGTCGAACACCTTGAACATCAGGGCGTGACGCAACTCGGCGTGGTCGGTGTTGGCAAGCATGTAGACGCCCAGCCCGTTCTCGCGAACGAGACCGTGCATGGCGATCATGCCGTTGAGGCTACCCGTGTGGAAGTCGACCTGCTTCCCCTGGTAGTCCTGCTGGAACCAGCCGAGGGCGTAGGTGCGGAAGTGCGGGGCGGAGAGGCGCAGTTGGGGGGCGGAGTTCGGTCCCCAGGGCGGGAGGATCGTGTTGGGCCGGAAGAGCTCGGCCCAGGTGTTCGGCCGGAGGAGGGGCTGTCCGTTCACGCGACCGCTGTCCAGCAGGAAGCGCACCCATTTCGACATATCCGCGACGCTCGACCAGACCGAACCCGCCGGTCCGATGCCGTCGGCCAGCGAGTTCGAGATGGCGACCAGCGTATCGCCGCGATTCCAGTGCGGCGCTGCCACGTTAGGCTTCGTGGCGGCCTGCGCGAGCGTGGTCACCGTGCGCGACATACCCAGCGGTGTCAGAATGCGAGTGGCGATGAAGTCGTCCCAGGTCATCCCGCTGACCGCTTCCAGCATCCTGCCGGCCACCAGGTACATCACGTTCTGGTAGGTGTAGCCACCGCGCAGCGAGTAGGCCGGCTCGATGAACCGTACCCGGCGCACGATTTCGTCACGGGTGTTGTCGCCACCCGTCCACAGGTAGTCGCTGCCCGGCAGCCCCGCGCGATGGCTCAGGAGATCGCGCACGCTGACTTCCCGTGTGACGTATGGATCGAACATCCGGAATGCCGGAAGGTGCATGATGACGGGGTCGTCCCACCGCACCCGGCCCTCGTCGACGAGCATCCCGATCGCGGCAGCGGTGAGCGCCTTGGTGGTGGACGCAATGGCGAACAGCGTCGACGTGTCGACCGGTTCCCCCGAGCGGACGTCGCGCACACCGTATGCTCTGGAGAACACCACGCGGCCATCCTTCACGACCGCGATCGCGAATCCCGCCACGTTCCATTCGCGCACGGCGCGCGCCACGTAGGCATCGAGCTCGCGGGATGGGTCGCCATTGTCACCCTGAGCGGATGCGACCGTCGCGACCAGGGCGAGGCTGAGCGGAGCGACGCGCCGGCAGTTCATGGTTGACCTCCGGTGATGGAAAACAGTCAGGCAACCTCGAGGAATTCGGCGACCAGTTGAGCTACCTCGGATGGCGCCTCTTCGTGCGGCCAATGCCCGGCCTGATCCAGCTCGATGACGTTCGCCTGCGGCAGGAGCCGCCGCCATCGCTCGAGCTGCTTTGGCCGAAAGGCGGTGTCCCTCATGCCCCAGATGATCCGGGTCGGGATGCTGGACAGGGCCGACGCACGTGACGCCAGATCGGCGTAGAAGGCCGATGACCCCAGCAGGGCGTGCGCCAGTGGCCACAACACCAGGACGCGATCATCCGGATCGGCGAACGGCTCCAGGTACTGCCGGTGGATGGACTTCGTCAGGTGCTGGCGGTTGCCGTAGGCGGATGGCATCAGGAGACGGAGCGACGCGTTGGCGTGGCGGTACAGCCACCGCCCGAACGTGCCGGAAACCAGGGCGGCGCGCCTGGACATTTCCCGGTCGTCGTCGAACGGCCAACCCCAGGTGTTCAGGAGCACCAGCCGCGACACCCGGCCGTCGAGCGCGAGGGGCAGGGCGATGGGTCCGCCGTAATCGTGCACCACCAGCGCGAACCGGTCCAGCCGCAAACTGTCCACGAACTCCCGGAAGCGCGCTGCGTGCGCCTCCGGAGTATATGTCGCACCAACCGGACGCTCCGACAACCCGAATCCGAGATGATCCGGTGCGATGCAACGCCGACGATCGGCGACCGCGCGGATCATGTGGCGGTACTCGAACGACCAGGTCGGCGTGCCGTGCGAGAAGACCACCGGCTCACCCTGGCCTTCATCGACGTAATGCATTCTCCCCTCACCCAGCAACGCGAATCTGTGCGAGAACGGGTACGCGCTGTGGTCCAGCCAGGCAGGAGGCTGGAACACCCGTCCCTGCGATCTGTGACGCGAGACCTGAGATCTCATCGCTCTCTGACCTCTGACCTCTGGCTATTTCGCCGCGTCCTTCCTGCCCGCATTGAGGTTGTCGAAGTGCATGATCGTATTGAACACCAGCGCGTACGTGCCGATGGTGGATCCCCGCCAGACCGGGTTGTTGGCGAACAGGACGACGTGACCCTGTTCGACCGGCACGTCCACAACGACCGGGCGCTGGGCAATCGGCCCGCCCCCGTTCAACAGGCCCGAGACCAGGAGGTCGCGCTGGTCGCTGAACCGGAGGATCACCCGTGGGCGCTGTGCCGGCGGGATGATGTTCGTCGGGTTCCGGAGCTGCTCGTCCGTGACGGGTGCCACCTGCCACGGTTGCACCGTGGGGCGCTCCGGCGCCTCGAACCGCGCGTCCAGCGTCGGCCGTCCCTGAACGACGTCCGACTCGTCAGGCGCGCCACGACCGGTCGCACGCGCATTGCCGCCGGCTCCGCCGCCGCGGCTGCCGCCGCCGCGGGAGTTGCCGACGCTGAAGCTCTCGCCTCCGCCGCTGTACACCGCCAGACTGTCCTTCACGCCGTACGCGATCGGACTCTCGCCATCCACCACCTGCGAACGCAGCAGGCTGCCGACCACGGCGTTGGACGGCGGCGAGTTCATCGTCACGCCATGCGTGATACCGTAGGTGATCGCGAACTGCGCCGTGTTGTCCACCCCCACCAGCACGCCGCCCTGCTTCACGAACGACTCGAGGTTCGCCAGTCCGTGCCATCCGAGACCCGGTCGGATGTCGTCGGTCTGGGCGTACGTGCCGATGTTCGGCGTCTCCGGACTGTTGCGCCACGGCATCGGGTTGCGCCACATGGGAAGTCCCTGCACGATGGACTGCGCGTTGCCCCCGCCCGGCGGAAACAGGATGACGTCGTACTTCGCGCGCAGGTTGGCATCGCTCGCCGCGTCCTGCGTGCTGATGTAGTCGTACGGGATGGACAGCTTGTCGAACGCCAGGCGCCACCAGCCCTCCGTCTGCGTGGACTGCCAGGTGTGCATCAGGGCGACGCGTGCCGCCCGCACCGGATGGGTTCGCACCGCCGGCGCGGCCTCCACCGCCGCGATGGTGAGTCCCAGCTCCCGCCCGGCGCGGTCGAGGTCCGCGATCGGCACTCCGCGAATGACGAACGACCCTCGCGCATATCGCCGCCCGCCCGATTCGAAGGCCTCTTCCGCGGCCTGCACGTCCGCGGAGCGGAACCGGTAGCGCAGCGTGGCCAGCGCGTTGTCGCCGTTGGCGTTGATCAGGAACGTGTCGCCCGTTCCGGTCAACCCACCGGGTGCAACGATCGGGCCGGTCACCGCCTCGACCGCGACCTGCAGCACCGTGGTGTCGGTTACGCGGCTGGCGCGCACGGCGAATCCTTCGGGAAAGGTCCACCCGGTGTCGTCGTACGGGTTCTTCTGTGGATCGTTGGGGCTCCAGTACTGATAGTCGAGCAGGGCGTCCGCGATGCGCGAATACGGCTGATCCATGCGAACGATGTAGCTGCCCGCCGGGAACGAACGGGACTCGGAGGTGGAATCGCGATGTGCTCCGGTGTCTCCCCGTTGCCCTGCCGTATCAGCCCTCGCGCCAGCCGTGCTGTCCCTCTGCCCTCTGACCTCCGGCCTCTGAACTTTGCGCGGCACCTGCACCGTGAATGCCGAGCTGGCCCGTGAGATCTCGACGCGCTGCTTCTGCAGGATCGCAAGCAGTTCCGCCTGCGCGCCGGGCCGAGGATCGTCGGCAGGGAGCACGTAGGCCGCTGGTCCTTCCGTGCGTGCCTTCAGTACCGAGCGCTTGCTCTTCTCGTAGAAGTTCTGCAGGAACTGGCGCTTGTTCTTCGCGAAATAGTTCAGCGAGACCAGGACGCCCGTCTGTTCGTAGTTGTTGTTGTTCCGGAGCGACCACATGACCCGCGGGAGCGGCGGATTCTGGCGGTACCACGTCCGCGACGTCTGCCCTGCGCCCAGCGTCCGCTCCAGCGTCTCGGCGCTGCCACCGTTGCCGAACGTCTCGTACAGCCGGCTGATGCCGTTATGGGTGGCGGCAATGAACATCAGGTAGCCGGGCGACCAGGTGTCGAACGTGCCGAAGGCGAAGACCCCGGGCATGCCGAGCCGGGTCATCTCCTGCACGTTGTTCCAGCCGATCATGTGCCATTCGTTGGTGAGCAGCGGGTCGAGCCAGGCGTTGTACGGACCGTCGCCGATGGTGTTGTCGTAGAGGTACGGGACCGACTCGTGGAGGTCGTGCAGCACCTGTGCCTTCCAGTCCACGTACGTGCTGAGGACGTTCTCGGTGAGCTTGAGCGTGACGCCCATCGCGTCGCGGTTGTTGTCGTGCGCGACGTACTTCCCCCAGTAGATCAAATTGGGCCAGGTGCGGTCCGGATACTTCATGTGCCAGTTGAAGATGTCCACCTGGCGGTCGCGGCCGTCGACTTCTACGATAGGCGTGATGAGTGTGATGAGGTTATCGCGGATGTTT
>DASWGU010000253.1:0-17464 GCA_036393555.1 Gemmatimonadaceae bacterium
CCGATCGACTCACGGGTAAGGGCAGGAGACCACCCTTCACCGCCACATCAACGCGGGTCAGCGGACAACTGCTGCCGCTCGAACGAGGCGCCGGTCGGATTGTCCCCCTTGACACCAGCCCAGTCATATCAGCGTCGCGCCAGCGCGGCCACGGTGAGGAGGGCCCTCGCCACGCCCCGGGTTCCGTCGCGATTCTCGAACCACTCGGATCGGGTGTGCGTGTCGCCGCCGGCTCCCCCGCCACCGATTGAAATCGCGGGGATACCGAGGCTGATGGGGATGTTCGCGTCGGTGGACGCGAGCGTCAGGACCGGTTCACGCCCGATCTGTTGCGTCGCGGCGACCGCCGCGGCGACGACCGCCTCGCGAGCAGGGACCTCACCCGCCGGGCGGTCACCGATGAGCGACACGGCGACGCTCATGGGGGCGGAGCCCGGTCGGCGCGCCGCGTTTTCCCCGTCCGCCGCTGCCACGGCGGCGAACCGCAACTCGCGATCGAGGCGGCCCAGCTCACCGGAGTCACCGGAGCGAATGTCCACCTCGAGCCACGCATCCGCCGGAATGGCGTTGATGGTCTCGCCGCCGGAGATGCGCGACGGGGTGATGGCAACGCGGGGCCGGCCCCTCTCTGCCAGTGCCGAGAGGCGCACGACGAGCGCGGCGGCGGCCTGGACGGCGTTCGGCGAGCCGTACGCCCCCCAGCTGTGCCCCCCGGGGCCGCGGAAGGCGACATGGTACCGCCGCGAGCCTAACGCGGTGTTGACGATCCGTTCGTCGCCCGGACCGTCGAGGGCAATTGCCGCGTGTGCTCCCCGCGCGGCCGATTCGAACAGGTATCTGGCGCCGCGCAGATCGCCCAGTCCCTCCTCGCCGGTGGTCGCCGCCAGAAGGACGGGGCGCGCTGTGCGCACGCTTTCCCCACCAAGTTCGCGCGCGAGCGCGACCAGCGTCGCCAGGCCGCGGGCGTTGTCGCTGATGCCGGGCGCCTCGAATCGAATCCCCTCCCGACGAACCTCGATGGGTTCCCTCGATTCGAAGACGGTGTCCATGTGCGCACAGAGGACAACCGGCGCCTCGCCGTTCTGCGCTCCGGTTGCACCCACGACGTTGCCAGCGACGTCGATGTGCACATCGCGGATCCCGCTCTCCGTCAGCCGGTCGGCCATCCAGCGCGCGCGATCCGACTCGGCTCCGGTGGGCGCCGGGATGCCGGTGACCGCAACCTGATCGGCCATGATCCGGCCGTCAGCGGCGCGGAGCCGCGCGAGCACGGGCGCAAGCGAACGGGCGATCGCGCGCATGGTCATCAGCTGACCACGTCGGCCGCAGACCGCTCCAGCCGCTCCGCCACTGCGTCCATTTGCTGACGGCGCAGCCTGGCCCAGCCCGGCAACCGAACAGCGACCCAGGCAATCAGGCCGGTGCCGATCAGTGCCAGCAAAGTCGCTGGACGGGAAGCACCCGCGACGTCGCCCGAAACGACTGAAGTGAGCAGCACCGCCGCGGCGCCGCCCAGGCTCACCAGTCCGCCGGCCAGCAAGCCGAAGGCGTTTCCCTTTCTCGTTTCAAGCCGTAGGCGGTCGCCCGACGGTCCGGGCTCCACGAGGGCCTGGAGATTGCCGTTCGTCCAACTGCGGAATCGGCCCTCGTTCCGAACGACGCCCCGGGCATCGAACGTCTCGCGCAGGTCGACGACCAGCCGCTCCCACTCCTCATCCGATATGCGCCGCGCAAGCTGCACCGTCCGGCCGACCCCGACGGGCATGCCGGCGAGGGTGCGCTTCGCTGCCGGCTCGCGGTCGATCGAACGTGCAGCCCGGGCCACCAGGTCGGGGCTGATCCCCACGTCTCGGCCGATCTCCTGCATGTCAGCCAGTGTGAGGCCCTCGCGCCGGGGGATCACGGCCCGCGGAGCGTGTTGCGTTTCGGCGGCCCGCTCGAAAATGGCCGCCACCTCCTCATCCGAATAGCGACGATCGCTCATGATGTGGTGAAGGTTACCGGAACCGCGGTCCGGTGGGAACCAACCCGCCGCGCTGCGGGCGACGGGTCCGGTGCATCCCGCTCTATGCGACCGCGGCGAGCACGCCTAGGAGCGTGAGTCCGGCGACCGCGGTCCAGAGCACCAGGCCGAGTACCAGCGGTCTGATCCCAACGCGGCGAAGGTGATCTCGAGTCAGACTTGCCCCGAGGAGGAAGAGCGTGGTGACGAGCGCGATCCGTCCGGCCCGCGCCACCAGATCGAAGTACGGAAGCGAATCCGCAGCCGAGAGTGATCGGGCAATCGCCGCGAGAACGAACGCGCCTGTGAACCAGGGAATCGGCGGGCGGATCGAACCGGGATTCCGCTCGTCGCTGCCACGCCGGGTCGCTGCCGCCAGCACCACCAGGGGCAGGATCCAGAGGGCGCGAGCCAGCTTGAGAACGGTTGCATCCTGAAGGGCCTCGGGCCCGTAGCTCGCCGCGGCACCCACCACTGAACTGGTGTCATGAATTGCCAGCGCCGCCCACACACCAAACTGGTGCTGACTGAGGTCGAACAGATGCCCGATCGGCGGGAAGAGGTAGAGCGCGACGGCGTTCAGCATGAACACGGTGATCAGCGACATACCCATCGCTTCTCTGCCGGCACCGATGGCGGGTCCGAGCGCGGCGATGGCGCTGCCGCCGCAGATGCTCGTTCCCGCGGTGATGAGCGTGGCAACGTTCCGCTCGACGGACAGCGCGGTCGCCAACAACAGGCCGGCGCCAAACGTCAATGCGATCATCAGTGCAGTCACAGCGACGCCTGTCACACCACCACTGATGAGCCGCTCCAGGGGAATGCCGAACCCGAGGCCTACAACCGAGGCCTGCAGCAGCACGGTGCTGGCCCGACCGGTGAGACGCGCCCAGGGGTTCCCGCCCGCCAGTGCGCACAGCAGACCGGCGGCGAGCGCCAGGGCGGGCGTCGCGACGGGCGACAGCGAGAAGAGAATGCCGATTGCGATGCACAATGCGGGCACCATCCCGCCCGCGGACGGCCGTGCTGCACGCACCCCGCCGGTGGCACGCTCGTCCCGAACCGGGGGTGAATGGTCCTGGCGGGCGGGTGGCATGTGGGGCGCCATGAGTGTGGTATGGACAGGATCAGGTGGGCGTCCCGGCCGCGGCGCGCGCGTGAGACGGGGCGATGATGGCGGGCGCAAACCCGAGCCGGGTCGGCAGCATACTACCGCCGTGCCATGAATCCGCCTACCCGTATCGGACGCCGACGCCTGGCATGCCGCGTAACGTCATTCCATTTCCGGTACGTGATCCCGTCAGACACGCCGACGTGACGGTGCAGGGGCGAGCAGGGTAGTTTCGGGGCATGCGTCTCCCCCGGACGGTCATCGCACTGGGCGCCGTGTCGCTCCTGACCGATGCGTCGAGCGAAATGATCTATCCGCTGCTGCCCGTGTTTCTCACCACTGTGCTGGGCGCGGGACCGATAGCCATCGGAGCGATCGAGGGGGCTGCGGAGTCGGTCGCGGCGCTGCTGAAGCTCGCCAGCGGCTGGTGGTCTGACCGGCTGCCACGGCGCAAGCCGCTGGTCGTGGCCGGCTACGGGTTGGCGTCGATTGCGCGGCCGCTGATCGGATTGGCGCAGAGCGTGCCACAGGTGGCGGCCATCCGGCTGATTGACCGCGTCGGGAAGGGCATTCGCGGGTCGCCACGCGACGCGTTGATAGCCGATGCGGTCGACTCGGGCATGCGGGGACGCGCGTTCGGATTCCATCGCGCGGGGGACCACCTGGGCGCGGTCATCGGGCCCGTAGTGGCCTGGGCCCTGCTCTCCTGGGGGGGCTTGTCACTGCGGACGGTGTTCCTGCTGGCGGGGGTGCCGGCAGCGCTGGCTGTGGTGACACTGCTGGTGGGCGTCCGCGAGTCGGCGCGCCCGTCGCGCGCGGTTGAGGCGCGACCGGGACTGTCCCGCGGTGGCCTGGGCCGCCGGTTCTGGGCCTATCTGGGCGTCCTGCTCGTGTTCACGTTAGGCAACTCGACCGACGCGCTGCTGATCCTCAGGGCGATGGAACTCGGCGTCTCCCAGGCGTTCGTGCTGCTGCTCTGGGCCATGCTGCACGTGGTGAAATCGGCGGCGAGTACGCCGGGCGGGGTGTTGTCGGACCGCGTGGGCCGGCGGCCGCTCATCATCGGCGGCTGGATGGTCTACGCGCTGGTGTACCTGGGATTCGCGGGAGCGACGCAGGCCTGGCATGCGTGGGCGCTGTTCGCGGTGTACGGCGTCTACTTCGGAATGACCGAGGGTGTGGAAAAGGCATTGGTCGCCGACCTGGTGCCGGCCGGCGTGCGGGGGACCGCATTCGGCTGGTACAACCTGACGATCGGGCTGGCAGCGTTTCCGGCGTCACTCATCTTTGGCGCGCTGTGGCAGGTGTTCGGAGCGCCGGTGGCGTTTACCACCGGCGCCGCATTGGCGATCCTGGCTGCCGTGGGCCTGGCGGGGATGTTCCGGCGACCTGACCCGGCGCTGCCGTGAAGCGGGGTCAGTGTATCGTCAGGTTGCCCGACAGCAGTGGAAAACGCAGGTCGAACTCGGGACTGCCGGTGGGCTGGTTCAGGCACCGATCCGGGCCCAGCGCGCCGCCAGCGCGGAAGTGACTGATGCGGTCCGGCTGACTGGTTTCACCTGAGCCGTTGTCCTGGACCCTGAGGATGAACACCTGTCCGAGAAACGTGTCGTCAGGATGACTGAAAGTCACACTGCCTCCCATCCAGGCTTCGGTCCCGCTTACCGCGAGACAGGTCACGTCCATGTGGACGGTTTCGTCAGGCGCGCTGAAATGGGCTACCAGGTTGCCGCTCGTGACGCCGTCTTCCCGGGTCGACACCGTGAAACTCACTTGTGCGTCGGCGACTCCAGGCCAGATGCCCGAGACCTCCACGCGACCCCCACCGGTGACCTTCTCGACGGGAGCGTTGCCGAGGAGCGGGCCGGCCACGAGCGCGCCGAACGGTGGCCGGACCGGCTCCAGCTCACAGGACGCCAACACGGCAACGATGGCGATGGGGGCGAGACAGCGGGGCGCGCGCGTCATGAACAGCCTCCAGCATTCACGAGGGTAGTCGTGGCGGCAAACGAACGAACGGCGCGGGTCCGGACGGCAACGAGGATGTCCATACCGGCACTCGACACTACGACAGCGCACGCCCTGCCGTAATCGCACGATTGCGCGATGCGGGATCACACGAATGGACGATTCCCGCGTTCGACTGCTACAGCAGCCGTTCGGTCAGTGCCTTGGCCACCGCGCCTGTGCGAGAGTGCACGTGCAACTTCGCGTAGACATTCCTGATGTGCGTATTCACGGTGTGCTGGCTCAGGCCCAGTTCCGCGGCGATGCCCTTTTGCCCGAGGCCCTCGACCAGACGCTGCAACACGGTGACCTCACGCTCGGTGAGTCCGTAGTCGCGCGCCGGCGCCCCGAAGCGGCGGAACATCTCCAGTACTTTTCGCGCGATCGGGGCGCTCATTGGTACGCCGCCGCGCCGGATCTCCTCCACAGCCTCGACGACGTCGTCAGCGGAACTGGGCTTCACGATGTACCCTGAGGCGCCGGCGCACAGCGCCTTGAACACCGTTTCGCCGTCCTCGTGCACGGTGAGCATCACCACGCGGGTGGTGGGCGACAGGGCGCTCATGATGCGGGCACCCTCCACCCCGCTCATCCCGGGGAAGCCGATATCCAGGAGGACGATGTCGGGTGGCTCGCCGCGGCGCAGCGCCGCGATGGCGTCCTCGCAGGTCGTGAACGCGCGCGCCGTTCGGACGCCCGTGGTCGCTGCCAGCACGGCGGCGTACGCCTCACGGAGCAGGTCGTTGTCTTCGACGACCCACACATCCCTGAGTACCGGCTCCACTGCTTCCCCCACCGTTGGCTTCACCGCGTGGGTGCCTCGCTGCTCGCTGCCGATGTCGTTTCTCCGAATGCAAGTTGCCCGTCCCGGACACGCCGGCCCATCACACGATCAGGTGACCAGCGCGCGCACCTCGACCCGTGTTCCCTCCCCGGCCCTGCTCGTGATGCTCAGATCGCCGTCGATCTCGTCGACCCGCCGGCGCAGGCTCGCCAGCCCGAACCCGTTCGTCGGACGTTCAGGATCGAAGCCCACGCCGTTGTCCTCGACGCGCAGCACGAAGCGATGGTCTGCCGCTTTGATCTGGATACTGACGTCCGTGGCGCCGCTGTGACGTGCCACGTTGTGGAGGATTTCCTTGTAGATCAGGAACACCTCGCGGCGGAAGGCGGTGCTCAGGCGGTCCGAGTCGAGGCGTCCGTCCGTACGGAAGCTGACCCGCGCGTCCGGAACCAGCGTACCGGCCAGGTCCTTCATGCGCAGCACGAGGTCGTCGAGGCGGTCGCGCCCCGGATCCACCAGCCAGACGATGTCGCGGAGGTCCCCGACCATGCGCCGGGCGGTCATCGTGATGCGGGCCAGCTCGCGCCGTTCGTCGTCACCGAACGCGGTGCGGCCCTGGATCATCTCGCCCATGACGGCAATGCCACTCAGATTGCTGCTCAGGTCATCGTGCAGGTCACCGGCAATTCGAAGCCGGAGTCGCTCGATCTCCAGGAGTCGCTCCACGCGTCGATGGTACGCCCACGCCAGCGCGCCAAGGATCGCCGCCAGCAGCAGGAGTCGGAACCAGGCCGTGTCCCAGTATGGCGGGGCGATCGACAACGCGAGTCCGACGGCCCCCTCATTCCAGGCGCCGTCGTTGTTGGACCCCCGCACCCGCAGCAGGTACTCGCCGGGCGGAATATTGGTGTAGCGCACGAATCGGCGCGTTCCGGCGTCAACCCAGTCCTTGTCGAACCCTTCCAGGAAATGCGCGTAACGGTTCTGCTCCGGGTTGGTATAGCTGAGTGCCGCCAGTTCGAACGAGAAGGAGTAGTCGCGGTATGACAACCGCAGTTGACGCAGGCCGCGGGGATTGTGCTCGGTGACGCGCTCGCGGTTGGCGGTTTCGATTCGTGTGAACACCACGGGCGGCACGTACGAGTTTTCACGGATCCGTTCGGGGACGAATGACGTCACTCCGGACATGCCGCCCAGGAAGAACTCGCCCCGTTCATCCACGAAGGCCGCGTGCCGGTTGAACTCCGTGTTCCGCAGCCCGTCTGCCACCGAGAAGTTCCGGAACGCCGATCCGCCGGTGCCGCGGGGATCGAAGCGCGACAGCCCGCGATTGGTGCCCAGCCACAGCGCCCCACGCTCGTCAGGCAGGATGCTGTAGACGACGGAGCCGGGAAGGCCGTCGCGGTGGAAGAAATGCCGGAACGTCCGCGTCTCCGGATCGAACCGCGAGAGGCCGGCGCCGGTTGCCACCCAGAGCGGGCCGTCCGCGTCACGATGGATGTCCCAGACGGCCTGGCTCGCGAGCGGCCGTGCATCATCCGTCAACAGGACGTAGCGGTCGACGCGGCCCGTTCGCGGGTCGAGGCGGCGCAGTTCACCCGACGCCATTCCGATCCACACCGTGGCGGAATCCTCGGGCAGGACGGACTCGGCGATGTGGTCCGTGCTGCCCGGGGTCGGCCCTGGCAGGAGGAAGCCGCGCGCGGTTCCCGACGGCGGATCATAGCGGAACACGCCGTCGCTGGTGGTGAGCCACAGGACGCCGGAAGGCTCCTGCACAATGTCGGTCACGCGCGGCTGCGACGGCGATCCACCCGGAACGGGAAGGTCGTGCCATGTGAAGCGTCCCGTGCGGGCATCGAGCCGGCAAAGACCGGCCCCGGTTCCCACCCAGATCCCGCCGTCTGCCGCGCCCAGCACCGACCAGACAATTCCGTTACGGAGGCTGGTTCGATTCGACGGGTCGTGACGGTACCGCCTGACGAGACCGGTTCGTCGATCGACCCGAACGAGGCCGTTGCCGAACGTGCCGAGCCACAGGGTGTCGCGGCGGGCATAGACCGCGGAGACAGCAGCGTCGCCGCCGTCGCCACCCTGGCCGGGGTCCACCGTGACGTGCCCGAATGGCTTCGCCTGCGGATCGAGGCGGTACAATCCGCCGTGCGTACCGACCCAGAGCGTGCCCGCGCGGTCCTCGTACAATGCGCGGACCCAGTTGAAGATGTAGCCTGCGCTGGCGGGCTCGAGGAGCCGGGCGGTGATGGCGCCAGATGCCGGATTGACCTCGCGGAGTCCCTCCGACGTACCGATCCAGACCGTGCCGTCGCGGCGTTCGATCGCAGCCCACGCGGCCTCGGCGTCGGTCGCCTCGAGCGTCTCCCAGGCGGGGGCTTCGCCGGCGCGCCAGGTGACCGGGCCCTCACTCGACAGCCAGATCGAGCCGGTCCTGCTGATCACGAAGTCATCGTAGTTCCGGTCGCGCCATCGGGCCGGCAGGTGATGGGCGGTGGGGGGGGGCCGCACCGCGAAGCTGACGCAGGACCCAGACGCCAGTGGCGCCGGACAGGACCCACAGGCTGCCGTCCACCCCGTCACGGATCGCGACGACGCGGCGCGTTTCGGCGCGGTTTGCGGGCACTTCGCCCGACACCAGATCGAAGCGATCGGCGGCCGCGTCGTAGCGGTACAACCCGGTGTCACCACCTGCCCAGAGAGCGCCGTCGGGGTCCCGATGCAGGGCGAGCACAGCGTTCGATACTCCCGGAGGTGATCCCTGTCCGAGCCGGTACCGGCGGAACCCGTCGAGACGCGGCTCGAACCGGTTCAGACCATCCGCGGTGGCGACCCATAGGTCGCCCGTCGAGTCGGCAAGGAGGGCGTTGACCTGGTTGTTCGACAGCGAGGCGGTGTCACCGGGATCGTGACGGTAGACGCGGAATTCGTAGCCGTCATACCTGTTCAAGCCGTCCACCGTCCCGATCCAGAGGAAGCCCTCGGCGTCTTCGGTGATGGCGTACACGGAGTTGTGCGACAATCCGGCCTCGGCCCCGACACGGAGGAAGGGAGCCTCCTGGCCAAGCACGGGCACCGGCCAGAGCGCGAGCCGTGCACCAGCGAGCAAGGCGAGGGACAGGCTGCGCCAGTGCATGGGGGCGGAGATTGCGGGCATCGAGGTCACGGCTCGCCTATCGTGCCACGCAAACAGGAAGGCCGCAATCACATGCCTCGTGTGGAGCCGGCCACCAAGTCGAGAACCAAATCCCGGTTTCGGGCGTTCCTTGAGAAATGGTAACGCGCGAGGTCGTGACTCCGGAGGGCCGAGGGCCCGGGCAGGGTCCCCGCCTGCTGAGTGCCGAGGGTGAGTACTCCTATCGCTCACGGCTGGTGGCGCGGGACGAGCGCGCCCTCGCGGAACTGGTCGATCTTGCCTCGCCGTGGCTCCTCGGACTGGTGCAGGGAATGCTGAACGATCCCGACGAATCCGAGGACGTCGTGGTGGAGACTTTCAGAGTTGCGTGGGACCGGATCCAGACGGTGGACAGCGCGTCACGGGGATTGCTGCCGTGGCTCCTGGAGATCGCGAGGAACCGGGCGATCGACCGGCTCCGGGCACGACGGCGGCGCGGACGTCTCGGCGAGCGGCTGGTGGCCCTGGGCAGCGCGGGGATGGCCACGCCGCCGCACGTGCCTGACGAAGCGGGGCGGCCGGGCTGGCACGTGCACCGCGAGGTTCATCAGGCGCTGACGGAACTGCCTCCCGAGCAGCGGGCAGCGGTGCAGTTGGCCTACTTCGAGGGGCGTACCCACTCCGAGATTGCCGAACGCCTCGAGATACCGCTGGGAACAGTGAAGACGCGGCTGCGGCTCGGCCTCGGACGGTTGCGCGAGCGGCTTGCCGCGCTCAAGGATTGGGTCACATGAAGGCGCACGACTGGTTCATCGAACACCGGCTGGACTTCGTGGCCCGAGCGCTCGATCCGGGCGACGAGGATCTGTTCCGCGACCACATGGCGCGGTGCGAGGAGTGCGCCGCGGCCGTGGCCTCGGCCGCCACCGACCTGCGCTGGCTACCCATGGCGGCCGCGCCCGTAACGCCGCGTCCCGGTTTCTCCCGCCGCGTGATGGACGAAGTGGTCGGTCCGCGCAAGACGGTATGGTCGCGCTGGAGCTGGCCGCTCGCCGCCGCGGCCGGTATTGCCGCCGTCCTGCTGGGCGGCCTGACGTTCCGACAAGCAACACAGCTCGCCGCGCTGCGCGCGGAGAGGGATTCCATCGTTTCCGTGCACCGGACGGAACTGGCGGCGGCGCGCGATACACTGTCGCTGCTGCAGAACGCGGAGCGCGTGCTGACGGCGTCGATCGATATGGATGGCCGGCGCGGTGGGATGCTCATCTTCGCCGACGAAACGACGCACCGGTGGAAGGTGGTGGTGCACGGGATCCCGCGCGCGAAGGACGGCATGCGCTACACCTTCTGGTTCATCACCGGCGATGGCATGGTTCGCGGCGCCGTCGTGGAGTGTGACGAGACAAGGCCCGGTGTTGTCATGCTGGACATGCCGCCCGGCGCCACGCTCATCAGGGGCGGCGCACTGACCGAAGAGCCGATGGACGGCGATCCGCAGGTACCGCGCGGCAAGGAACTGGCGCACCTGGAGCTCTGATACCCGAGGTCAGAGTTCCGAGGTCAAAGGTCGGAGGTCAGCAGTTGTTGCCTCAGGGCCCCGAGGGCTTGGCTAGCGCTAGCCGGGCCTGAGTCGTGAGTGCTGGATGGTCGATCTGCTTCCTGGTCCTGGGGCTGGTGCTGAGCCAAACCCCAGCGCCAGCACGTGTCACCCAGATGCAGCTCCCGGTACTGAGCACTCAGCGACCTGGCCTGAGTGGTGAGTGGATGCGTTACTCTCTTTCCCCTCCCCATTCATCACGTGCTCCGAGTTTCAGGATGGACCAGCTACTCGCGGGCGCGGTGGAACGAACGCTGTTCCGATCCCCGCCGAGGCTGTTGATCGTCGCTCGCCCGGACGACGGCCACAGCCGTGTCGAGATCCGGTCAGACAATCGCAGCGTTTCATGAGACCATTCACCTCAACGGAGAAGACTCATGCGACGTCTGCTGATACTCCCGCTGTCGCTGGCCATCGCGGCGTGTGCCGACAACTCGTCGACGGCGCCGGCAAACCTGTCCGACGAACTCTCGCTCACCCTCGGGCTCGGGCACGGGAGCGCCGGCGCACTGTACATCCAGACCAACGATGCGGCGGGCAACGCAGTGCTGATGATTCCGCGCGGGGCCGATGGCTCGCTTGGCGTGCCGCAGTCGGTTCCTACCGGGGGCCTGGGCACCGGTGGTGGACTGGGGAACCAGGGCGCGGTCGCGTTGGCGAGGGACGGTCGTACGCTCTACGTCGTCAATGCCGGTTCCGACGAGATCTCCGTCTTCCGCGTGACGACGCGTGGCCTGGAGCATGCCGGCAACGTCGCGTCCGGCGGGGACATGCCGATCTCCATTGCCCTGCAAGGCCACCTGTTGTACGTGCTGAACGACGGCGCGGCACCTAACGTGACCGGCTTCCAGGTCGACGGGCTGGGTGGCCTCCACCCGCTGGCCGGCAGCACGAGGCCCTTGTCGGCCGCGGTGCCCGATGCCGCGCAGGTGGGTATCTCACCGGACGGGCGGAAGCTCGTGGTGACCGAGAAGGCAACCAACCTGATCGTCGGGTGGGACATTGCCGGAACCGGACTGCTCGTGAATCGCACGCTGACGCCATCTTCCAGCCCCACCCCCTTCGGCTTCGACTTCGGCCACCGCAACGCGCTGCTGGTCACCGAAGCGGTGGGTGGCGCACCGGACGCGGGCGTTCTTTCGAGCTATGGTGCCGGCGCGGGCGGGTGGACCGCCGTCTCTCCCTCGGTGGCTACCACCGAGACCGCAGCCTGCTGGGTCGTGGTGACCCCGAATGGCCGCTACGCCTACGTGACCAACACGGGGTCGGCGAGCGTGTCAGGCTACAAGGTGGGGCCGGATGGTTCGCTGGAACTTCTGGATGCAGACGGCAAGACAGGCGATACCGGGGCGACGCCGGTTGACGCCGCCACGAGCCACAACGGCCGGTTCCTCTACACGCTGAACGCGGGGGCGGACGGCATCAGCGCCTTCCGGATTCGTGCCGATGGTTCGCTGGAGCACATCGGTGACACGTCCGGCCTGCCGGACCGAGCGAACGGGCTCGCCGCCCGCTAGTTGGCGCCACAGGGACCGAGACCAATATTTGGGGTGCGAGGAGATGTCCCTGCCTCGCACCCCACGACTGACGACTGACGACTACGGGCTGACGACTGACGACTGACGACTACGGGCTGACGACTCTATCGTCCCCACTCGATGCGGTAGCGCTTGATCCTTGGTACGTCATCCTCGTCGAAGGCGATCCCCCAGATGTGACCGCCGCGTCGCAACACGGTGGACACCTTCGCCGGGATGCGAACCTGGCCCACGTACCGGCCATCGGGTTCGAAGACATCGTAGAGAGCCGGCCGGGGCGATTCGCGCGTTGTGGGTACCGGCGGTCGGACGCCGGACGGCCTCCCCACGCCGCTGCCGCCGGAGCTGTTCCCTACACGGGGACTCACTTCGGGGATCACCGCCACCCACACGCGGCCATCGAGACCGACGACAAGTCCGTCGTACAGCGGTTTGGTCGTGGGGATGTCCGGTCCGTTCCAGCTCCATGCGGGATCGGTCCGCCGCATCCGCTCCTCGACGCGGTTCCGCTCCGCGGCGCGCTCGGAGCGCGGGACGGGCTCGGGTCTGGCGTCGCGACGAACGCTCAGCACCGGTTGCCCCGGACGGTGCACCTCGAATGAATACCGGGATGGAAAGCCCGCAACGAAGTAGCCGAGCGGACTCAGGGCCAGCCAGCGCGTGGGTGAGAAGGGAACGGCGACGCTGATCCGTGCTCCTCGCGCTGTCGCAACCAGTGGTTCGTCAGGGTCCGGCCAGGGCGGCGGGAACAGGGTGTCCACCAGCGTCCCGTCCGGGCGATAGCGAATCCAGATCGTCGGGCGGTTGGCGATGTCCCGGATGTTGAGGATGGTCTTGCGAGTGACCACCAGCCCGGCAGTGTCTACGAGCAGGGCTCGTGAGTATCCGGCCGTGCCGCCCCCGCTCATTCCGCTCGGGGTAGTCCACTGCTCAACGAAGTCGCCTCCGGCCGAATAGACGTTTATGCGCCAGTTGACGGTGTCCCAGAGCAGGAGACGGCCGTCACGTGTGACGGCGATGCCCGAGGAACTGCGATACTCCCCCGGTCCCTGGCCGCTGCGGCCGACGTTGCGGAGGAACTTTCCCTGGGCATCGTAGTGCCGGATGACCGGAACCTGGCGATCGAAGACGTACAGGGAGCCGTCGGGTGCGAGCGCCAGGTCGGCGACTTCGCCGAGCATGTACTCCTCCGCGCCATCGGCCACGCCGATGCTCAGCTCTTCGACCAGGGTAGCGACGCCGCGGTGCACCGGCTCGGCGACCATCCGGACAACGGTGTCGGCGCGAGCAGGGGGGGCACTCTGCTGTCGTGGTCCAGCGCCCGCCGAACGCCAGGCGGGCAGCGACGCGAAGGCCACTACGACGATCATGGTCCCTGCGCGAGAAGGCACGGTCGTCTCTCCCTTGTCGTCCTAACGGCGCTCGATCGTGTAGACGCGCACCAGCGGGCGGCCGTCGTCCCCTTCCAGGATCACGGCCGCCTCGCTGCGCCCCCAGGCCACCGACTTCCAGGACGACGCCGGCCATCCGGCCGCCGGCACGGCCACGACGTCGAGCCACCGGCCGTCGCGGTCGAACAGGTCGAACAGGATCGACGGCCGCTCATCGGCAGTCAGTCGGACCCAGGTGCGCCCGGCAGCATCCAGCGAATAGGTCTCGTAGGCCGGCCGGGTGTCCGGGATGTACGACGGATCGAACGCGGAACGAATCGTCGTCTCGGCGATGTCCCTGCCCGATCCGGCGCTGACCTCGGTCACACGCTGGTCTACCAGGCGCTGCTTGTCGCTCGCGGTCACAGGGGCCGACGTCCAATCCCGGCCGAATAGCGCGAGTGTGTCCAGCCCGTTGCTGGTGCGGCGCAGCAGGTACTCCGACGACCACCCCGTCACGAAGCTACCCGCCGGATCGATCGCGTGGAACGCACGCGGTTGGAGCGGCACGATGGACGAAAACCGCACGCGGTTTCCCTCGCGCACCATCCATGGCCGCAATGAACCGTCATGCCCGACCGGGACGAAGACCGTGTCAGCGGAGGCGCCGTTGATTGCGAAGCGAACGAAAGCTTGCGTGTTGCGCCAGGTCGTATCCGGCGCCTGAATGATGGAGCGGACGGCTGCCCGCCCGCGGCCGTCGATGCCGATCGGGTAGAAGTAGCAGCAGGCGGTGCGTCGTTCGCTCAGCAGCTCGGCTGTGCGCCAATTGAAGGTGGTCGCGCGACTATTGACGGCATCCTGCACGACCAGCGTGTCTCCCAGGATGGCGGTATACGCTGCCCGGATTTCACCAGGTCCGCTCCCTTCGCGGCCAATGGTTCGAACGAGCTGTCCTGCGGGGTCGAAGACCTTGATGACCGCCGGCTTGGTGTCGGCGACCAGTACCGAGCCGTCGTCAGCGATGGCGACATCCTGCGGATCGAGCAGCTCGCCGGGCGCCAGTTCCGCCGGCTGGATATCACGCGCCCGGACGAGTTGCCAGTTCCCGGAGTCGATCGGATGGCTCGACAGGGTTCGTGGAATGCCGCCGGGGAGCGAGTCGATGCGGACATCCGTATTCGCCGCCGACGTTTCGCCGCAGCCGGCGAGTGCGAGCGTCGACATGAGAGCCAGCAATCTGGAATGCGATCCAGGTCTCATGGTTGGTCGTTGGGGTCAGAGTTTCTGACACGGCGGCAGCCGCGGCAGTTGCTCCGAGGGTTCCACGGCTGACCTCGTTTGCGGAGCGTATGTCGGCGCGCGTACGGTTACCATTGCCACCAATGGGAGACCACCGACATGACCAACCGAAATCTCTGCATTGCCGCGTCGCTTTGCTGTTTCCTGGGCGGGGGACTCCCCGCACAACGACCATCTGCGTTTGGCGTTACCGCAGGCATCAACCTCGCATCGGTGTCCGGTTCAGCCGAGGATGCGTCCAACCGGACCGGCCTGCGGCTCGGCGTTTTCATGATCCGCACGCTGGTACCGGGTGTGCAACTGCAGCCCGAAGCGGTGTTCACCAGCAAGGGTGCCGCGTACGACAACGTAGACCTGGTGATCAACTACCTGCAGGTGCCCGTGCTCATTCGCGTGGAACTGCCGACCGCGAGCGCGGGACTGGTTCCCTATGGGGTCATCGGACCGGCCCTCGCCCTGAGAATCGGCTGCGACCTCCGGGCGAGCAACGGCGACACCGTGGAGTGCGGTCCCAATTCGACGGACGTGTCCACCACGGACCTGAGCATCATCCTGGGCGCCGGAGCACAATTCGGCGCCATGGGCGTCAGCGTGCGCTACGACCTCGGAGTGATCAACATCAACGAGGGCGTGAACGACGTGAACACCGAGACGATTACGATCGAGTTTCCTACGCCCTGTCGCGACGGTAGCAGGCGACTCGGCGGGGGCGCGCTGCTCCGGGGGGGAAGCTTCCCCCCCGGAGTCCCGGCGCTCAGCCCTTCTTGTACGTCGCCGTCGTCGTCACCGGGGCACCGCCGCCCCGTCCCGGTGCCGTCGCTTCGACGACCAGCTGACCAGATGCGTCCAACGCGAACGACTGCGTCGTGGTGATGGGATTGCCGTTGAACTCGTAGCTCGTCGTCACCACCAGCTTGCTGCCTTCCCACATCGCCTTCGAGACCTGCTCCATCTGATTCCCGCCCATCATCATCGTGTTCTTGCTATCCGAGCCGTCCAGGTTGTAGACCGTCTTGGTCTCGCCCGCCTGAGTGGTCCGCGTGATGGTGAGGGTCTTGTCGTCCTGAGCCAGCGTTGCCGCGGCGCCGAGTCCGCCGCGACCGCCGCCACGACCACCGCGACCGGTCGGGGCCGGCGCGTTCGGATCCACGACTCGCGTCCAGCTGCCGGAGAAGTTGGGTTTGTCCTGCGCGAGCGCCGTCGAGGCCGCAAGGACGAGTGATAGCGCGCCGAGCACCAGCGTGTTGCGTCGCATCTCCATGACTCCTGGGAGGTAAAACGTGATGACCGGTAATTCCGGGGTGTTGAAATCTCATACCGCGGATGGATTGCGCCAGAGCAGCCCCCGGGGGAGGGCGAACTGCCCGCCTGTATGACTGCGGTCGGACTCCGGCCCGACGAACCTGTTAACACGCCGCCCCGGCCGGCATCCCTCGTAAAGACCCGACCTGGAGCGCAGGAGAACGTCATCCCGTTACCTGAGGTTGGTCCCTGGCCGCTCGGCTCGTCCGGCATCGGGTTTGATGGCGGCCGTTGACGGCAGCGAGTCAGGCCCGGTTCCGGCTTCCCTGGAAACCTGGAGTCGGTAAGTCTGGCAGAGGCGGGGAACGAACCCCATCCGGCCATCCACTCACCACTCAGGACTGCTCGCTGAGTGCTCAGTGCTGGGTGCTGGAACTGGGTGACACGTGCTGGCGCTGGGGTTTGGCTCAGCACCAGCTCCAGGACCAGGAAGCAGGTCGAGCATCCAGCTCTCACGACTCAGGCCGGTTAGCTTAGCTGAGTATCATCCCGGAACCACCGGACGCGCGAGTGTGCGGCCGAGGAGGAGCCAATGTCTGCTGCTTCGCTGTTGCGCAGTGCCGCGTCCAGCCTGGTCGCGCTGTCGCTGCTGGCGTGCGATTCACCCACTGGGAACCCGCAACTGCCGTCGGACAATTACGCGCTCCGGTCGATCGCCAACGTTGCAGTTCCGGCGCCCTGGACCCCGAACCCCGCGATCGAAACTCGCATGCTTTCGGCGTCACTTCGCCTCTGGCCGGACGGCACCGGCACTTGGCACGCGGTGATCGAGAGCGAGCCCATGATAGCCACGTACCAGCAGGACAGCGACTTCACGTACGTCCGGACCGGTGCCGGGATCGAGGTGTCCCTGGGATGTCCCGACAACGCGTCGTGCATCGCTGGACCACACCTCATCGGGGATGTAACGGCCAGCGGGATCATATTCACGACGTCCCTGATCACCCGGGCGCCCCTGGTATTCGACGCCGTGCAGTAATCGCGTCAAATTTCGCCGGCTTGAACCTACGGCAATGGTGCACGGCCCGGCCGCGGGATTGGCGCGGCTGGGCGTGCTCGCGTCGGACGACAGGTTGCAGGGCCACCATCGACTCGACGCCGTGCGCGCTCACCTGCTGGAGATTGCCGGGGACTGGGCGCATTGCCGCTACCTGCTACAGCGGCGGGATCGCGATATCCGCATCGAGCAGCCCTTTCATCGTGTCGTTCTTCACTCCTCACTCCTCACTCCTCACTCTTCACTCCTCACTCTTCACTCCTCACTCTTCACTCCTCACTCTTCACTCTTCACTCCTCACTCCTCACTCCTCGAACGCCATGGAGA
>DASWGU010000254.1:0-5857 GCA_036393555.1 Gemmatimonadaceae bacterium
TCCGCCCCACGAATGCCCCCACAGGCCCACCTTCGAGGGATCCACCATCCCTGTAGCGATCGCCGCTTTCACCGCCGGCACAACGCTCCACACCGCCGACATCCCCGGGTCGTTCACCCGATACACGATGTCGGGGTCGTAGACGATGTAACCGCGACTGGTGAAGAGCGCCGGGTCCGGGGCGCGCGTTTCGCTGGGTGAGACGAACGATCTCATGTTCTGCGACCGACGCTCGTAGATCGTCACCAGCATGGGGTACTTCTTGCCGGGCTCATAGTTGGCCGGCAGGTACAATGCTCCCTGCAGGCGATCACCCTTGTCGCTCCGGTAGTCGATGAGCCGCGTGCCGCTCGACCACGGCAGGTCTTTCTTCTGCGGGTTGACGTCGGTGATCCGGTACCCGTCCTGGAACCCCCGGCTGAAGACCCACCAGTTCGGGTATTCGGTGAAGTTCTGGCGCGTGTACATGAAGGTGTCCGCATGACGCGCCCTGGTCACGTTCAGGCGAGCTGTGTCGAACACCAGCCGCTCGGCGCCCGGCTTCGCCGGATCGACCCTCGACAGTCCCTCCTTCTTCGTCCATTCCCCGTAGGTGCCGACGTACAACGGCTTCGACAGGTCGATGCCACCGCTGTTCCCCGCGCCGCCGAACCGCCCACCGCCACCACCACCACCCGGTGCATCAAACTGGTAGATCCGGTTATACCGCACCTGGGCGCGCCGGCCGTCGCCGGTCAGGTTCACTGCGCGAGCGGCAGCGGGGTTCACCGGCACCTTCCAGATATCCCAGTTGTCGTACAACAGCACCGCGGAGTTGTCGCTCGACCAGCCGCGTGGAGCGACCGGTGGCGGGAAGATGTTGTTGTGGTCGTCCTGCGAGTTCACGAAGCTCACCGGCGCGCCCCGCGTAATGTTGACACTGTCTCCGGTCGCGAGGTCGAGCACCCAGTAGTGACCGTCCCTACCCCAGTACAGCAGCTTGCTGCCATCCGGCGACGCCATCATCGGACCGATCGCCGGTTTCTTCTTCATCACGAGTGACGACGTTCCGGTGGAGAGATCGACACGGTACAGGTCGAGGTAATTGCGGCCCGAGTAGCTCGCTTCCTGCTGGTACGCGCTGTTGTCGGTGCCGTAGGCGTACTTGTCGCCCGGCGTGATGGTCACGGAGCGCAGGGTATCGAAGACCAGCCGGGTGAAGCGGTTCTCCGCGAACCGGTATTGCGACAGGTAGTTGAAGTTGCGGTCAGCCTGTTCCTGCACGATCTGCTGCGACTGCAGTCGCGGATCGTTCTTATGCCAGAGGATGAGCGAAACCTCGTCGGCGCCGCCCGCCCGTCCGGCAGGTGGCTGATTCGCCCGACCTCCTGCTCCGGGCGCACCGGGCTGAATGACCGATCCGCTCCGCCCTCCGGCCACCTGCCCGGATGCCGGCGGTTTAGCCCCCTCCCGAATGCCGAAGAAGACCGCTGAGAGGTCCGTCGCAAATCGGGGGGGACGCTCTGACGCGAGCTTCCAGTCCCTGGGGAAGTCCTCCCGGCCGACGGGATCGAACGCCAGGCGCTTCGTCGGACCGTTCGCCGTGAAACCCGTGAACGCGACCAGGGAGAACGCCGTGTCGCGCCGCGGCCCTTCGTCGATCTTCCCGCGCATCACCGCCAGCGCTCGGGAGCTGTCGGTCCAATCGAGGTGCCGGTAGATCATCCGCTCGCTGTCAATGGAACGGACAACGTTGGTCTTCATGTTGCGCAGCTGGACGCCGTTCCCGACCTGGTCGGGGGTGTTCATGGTGTACGCGAGCCACTCTCCCTTCTCGTCGAAAGCGAATTCGTTCACCGTGCCCATGTTGAAGAGTTCGCCACTGGCGATGTGATAGAGCATCACATTCGCTCCGCCGGCGGAATTGCCGCCGCCACCACCCCCACCACCGCCGCGTCCCCCTCGACCGGCGGCTGGAGCGGCTCCTGACGTCGCGCCTGCGGCACCGGAAGGATATCCGACCATGGCGACCCACGTCGCGGTATCGGTATTGAACAGGAAGCGGCGAATGCGGTCGAACTCCTTCTTCTCGCCACTGGCCAGGTTCATGAGCACGAACTTGTTGCCCGTGGCGCGCCGGGTGGTGTCCGCCGACTGTGCGGCGGCCCCGCCGCTGCGACCGGCATTGCCGCGACCCGCGCCGCGTCCCCTTGCCGCCGCCGAGTCCACCCATGGCGGCGCCACGATGTAGCCCAGCCACCGGGAATCGCCCGAGATGTTGACGGACCCACCGTTGTCACCAACCGGAATCCGGGTTTCTGTCGCGTTCTGCGCAGTGCGCCGCACGACCAGCGTCTCGCTCCCCTCGTTGGGCCCCACCACGTAGGCGAACCAGACGCCATCGTTGGAGAGAGCGGTCTGCCGGATGGAGTTCCAGGCCTTGATGTCGGCTGGCGTGATGGTACGTGGACCGGCAGGCGTGGCGGTCGCCGAGTCCTGTGCGATCACAATGGCCGGCCATGTTGCCGACTGGAGGATCAGGACGGGAAGCAGGGCACGCAGTTTCATGAGACGCATGACACCCCCGGGCACTCGGTGGCAGGGCGGTAGGATCGGTCCAATGTACGCTTTGAGAGGGCCGAGGGCAGAGGGACTGCAGGTTTCAGGTTTCAGGTCGGAGGTCGCTGAGGCTCCTCCCCACCCCCTCTGACCTCTGACCTCCGACCCATGACCCCTGACCTCGCCCCTGTCACTTGCCCCGCATGCTCCCGCTCGTCACTCTGTGCGGGCCCCGCACTCTCAACTGCCAACCCTTGAATCGTTGAACACCCTGCTGATAATCCTCGGCGCGGTTGTTGCCGTCTACGTGGCCCTGGGCGTCTACCTTGCGCTCGTGCTCCGCTGGGAGGACGAGCAGACGGTGGGCCTGAAGTACTACGGCCTTCCCGTCGCCGGCCGGGAGCGATTCAAGCGCGCCCTGCGGTGGCACGCCACTCTGTTGTCACCCATCCTCTGGCTGAACGGCCGCCTGGCCACACTCGACTTCCGGAAGGCACGGATCCAGTACAAGGGTGTGTCAGCGCCGGCAGGAAGCTGCAGCGTGGAGAGCTTCGCCAGTGCGGAGGCGTACCAGCCGCGCGTGGAAGACATCTTTGTCGTGACGCAGATGAAATGCGGCACGACGTGGATGCAGCACGTGGTGTACGAAGTACTCCATCGCGGCGGCGGTTCGCTGGTGGAATCCGGAACGGCGCTGTACTCGGTGGCGCCCTGGCTCGAGGGACGAAAGAGCGTAACGGTGGACGACGCCCCCCTCCTCGGCGGGGAACGTCCGTCACGGATCATCAAGACGCACCTGCCGGTCTCGCTCTGTCCGTTCGATCGCGCCGCGAAGTACGTCTACATTGCCCGGCATCCCGCGTCGTGCTTCGCCAGCTGCGTCGACTTCGTCGTGACGAACGTGGGCGGCATGGAGCCGCCCTTGCCGGCCTTCGAGGAGTGGTTCCGTTCGCCGGAGCTCATGTGGTGGGGAACCTGGGCTGACCACGTTCGCGGCTGGTGGCATCGGTCGCGGGTGGAGCAGAACGTCCTGTTCCTGTTCTTCGAGGACATGAAGAAGGACCTGCCTGGAGTCGTCAGGGAGGTGGCAGCGTTCCTTGGCGTCGCGCCCCTGTCCATTGCGGAGCTGGCGAACGTGACGCTCAAGTGCGGATTCGCGTACATGCAGGAGCATCAGGAGGCGTTCGAGATGCACCCACCGCACGTGCTCCAGCCGCGGGCGCGCCTCTTCGTGAGCGGAAGTACGGAACGGCATCTCGACGTGCCGGAGGAGACGCGCCAGCGCGTGTCGGCGTGGGCGGTCCGCGAGCTGGCGGACGGAGGGATGCCGGTGCCGCGGGCCTGGAGCGACCTGACCGCAGCGGGTGGTTGATCGGGACGCCGGACCGCACGCCGCGGACCACCACCAGACGAACGCCTTCCCTTCTCGTCCGCTTTCGCCGGCGGCGCGGTGGTACCTTTCGCGCTCCGTAGCGCCCACCGCAGCCCACCTCGCGTGCCATTCGGTTCCCTCCCGCTCCACCCCGACCTCCTTCGCGGCATCAAGGAGCTTGGCTTCGTCAAACCGACCCCAATCCAGGTGGACGCCATCCCGCCTGCCCTGGAGGGTCGCGACGTCCTCGCCTGCGCCATGACCGGGAGCGGCAAGACGGCGGCGTTCCTGCTGCCGATCCTCAACCGGCTCATTGGACAGTCACGCGGCACGACGCGCGCGCTCGTCATCACGCCCACGCGCGAACTCGCCGCGCAGGTGCTTCAGGAGCTCAACGACCTCTCAGTGCACACGCCCATCACCGGCGCAGCTATTTTCGGCGGCGTGGGAATGCAGCCGCAGGAACACGCGTTCCGGAGCGGCGTGGACGTGATCATCGCCACGCCGGGCCGACTCCTCGACCACCTCAGGCACCAATACGCCAGGCTGCAGCACGTGCAGCACCTGGTTCTGGACGAGGCCGACCGGATGCTCGACATGGGCTTCCTCCCTGACATCCGTCGGGTCCTGCAGCACGTGCCGAAGAAACGACAGACGCTCTTCTTCAGCGCGACCATGCCCGGGCCCATCGTGACGCTCTCACACGACATGCTCCAGAGCCCGGTGACGCTGAACCTGGAGCGCTCCTCGCAGCCGGCCGTGGGGATCACCCAGGCAGTGTATCCCGTTCCGCAGGACCTGAAATCGAGCCTGCTGCTCCATATCCTGGAGCGCAACGTGATGAAGGAGGCGCTGGTCTTCACCCGCACCAAGCATCGCGGCAACCGGCTCTGGGAGTTCCTCGATGGACGCGGTATCTCGGCAGCCCGTATCCACGGGAACCGCTCCCAGGCGCAGCGGACCGACGCCCTCGATGGCTTCAAGTCGGGACGGTACCGCGTCCTGGTCGCAACGGACATCGTGGCACGGGGCATCGACGTGGAAGCGCTGGGTCACGTCGTCAACTTTGACGTTCCCGTGAGCCCCGAGGACTATATCCACCGCGTGGGACGCACCGCCCGGGCCGAACTCACCGGCGAGGCGTTCACGTTCGCCGCGCCTGACGAGTCCGACGAGCTGCGGGCCATCGAGCGCGCCATTGACAAGCCGCTGCTGCGCGTGACGGTCCCCGACTTCGACTACACGGCGAAGCCGCCGGGCCGATTCGAGATCCCGATCGGTGAGCGCCTGGCGACGATGCGCGCCGAACGGGCCGAAGCGCGGCAGCGCTCAAAGGCAAAGCAGGCGCGCCGGGACGCGGCCGCTGGGCGGCCCGGGGGGACGCCAGCGACGCATCCGGACGAGGCGCCGGCAGCCAGGCGGTCGCATCCCACGCCTCGGTCTACCGGGCCGTCGCCTCGGTCGACCGCCGACTCCCCGTATCGCGAGGACCGCGCGGCCCGGGACGTCAGGCCGAAGCGGGGGGATGGACGGGGCCGGCGGGGCGGCTCACGCGGGTCGGGCCGGTCGCGATAGCTCGCCCCCCAGGACTACTCAGCCGTTTCCGCCGGTGGCGAGTCGGGCTTGGCCTGTTCCTCGGCGCGCTCTTTCGCTTCCTCTTCCCGGCGACGAACCTTCGCCTCCTGCTTCTGCTTCCGCTCCAGTTCCTTCCGGCGCTTCTCGAATCCGTAATTGGGTTTCCTGGCCACGAGGCATCTCGAGATTTGAGGTGATCACTCGCCCCACAGGTCAGCCACGCGACAGTCGCGCGGGCTGCGATCGATGATGCGGCAGGCCATCGTCCAGCAGGCCGCGGTTGCGTCCTGCTCCGTCTGGAAGGTATCCCCGCTCGAGAATGACCTGAGGGAACCGTAGCGACCGATGAGGACATCGAGCGTCCAGCGCCCG
>DASWGU010000255.1:0-13389 GCA_036393555.1 Gemmatimonadaceae bacterium
GACGTCCTCACTCCTCACTCCTCACTCCTCACTCCTCACTCCTCACCCTTGCCCCACCGCATCCTCCAACCACCCGACTGGCAACGACCGCGAGGGTACGCCAACGGTGTCTCCGCGCGCGGCCGGCACGTGTTTCTCGCGGGCCAGATCGGGTGGGACGAGCACGGCGCGCTGGTGTCGCCGGACCTGGTGCCGCAGGCACGTCAGGCGCTCCGCAACATCCTCACGGTCCTGGCAGAGGATGGTGCCGGAGCCGAGCACGTGGTCCGGTTGACGTGGTTCGTTCTCGACCGGCAGCAGTATCTCGACGCGTCCGGGCCGCTCGGCGATGCCTATCGGGAGGTTATGGGGCGGCACTTCCCGCCCATGTCAGCGGTCGAAGTGTCGGGACTCATGGAGCCAGGCGCGGTGGTTGAGATCGAGGCGACAGCCGTCGTGCCGGACGAGGAGTCCCGCCTGTGAGCCCGGTAACCATCTGACCATGAGCCGCCACGCCCTCCTGCCAGGGAGACCCGTTTAGTTGACAGCCCGTCATCCGGAATTCGCCGGCGCCCCGCCGCCCAACGCGTTCGAGGTCCGCGACCGCATTCGCTGGGCCGACAGCGATCCCATGGGGATCGTGTTCTACGGCGCCTATGTCCGGCTCATTGGAGTGGCGGAAAGTGAGATGTTTCGTGCCTGCGGCCTTCCGGTGAACGAGATGCGCTTCGCGCGCGGCGTCTGGATCCCGCGCAAGGCGCTCCATCTCGAGTTCCACTCGGCCGCGGCGCTCGAGGAAGAAGTCCTCATTCAGGCCTGGTTCGGACGCATCGGGACCACGGCGATCACGATGCGGTTCGAGTTCTACCGGGCATCCGATCGTGCGCATCGCGCCAGCGGGTCGCTCACCGTGGTGAGTGTCGAGCGCGACGGGGAATCAATGCGGCCCACGCCGATTCCCGAAGACATCAAGCAAATTCTCGTTCGATTCGCCGAATAAGGTCAAGGGTCAAGGGTAAGGCATACGATCGCTTGACCCTTGACCCATGACCCATGACCCTCCCTCAGTCTCCTGCCTCCGGAACCACGCCCACCGGAATCCGGTGCTCGGCGGTCTGCTGGCTCACACGGAAACCCAACTTCCGGCTGAACCAGCTCCGCCACCCGTCGAAGATCTCGTAGAACGTGGGGATGGCGATGAGCGTGAGCAGCGTGGACGTGATCACGCCGCCGATGACCGCGCGGCCCAGCGGGGCACGGAAATCAGCGCCTTCACCCGCGCCGATCGCCACGGGCATCATGCCGGCAATCAGCGCGAACGTGGTCATCAGGATTGGGCGCAACCGAATGGCGCCACCCTCGATGAGGGCGTCACGCAGCGAGAGGCCGTCGCGTTCCCGCGACCACTTGGCGAAGTCGATCAGCAGGATGGCGTTCTTGGCCACGATGCCCATCAACAGAATCACGCCGATCAGGCTCATGATGTTCAGCGTGTCGCCTGTCGCAAGCAACATCAGCACCACGCCGATCAGCGATAGCGGCAGCGACATCAGGATGGCCAGCGGGTCGACGAACGATCCGAACTGCATGACCAGGATCAGGTACATCAACAGGACGGCGGTGCCCAGTGCCGCGAAGACCTGACCGAACACCTCGGCCTGGTCCTTGGCCTCGCCACCCTGCGTGATCCGGTATCCCTCGGGCAGCGTGGCCTCGATCGGCGCCAGACCCACCTTGACGTCGGCCAGCACTTCCGACAGCGATCGATCCTGCGTGTTCGCCTGCACGGTCACCACCTTGGACCGATCCAGGTGGTCGATCTGGGCCGGACCAATGCTGGTGCGCACGGTCGCGATCTGGCCTAACGGCAGCGTGACCGGGCCGTTGACGCCAGCGAGCGTGATCGGAAGCTGCTCGAGGTCGGCCGTGCGACTACGCGCTTCGGGTGACAGCCGCACGGTGACGTCCCGCGTCTCGCCCTGCGGATCCACCCAGTCGCCCGCGTCGATCCCCGCGAAGGCCGGCCGCAACGCCTGGGCAACCTGCGCGACGGTCACGCCGAGTGAGCCGGCCACGCCGCGGTTGAGTTGAACGTCCAGCTCGGGTTTCTGCCCTTTGGTGGACAGACCCACATCCACCGCGCCCGGGACCTGACGCACGGCGTTGGCCACCTGATCGGCAATCTGCGCCAGCTGACGGGAGTCCTCGCCCCGTACCTCCAGCTGGATCTGCTTGAGGTTACCGGACCAGACGTTGTTGAAGACCGTGAAGGTCGCACCACCTACGTGGGTCATGTCCCGGCGCAGCGACGAGGCGAAGTCAGCCTGGCTCAGGCTCCGCTCGGCCTTCTTCAGCATTTTGACATAAACGTCGGCCCGATCCACCGCGCCCGACGCTCCACCGATGGTTGTGTACGTCGCCTCGGTTTCCCTGTATCCGCGCGCAATCCGGGCCGCCTCCTCCGCCTTCAGCCGGGTGTACTCCAGGTTCGATCCGGGCGGCGTTTCCACGACGATCAGTGCTTCGGACTGATCCGATTCCGGCATGAAGCCGCCGCCGCCGAACATCGCCTGCAGCGTGATGGCGCCCACGAAGGACAGCGAGGACAGCGCGACGACGCTCCAGCGGTGATCCAGCGCCCACGCGATCACCTTCCGGTAGTTTCCTGCCTGGCGGTTGAACCACTTGTTGAAGCGGTCCAGCGCGCGGGAGATGGGATTCCGGTGTGCGCCCTCTTCGAGTTCGGGGTCGGCCCAGTAGGCCGAGAGCATCGGGTCCAGCGAGAAGGAGACGAAGAGCGATACCAGCACCGAGCACGCGATGGTCAGGGCGAACGGCTTGAACCACTGCCCGGCCATGCCGCTGATGAAGGCGATCGGTATGAAGACGCAGACAATGGAGAAGGTCGTCGCGGTGACCGCGAGCCCGATCTCGTTGGTCCCTTCTCGTGACGCAGTGAAATGGTCTTTCCCCATCTCGATGTGCCTGACGATGTTCTCGCGCACCACGATGGCATCGTCGATCAGGATGCCGATCGCCAGTGAGAGGCCCATCAGCGACATGGTGTTGAGCGTGAAGCCGAACACCAGCACTGCGATGAACGAGGCCAGGACCGACACGGGCAGCGCCAGTCCCGTGATGACGGTCGAGCGCCAGGAGTTCAGGAACAGGAACACCACCAGCACCGTGAGGAGCGCGCCCTCCAGCAGCGCTTCCTCCACATTTCGTACCGACTGCTCGACCCGCTCACCCGAGTTCTTCACTACGTCCACCCGCACACCGGTTGGCAGCGTCCGTGCTATCTCGTTGAGGCGATCGGTGACCCGCTCCGCCACGTCCGTCGTGCTGTAACCCTTCGACTTGCGCACGTCGATGCCGACGGCATCACGACCGTTGTAGATCGCTGCGGTCCGTTGCTCCTCGAGGCCGTCCCGGACCGTGGCGACCTGGCCCAGCCGGATGATGCGCCCATTGCGTTCCGCGACCACCAGCTGGAGGAAATCCTCGGGTCCGTCGAGCCGGCCGCGCAGCCGTATTGTCTTTTCATCCAGTGATCCGCTGATGCGCCCGACGGGCGCGGCGAGGTTCTGCTGCTGCAGGGCCAGGACCACCTGGCCAATGCCGATCCCCGCCTGCTGCAGCGCTTCGGGCCGAAGCTCCACGGTCAGTTCCCGCTGAACGGCACCGGTCAGGCGGACATCGGCCACGCCCGCAATCGCGCGGATCTCCCGCGTGATGACCGGATCGACGAGCCGCGTCAGCTCCGGTCCGCTCAGCACGTTGGACGCGATCGCGATGGAGAGGATCGGTTGGTCGGTCTCCGAAAACTTGCCCAGAATGGGCTCCTCGATTTCCAGCGGCAGGTCCCCGCGGATCTCGCCGATCTTGTCGCGAACCTCCTGCGTCGCCTCCTGCAGGTCCTTGCTGAAGCTGAACTCGGTCATGATCCAGGAGTACCCGTCCATCGACTGCGATCGCACCGTGCGTACGCCGGAGATGCCGGAGATCGCTTCCTCGATGGGATCCGTCACCTCCCGTTCGACGACGTCGGGAGAGACGCCGGGATAGATCACCGTCGCCGTCACGACCGGTGCCACCACGTCGGGGAACTCGTCCGTGTCGAGTTGCGTCAGCGAGAAGACGCCGAACACGACCAGCGCCAGCATCACCGTGACGGTGACGATGGGCCGCTTGATGGCAAAATCGGAAATCATCATGGGCCGATCCTCACTTTGACGGCGGCTGATCAGACGGGACGCTCACCTTCACGTGCGTGCCCGGTGTTATTCCCTGCGCCGCCCCGACGAGGAGCGTGTCGCCCTCGCCGACGCCGCTCAGAAGCTCGTAGCGCTCCACTTCGTCGTCCCTGACCCCGATCTCCACTTCCACGCGCTCCGCCACGCCACCTTTCAGGCGCATCACGGTCGGCCTCAGCCCCCTGAGGTCCACCGCCGAATAGGGAGCCGTGAGGCCGGTGCGCTGCTCCGAGGCAACCCGCCCATCGGCAAACAGGCCCGCCACCAGTGCGCCCGTGTTCGGAACCGTCACGACAATGCGCACCTGGCCCGTTCCCTGCTCGACCGAGGGGCTCACCCGCGAGACCTTCCCATGGAAGCGGCGCCCCGGATAACCGTTCACGGTGAACGAGACCGCCGATCCGACCTTCACCTGCGACAGGGCGGCAGCCGGCACCGACGCCTCGAGCCGCATGCTCCCGGGATCGACAACGGAGAACAGCGCGGTCCCCGGCTGCACCACATCGCCTTCGGACACCGAACGCATGCCGACCACACCGCCGAACGGTGCCCGTACCTGGGCGTCGTCGAGTTGCTTCTGCGCCAATGTCAGGCGGGCCTGCGCATCCGCCAACTGAGACTGCGCCCCCGTGTTCGCCAGTCGGGCCTGCTCCAGGTCCCGTTCGGCAATCGCGCCTGCCTGCGCCAGTCGCTCTGAGCGTTCCAGATCGCGTTTCGACCGTTCAGCCGCGTTCTCCGCGGTAGTGAAGCCCGATCGGGCCGAGAGGAACGCGTCACGCAACGTCCGGTCGTCGATCTGGGCGAGAACCTGGCCGCTCGCGACCCGGCTGCCCTGATCGACATTCACCTTCATTACCGCTCCGGGAACCTGTGCCCGCAGCGTCGCTTCACGATCCGGAGCGAGTGCTCCCGAAATCGCCGGCCCGCTCGCCAGCTCCCCGGTCGTCACCACGGTGATGTTCTCGGCGCCGATCGACACCGCGCTCGCTTCCCGGTTGGCCGCCGCGCTGTCCGCTTCTTTGGCCGTGCAGGCGGAAACCGACAGGACCGCTGCCAGGGCGGTCATTCGAATCGGTAATTGCATTGTGACTTTCATGGAATTCATGTCAGTATGAAACGTGTTTGTGTGCGTTCACCATCACTTATCCACCTTCGTCCTGTCGTTCCCTGCTCTCCAATCCTCCTCACGGCACCCCCACACCGGTCGACAGCGCCGTCCGGGCCTGCCCGGATTGTCCTGCGCCTCCACCCTGAGGCGCGACCTGCTGGGGCGCGACCGCTGGACCGCCTGTCCCGCTTCCTGAGACCGGAATGGAGATGGTGCCCGCCCCAAGCGGCAGATCCCTGAGCAACGCGACGCGCATCCGGGCTACCTGGAGATTCCGCACCGCCAGCGCGCGATTGGCGCCGGCTTGCTGCTGCAGCAGCCGAGCCTCGTTCAGCTCGACCTGCGTCGAAAGCCCCTCGCGATAGCGCACCTCGGCGATGCTGTACGCTCGGGCAGCCTGTTCCGACGTTCCATCGCTCGCGGACAGAGCCGACTGCGCCTGCGACAACAGTGCCAGTGCCTGCTGCGCGTCGAGCGACGCGAGTTCTCTGGTCTGTTCATACCTCGCTTCCGCTTCCCGCACGGCCGCCTCCGCCACCATTGTCGAGCCCTTGATGCGGCCGCCGGTGAAAAGTGGCACGCTCGCGCTCAGACTCACCGTCCAGTTGGTCAGAAACGAGCTCAGGTCCGGCAGCCCGGAGCTGGGGAAGGCCACCCGTCCATACTGCGTCGACAGCGAAACCGTCGGGATCCACTCGGAGCGACTGATCCGCAGTTGCTCCTGCTGGGCACGCAGCGCCTCGCCCAGTTGTCGCACCGGCGCGCGTTCGGTCGCGGACGTGTCGCTCTGCGCTGTCCCGGCCGCGGTGATCCCGGCCGTCTGTGTAGCGGCCTGCAGGTCGCGCTCGTCGCCCAGGTCCGTCGTCAGTGCGACGCGCTCCTGAAAGGGCAGGTTCAGCATCTGCTTCAACCGCACGTACGCCAGGTCGCGATCGGTGCGGCGTTGCAGCACGGCAGGCATCTGGTTGTCCCGGGTTACCTGGGCCCGCAACAGGTCGAACTCCGACTGGTTGCCGACCTGGCGCGCCAGCCGAGTCTGTCCCAGCACGCTCTCCGTTTGCGCCAGGGACGATTCGGCAATCGCAACCAGGCGGTCAGCCAGGACGGCGTCGAAATACGTCTCCGTGATGTCCAGGGCGAGCTTCGCGCGCTGCGATATGAGCTCGATGTCGGCGCTGCTTCGGGCGGCGCTCGCGGCGCGGTTCTGTGCCTGCGCCCGACCGCCGGTGAACAGGTTGAGCGAGCCCTGCAGACCGAGTTGGTACTGGTTCTCCGATCCGAACCCGACCTTGCTGAAGTCGATCGGGAAACCACCGGTGCCGGCGCTGCATCTCGCCGCCGTTTCCAGTCCCGCCAGCCGCTCGACCTCGGTGGCGCCGGAGCCGGCCAGATATCGCGTGCAGGGCGCGTAGTATGTGGTACCATCGTCAGGCGGAGGCGGTGGCGTCCCGACAGGCGGCTCCGGCGGCGCGGCGTCCGCCAGCGCCTCGAACTGCGAGGCCAGCGTTCGCGTGTAGGTCAGGGTGGCCGCCACCTGGGGCAGCTGCTGGCTGCGAGCCTGCATCTGCTGCCCCCGCGCGCGGAGCACGCCGGCCTGGGCGATACGGACCGCCTCGCTCTGCGTTTCCGCGAGACGGAGGGCATCCTCGAGAGAGATGGGACGACCCTGCTGCGCCAGCCCCGCGACGGGGGACAGGGCCAGGAGGACGGCAAGGAGAGAGACAGGGCGTTTCATGGGATTCTCGTTAGGTGCCGCGGGAGCGGGAACCGCGGCGGCGCGGCGCGCCGTTGGCCGCGGGCTGCCGGCCGTTCCCGTGGTCCGCGAAGAGGTCCGGCCCAAGCAGCCGCAGAAAGGACCGCGCATACTGCGCGCCGGCGCGACGCAGAGGCCGCGGAAAGCGGTCGGGCATCATGTCGCGTCCCATGGCGTCCGAAAACAGCGCGCCATGCAGCATGGTGCACGCCACCCGGACCTCATCCGGACCGAGCGACAGGTTCCGCTGCACCACCAGCCGCGACACGTACGTACCAAGCTGCAGTTGCGCCAGGTCGGGTCCGTGGCGCATGCAGGCAGCCATCTGCGGATGTTCCTCCAGCTCGGCCATGCACTTCCGGATCAGCGATCGGGTGTTCCGCAGAAACGTCAGTTGCGACGTACACCAGGCCGTCAGCTCCTCCAGCGGGTCTTCCGGATCCTCCGGCAGGGCGGCTTCGGTTCGCCGTCGCGCGTACAGCTGCGCCGCCTCATTGATCAGCGCCGTCTTGGACTTGAAGTGCCGGAACAGCGTGACCTCGTTGACGCCAGCGGCCTCCGCAATCCGTTTCGTCGTTGCCCCGCGGAAACCGGATTCGGCAAATACCCGCAGCGCGGCGTCCAGGAGCTTCTGTCGGTTGACCTGCATGCGGGACGAAGGCGGGGGAAGGGTCAGAAGTTCCTGAAAGTAGGCACTTGCATACAACGGGGAACCCCCCGTCCGGTTTCAAATGCGCAACGAATCGCCCCGTCCCGGCACCTTCCCGCTTGCCGAGCAGATCATCCCGACAGCGTATGACCACCGATTTCGGCCGCACCAACCACCGCCTCGGTGGCGGCTTCGGCCGACCTGTCCGCTTCGCGGCGGGCTGCTCCCGATCCGAGTGCGGTTGATGCTCCTCAAAAGGCGCCCCTGCGTTCCGCCGCTCCTGGGGGTGTTGCGTCGCCACAATGGTGTGCGAAAACGGCCCCCGCTGTGACGGAGCGCATCTCGTTCTGCACCAACTATTTGACGGCGTCCAGATCGCTGGCACCGGGCATGCTTCTCCAGCTCCCACAGGCCCTCAGGATCGGCTCGATTCTCAAGTCTTTCTAAGGATCCAATGAAATCCCGCCGCGGCTTCACCCTGGTCGAACTCTTCGTTGCGTTGGTCTTCTTCGGGTCGCTCACCGCGATCGCGGTACCGCGGTACCGCTTGTACAAGGAGCGCGCATACGTCGCCACCATGAAGGCCGACCTGGGCCATCTCCGGATAGCCGAAGAGGCTCACTGGGCTGAACGACAGTTGTACTCGACCGATACTGCCTCACTCGACTTCCGCGGTTCCTCCGAGGTTCGGATCGACATCACCTCGGAAGACCTGATCGGCGGCTACACCGCGGTTGCCACGCACCGCCTGGTGTCGGACGTGCGGTGCATGACAGCCACGGGCCCCGAGGCAGGGACTCAGGAGTCGGGGACCATCATCTGCCGTCCCTCTGCCTCAGGTTCAGGAACTCTTCCCACCGGGAATCCGTAGGTCCGGCGACTCCCGTCCCGCTGAGGCGGCCGTGGAGTAAGTTTGTCCGCGACTGTCCTCCCGGAGCAGCGGTGGGTGATCGCCTGGTGCAGCAGCGGGACCGCGGCAAAACTCGTGGCGGCGGGCGGCAGCCCGACGCGCTCGAGTATGGCCGCGTCTGTTTCATTCCCTGCTAGCTCGTGGTCACCTCGGCGTTCGTCGTTCGAACTGCGATCCGGATCATGCGCATCACGCCCGTGCCCCTGGCGCGAGCTGCGGCGTTCGCACTGGGGACGGTTGCCTGGGCGGTCATGGCGCGACGGCGGCATGCCCTGCTCGACAGCCTGAGATACACGGCACGGGACCGCTCGCCGGCCCAGCGTCGGCGGCTGGCCCGCCGCACATTCACGAACATTGCGTCGTGCGCGGTCGACCAGTTTCGTCTCCCCAGCATCTCTCCAGCGAAACTCCGCGCCCTGTTCGAGGTCCGGGGAATGGAAAACCTGGATCGTGCCGAGAGCATGGGCCGTGGTACGATCATCGTGTCGGGACACATCGGTCCCTACGAACTCGCCGCCGCGTGCGTCGCCGCCGAGGGCCATCGCGTTCACGGCATGACGGAGAACCTGGCTCCCGCCGTCCTCGAAGCCCTCGCCGAGTACCGCGCGGCAACGGGCCTGCACCTGGTGAACATGAAGGACGGCGTGCGAGAGGCCTATCGCATTCTGGGCAACAGGGAGACACTCATCCTCGCGGCGGACCGGGCAATCGGCGAGGCGCGCAGTGCCATCGAGGTCCAGTTCGCTGGCGGCGTGCGCCGGGTGCCGACGGGACCGGCCGCTTTCTCCATGGCGACGGGCGCGCCGATTGTCGTCGGCTTCGCGTCGATCAAGCGGTCCGGCAGTACGAGGTACCTCCTGGAGTTCGATCCGCCCATCCTGCCGCAGAGCAGCGATGAGATCGAGCGCGACCGGATCACAAGAGCGATTGCCGAACGCATCGCCTCGTTCGTTGAATCGCACCCCGACCAGTGGTTCGTTTTCCAGCCGCGATGGGTGGTCCGTGACGCCAACTGACCCGAAGGACGGAGCGTCACGGAACGGGCTTGCGGCCGTCCTGAGCCGGCCGCAGTTCTCGCTGCTGGTCGTCGGCCAGACGGTGTCACAGCTCGGCGATCGTCTGCACAACATGGCGCTGGTGGCGCTCGTTGCCACGGCCGCGCAGACACGTACCGCGGGCGTGGAAGTCGGGAAGATGGGACTCGTCTTTCTCCTGCCGACGATCTTCGCGCCTATCGTCGGCGCGCTGGTCGATCGCATGAACAAGCGGGCGACCATGATCGCCTGTGACCTGATGCGGGCGATGATCGTAGCGCTCGTGCCGCTGGTCTACCACACGTTCGGCTACATCTGGCCGGCTTACGTCGTGGCGTTCTTTGTCGGGTTGTTCGGCGTCTTCTTCAACGCGGCAAAAATGGCGCTCATCCCCGACCTGGTGGAACACCATCAGCTCATGCCGGCCAACGCCGCGCTCGCGAGCATCGGTCGCGTTGCCACGGTGGCGGGCCTGGTCGGCGGCGGACTGATGGTCGACTGGCCGGCCTGGCAGCGCATCGGCTGGGAAGGCTACGAGGCCGGGTTCTACCTGGACTCGGTGTCCTACGCGGTGTCCGTCGTGTCGCTGTCGATCATCATGCTGCTGAGCAGGCGCCACGAGCGCCGGCACGCCAGCCCTCATCCCCTGGCCGAGTCCGCGGACGTTGTGCGTCGCGAGGTGCAGCACCTCACCGGAGACATGCGGACGACGTTCGCGCTGATCCGGACGCACCACGGTCTGCGATTCGTGTTTCTCATGGTGATCGTGCTCGGTTCTCTGTCGGGGGCGATCTTCGTGATCCTGACCGCGGCAGCGGTCACCGTGCTGGACGTGGGAACGCGCGGTGTCGGGTTTCTGGGCGGCCTGCTGGCCGCGGGCATGATCGTGGGCTCCCTGTTCATCGGTCTCGTGGGCTCGCGCTGGAACAAGAGCTGGATCATGATCGTCGGGTGCCTCGTCATGGGACTGTTCATGATGGGCGGAAGCCTGACATTCTCGTATGCCATCTTCCTTCCCATCGCCTTCGTCGGCGGTGCCGTGCTTGCACCCGTTCTCGTCTCGATGGACACGCTCCTGCACGAATTGGCGCCGACAGACTCCCGGGCTCTCGTCTTTTCCACGCGCGACCTTGTGCTGGGCGCGGCATTCATCGCGTTTTCGCAGGTGGTGGGTTTTGGTGTGGCGTTTCTTGAGATCGTGTCGGATTCGCCGTATGCGCTGATGCTTTTCCTGGCGGGCCTGCTGGTGACGATCGGGTCGCTCGGATCGGCAGCAACGCAGATTGGCCCGTCGAAGCAGCGGACGGGAAGGCCATGACGGGAGGGCAGCGGTCGCTCCGGATCGTCCAGGTCTCTCCCTACAGTTGGGATGTGCCCGGAGGCGTCCAGGTGCACGTGCGAGAGCTCTCGGCGCACCTTCGCGAGCGGGGCCACGAAGTCCATATCCTGGCGCCCGGCAGGCGACCGGGGCGGCGCGAAGATGTCTGGATCGTTGGTCGCGCGGTTCCCGTTCGGGGTAACGGCTCGGTGGCCCGCATCAGTTTCGGACCCCAGGTGGCCAGGGAGGTGGGGCGTGCCCTCCGGGACATCGCGCCGGACCTCATTCACGTCCACGAACCCGTGGCACCGAGCGTGTCGATGCTTGCCGTGCTCCGGGCGAATGCACCCGTCGTGGCCACATTCCACTCCAACGTTGGGCGAGAACGCGTGAACAGCCTGTGGTTCCAGCTCGCGGTTCCCGCCGTTCGGCCCGTCTGGGACCGGCTCGCGCGACGCCTCGCCGTGTCTGACGCGGCCAGTCACAGCGTGACCTCACGGATGGGAGCGGCGGACCTCGTCATTGTGCCGAACGGTGTCGACGTCCGGCGGTTCGCGTCGGCGGCACCTGCACCCGTCGGACCCGGCCGCCACCTGCTGTTCGTAGGTCGCCTGGAATCACGAAAGGGCTTCCCCGTGGCGCTGCAAGCCTTTGCCCGGCTGGCGGCCGACTATCCGGATCTTCGTCTGCTCGTGATCGGCGAGGGCAGCGAACGCGACGCGATTGACGACCTCCGGGACGATGTGCGGCCGCGGGTCAGGATGCTGGGGCGCGTGGACGATGACCGACTGCCCGGGTACCTGAAGGCAGCGGACATCTACCTGGGACCGGCGACGGGCGGAGAGAGTTTCGGAATCGTGCTGGCCGAGGCGATGGCCGCGGGCCTTCCCATCGTGGCCAGCGACATCCCCGGGTATCGCGACGTTGCACGCGATGGCTTCGAGGCCATCCTGGTGCCGCCCGGCGATGCCGATGCCCTGGCGCACGGCATCCGTCGCGTGCTCGACGATCCGGCGCTGTCTGAGGCGTTAGGTGGGCGCGGCGCACTCCGGGCGAAGGAGTTCGACTGGGGGACGGTCACCGACCGCATTCTCGCCGTCTACCGCGAGGTGCTCGAGACCGGAGTCTGACGTCGGAGGTCAGAGTCACAGGTCAGAGGGTCAGAGAACCGCGGCTGGCTGGCCGCCATTCACGGCACGCTCGACGAGCGCCTCCAGTCGCGCCGCCATCTGCTCCCACGTCCACTCGCGATGCACCCACTCCGCCCCGGCGCGCCCCATGGCCTCGGCGCGAGGTCGGTCCAGCAGCAGCGAGACGATGGCCTCGGCCAGTGGTTCCGGCCGGGTCGGGTCCACCACCAGCCCGGTCTCGCCGTGCCGCACGGCCTCCGGCGCCCCGCCCGAGTCTCCCGCGATGACCGGCCGGCCCACCGCTGCGCCCTGCAGGAACACGGCGCCCAGGGCCTCCACGTCGAACCCGAACCAGCGCAGGCGGCAGGGCATTGCGAACACGTCGCCCGCGCGGAAGTAGGCCGGCAACTCGGCGTACGGCGCCGCCCCGGCGAAGACGACACGGTTGGACACGCCGCGATCCCGCGCCAGCCGGCGCAGAGTCGCCTCGTAGGGCCCGATACCCACGATCAGCAGCCGCGCGTCCGGCACCGCACGGGCCACCGCCGGCAGCGCGCGGATCAGCAGGTCCTGTCCCTTCCGTGCGACCAGGCGCGAGACACAGCAGATCACGGGCGAGTCGCCTAACGCATGACGCCGGCGCACGACCGTATCCGACACGCCGGGATGGAACAGGTCCGTGTCGATCCCCGACGGCAGCAGCTCCATGCGTCCCGTCCATCCGAATGCGCCGGCCAGCGTCCCGCGAGCCCATTCGGACACCGCGGTGAGCATGGCCGCGTCCCGTCCGATATGCCGGAGCAGCCCCGGCACCATGGTCCCGGTCAGCTCCAGTCCGTGCGTGAACCCGAAGTATGGAATGCCGACCTTGCGACGGATGCCGGGCCCCATGTGTCCGAGCGGCCACGTGGCGCCGAAGACCACGATGTCGGGTCGTCGGGCCCGAAGCTCTTCGTGCAGCCGCCGCCGCACCGCGGGCGTGGGCATCATCATCTCCGTGTCAAGCCGGATGACTTCCTGTGGATACGATCGGTCGAACGCCTCCCAGCCGGAGTAGCGGGAGGTGAAGATGGTCACGCTCCCCGGCGGCAGACGCCGCATGAGCTGATCGACGTAGTAGTTGATGCCGCCGATGCGGGGCGGGAAGTCGTTCGTGACGACGAAAACGCGCACGGTGTGCCGGTGGCGGGTAGACGCGACGCAACGTAGCCGGCGCGACGGGATTTGTCAGACTCTCCATCGTCGCGAGCCG
>DASWGU010000256.1:0-46300 GCA_036393555.1 Gemmatimonadaceae bacterium
CGGCGCCGCAGGACGGGAGCGAGCGAACCACCCCCCAGGGCGGCGAGCCGCCGCGCCATGGTCGCCGCACCCAACCTGCCTAACGGCCCGCTGTCCGCCACTTCGACCGTGCCCCGGAGCGAGCCGCGCCGCAGCAACCGCTCCCGCTCGATTTCGGTCGCCACGCCCGGCAGCGTGACCATGCGGGCGCGAAACGCCATCGCGACACGGATCCCGGCGGCGATCAGCCCGACGACGAGGAGCCACAGCAGGAACGGAGACACACGCGGCAACGCCAGCCAGCGTGCACCCCCCAGCAGCAGCGCACCGGCCGCCAGCAGAAGCGCCCCCGCACCGATCAGCAACGTCGCGCCCGAGACGCCCAGAAGACGCGCCAGCGCGCGGCGTTCCCGCTCGAGCAACTCGATGAGGCTCATGATCCCGGCCTGCTGGTTACCGCGTAGACGAACAAGTTGACCCCCATGCGGAGCGCCGCCTCGTGCAGCGCCGGTGGATCGTCGTACGTGCCCACGTCTTCCCAACCGTTCCCGAGGTCGCTTTCATGGCTGTAGAACACTGCCAGGCGATTGCCGATGAACACGCCGAATCCCCGGGCCGGTTGGCCATCGTGCTCGTGGATCTTGGGCAACCCGGCAGGAAAGTCATACACGATATGATAGATCGGGTGCGTCAGCGGCACATCCACCAGAGGCCGGTCGGGAAACACTCGCGCGATCTCGCGGCGGAACGACTCGTTCAGTCCGTAGTTGTCATCGACGTGCAGAAAGCCACCCCGCAACAGGTAGTCCCGCAGGCGCGTCACTTCGGCATCGGTCAGTTTCATTTCGCCATGACCGGTGGCGTGAAGGAACGGATGGTCCCACAACCGGTCATCCAGGAGCGTGATGCGAGCCTCCGTCGGTTCCACCTTCAGCGTCGTGCGCTGGCCGATCGCCTTGAGGAGGTTGGGAAGGCTGGACGGATTGGCATACCAGTCGCCGCCGCCATCGTACTGCAGCCGGGCGATCGACAGCGTGGGATCGGGCGCAGGACCGACTGCAGCCAGACCGAGCGCGACCATCGCGAACGCAGGGGGAAACTGCCTCATGCGTCGAGCGCCTTCCGGTAAGCCAGGTTTCTCGGAACGCCCAGCTCGGCGGACAGGCGTGCAGCAATGTCCTTCGCTGACAGTCCGGCCGCTCGAAGTTCCTTCACGCGTCCATCCATCTCACCCTCGGTCATCGGCTTCGGATCCATTCCCGCGACGAGGATCACGATTTCGCCGCGAGGAGGATGGTCTGCGTAGTACGCGGCCAGTTCACCCACCGTTCCGTCCCGGAACTCCTCGAATTTCTTGCTGATCTCCCGGGCCACCACGCAGCGGCGTTCGCCACCGCCTGAATCCCGCAGCGCCCGCAGCGTTGCGGCGACGCGTCCCGGGGCCTCGTACAGTACGCCGGTGTGCGGTAGCCCGCTGACCAGGGCCAGCGCCTCGGCGCGATCCCGGCCGGATCGAGGCAGGAAGCCCAGGAACGTGAAGCGACTGGTATCGAGGCCGGCCGCGGCCAGTGCCGCCGTCAGCGCTGACGGACCGGGAACCGGCGTCACACGATGGCCAGCGGCCCGAACGGCCTCCACAATACGACGCCCTGGATCCGAGATGAGCGGCGTACCGGCATCGGTGATCAACGCAACCCGTTCACCGCGGGCGAGCCGCTCCAGGACCGCAGGAATGATACGGGCCTCGTTGTGCTCGTGGGCGGATACGCACTTCGTCCGGACCGCATAGTGATCGAGCAGCACCCGGCTGGCCCGCGTGTCTTCGGCCAGGACAACGTCGGCACGCTGCAGAGTTTCGATGGCCCTGAGGGTGATGTCCGCCAGGTTTCCGATGGGCGTGGAAACGATGTAGAGGGTTCCGCCTTCCTCGGGCCCTGGCGCCGGCCGGCCCATGCCCGACCCTCCCGGTCAGGCGGCGTGCTTCTTGAACTTCTCCTCGAGGACGGGACGGGGAACCGCACCGATCACCTGGTCCACCACCTTGCCGTCCTTGAAGAAGATCACCATCGGAATCGAGCGCACGTTGAAGCGCGATGCCGTCCGGATGTTGGCGTCCACATCCAGCTTTGCCACCTTGGCCTTGCCGTTGTATTCCGTGGCCAGTTGATCGAGAATCGGCGCGATGATGCGACACGGTCCGCACCAGGCAGCCCAGAAGTCCACCACGGCAAGACCTTCGTGCTTCTCGATTTCACCCTCGAAGGTCTCGTCCGTTACCGCGGTCGTCGTTGACATCGTTCCATTGCCTCCAGGACAGCGGGCCTTCGCCCACCGGTCTGCTCAGACTAGTTTCCGCGCGCACCGCCTCTCGGAGCGCGACCTGATGCCGGAATCACAGCGCCCTGGAACCCGGATCGCCCATGTGGGACTGGCAGTCCGGTCCGTCGCTGAACTACATGCATTCTATCGCAATGTCCTGGGAATGTCCGAGGTGGAGCTCGCCGACAGCGACGGGGCAAGAATCAGCGGCTTCGCAGCCGGCGAATCCCTGGTTGAATTGCTCGAAGCGGATGGTCCCGACTCGCCCATCGGCCGGTTCCTGCAGGACCGCGGACCGGGAATCCATCACATTTGTTTCGCCGTGGACGACCTCGATGCCACCTTGCAGCGATGTCGGGAGGCCGGCGTGCGCCTGATCGACGAGCTCCCCCGCCAAGGCGCCGAGGGAAAACGGATCGCGTTCCTGCACCCGGCATCCACGGGTGGCATTCTCATCGAGCTGACTGAATCGGCCTGACCCGGCGCCGCGGAGACACATCCGAGGCGCGCCTATCGTGCGCAGAACTCGCCCTGGACGGTCGGAAAGTCGGTGTCCAGCACGAACCACCGATTGGACGGGCCGCGCACCATCTTGAACGCCGGCACTTTCGTGACATCGCCGCGCGTGAGGAGAATCCGGACGACGCTTCCCCCATCGGAGCCCACCGACTCCTCCAGAATCTGGAACCGATCGTGATCGTAGCACTGCTGCAGCAGAACCAGGCGCTTGTCGAGTTCAACCCGGTCAAGAACATCTCGTGCGGGTCCCCGCTCGGTGCCCCATACCACGCCCATGGCCTGCAGATCCTGCGCCTTGACGGCGGACAGAAATTGCGTGGCGGCGTCGCGTGCCGTGGCCGCCCCGGTCAGCGAAGAACCGGGGGATGGCCCCCGGCTACAGGCTGACACCAGGATCACGAGCAGCAACCACTTCCTCACGGACGACTCCATGCCAGTTTGAAGCGAACGTAATGGCGGCTGCGTGCCGGATCAACCGGAGCACCGCACCCGTTCCCGTCCCCGCGACGACCAGCCCCGGGATATCGTCACTCGCCCCCGGCTTTCACCTTCCACTGCCCTCTCCCTCACTGCATGCGCCTCTACGTCAACGTCGACCACGTCGCGACGCTTCGTCAGGCACGCCGCACCGACGAGCCCGACCCGGTGGCCGCCGCGGTGGTCTGCGAGGCAGCCGGCGCCGATGGAATTACGGCCCATCTGCGGGAAGACCGCCGGCACATCCAGGACACGGACATCGAGCGACTGGCGACCTCGGTGCGGACCGTGCTGAACCTGGAAATGGCGCTCACCGGCGAGATGATGGACCTGGCCATGCGGCTGCGCCCGCATCAGGTCACGCTGGTGCCGGAGCGCCGCGAGGAGGTCACCACCGAAGGAGGGCTCGACGTGCGCCACGATCCGGAGCGGCTCGCACGCTCCGTCACCAGGCTGCGCGACGCGGGCATCCGCTGCAGCCTGTTCATCGATCCGGATCCGGAGGCCGTGGAAGCCTCAGCCGGCGCTGGCGCACACGCCGTCGAATTACACACCGGTCGATATGCACACCACCCTGGCGATCCGACCGTGCTGGCCGGATTGCGCAGTGCGGCCTCCGTCGGAACCCGGCTGGGACTCGCCGTGCACGCGGGACATGGTCTGACGGTTCGAAACGTGGGTCCCGTGGCTGGTATCCCTGAAATCGAGGAACTCAACATCGGTCACGCCATCGTTTCCCGATCGGTGTTCGTCGGTCTGGGCGAGGCCGTGCGCGAGATGCGCGCCGCCATCCTGCGCGGGCGGGAGGGTTGATCGACGGCACGGTCCAGCCGGCGCCGTGCGCTGTGCGCCCGACCAACCCATGGCCGCCAGCCCGAGACACAGGAGGCGGCGACGCTAGCCCGGCCCGATGGACGGAGAATAACTTCCGCCCTCGATCTCACCGCCCACGCTCATGACGTCGCCCGAACTGCTCCGTTTCTTCCACGCTGAAGCCCGCGAGTACCTCGATGCCATCGAGATCCTCGTGGCGGCCGGAGATCGGTTCGATGCCGGGGCGTTCGTGGCCGCCTCGCGCGCCCTGCGCGGTTCCGCAACGATGGCGCGCGTCCCCCGCATCGCCGAGATCGCCCTGGCCATGGAGCGGGTCGCCAACGGAGTGCGCGATGAAGAGATCCGCTGGATACCGGAACTGCGCGAGGAACTGGTCTCGTCGGTCTCGGACCTCCGTGCCTTCGTCTCGGCGTCGAGCCGCTGGACTGGAGAGGACGATCGGCGCGCAACCCGGCGGCTCGCACTCATCAAGGGCTATCTGCCGGTCGGGGCCGCAACGCCGCCGGCCGCGCCGGCCAGCGCCGGCTCGACACCGATCTTCATCGCGCTCCAGGCGTCAGCCATCGCTACCGATCTCGAGGCGTTCCTCAACGACCCGACCCAGCGCGACCTCCTGGACGACGTCGTGAGCCGCGTGCGGAGCCTGCGGGGAATCGCGGGCGTTGGGGACCACCCTCCGCTCGGCGAAGTCGCCGACGCCGTCGAAAGGGCACTGCGGGAGCTGGCTCCGGACGCCCTCGTGCGGGAAGCGGACTCCGAGCTGCTGGCCGCCGCCGCGGGGGTGTTCCGTCGCGCGTCTTCCGACCTCCGCGCCCGGGGACGATTCGAACGGGCCTCACCGGAACTCGACCGGTTCGCGCGCGCGGCGGTGGCCGCCGAACAGGGATCCGACCAGGCGTCGGCGCCGGTGGTCAGGATCGAGGAGCTCTTCTTTACGGATGCCGGCCCGCACCTCGTTCAGCGCGGCGCGGCCCCTTCGCGCAGTGCCGACGCGCGGTTCCGGGACGACGTGGTCGCTCGCGCCGAGCACCTCCGTCGGCTGGTTGCGGAAGCCAGGGTAGCAATGGACCCGTTCTCGCGCGAGCGCGTGCGCCGAGAACTCAAGTCGCACCTGGCACGCATGGATGATTTCGCGCGCAGCTACGGCGCCCAGCAGGTGGCCTCCGTCGTGTCGGAGGCGGCCGCGCTGGATGACTACCCGGATCCGGTCCTGGATACCATCGAGGCGGTCGCGAAAGTGCTCACCACGCCAGGCATATCGACCGACGAAATGGAACGACGGCTTGCCATCCGTGAACGTGCGCGCCACGAAACACCGGCCGCACCCCAGCCCGCCACGTCGCCGACGCCGCGGCCGGCCGGCGCGGTTGCCGAAGCCGGGGCCGCGTCGCGGCCCGGCGCACGCTCGGGGGAAGCCCTCCGCCATCTGCTCGGAGACAGCCTGTCGAGGCTGGCCTCGCTGGAAGACGAGCCGCTCGTGGAGCCGGCCAGTTTGGATGACGACACCGTCGTACCGGTCGAATCCCTGCTGTATACCGGCGAGGCAGCACTGCAACGGGCCCGGGACGTTCGAGACGCGATGCGTGCCAGCGGCTCCCTGGATCAGGATGCCCTTGACGAGCTGTATGATCTCCTGGATCTGGCGCGGTCCGGTTAGCGGATGAGGATCGGCTGGCGCGGCGCGTTCGGTGTAGCCATCAGCGTCGTGCTGCTCTGGTGGACGCTCCGTGGCGAATCCCTCGCCAGCGTCTGGGGCGTACTGCAGACATCAAATGTCGGCCTTTTCGTACTGGCGGCGGCCATCGCCACACTGGCGTTCCCCATGCGGGCCGTACGCTGGCGATACATCCTGGAGCCCGCCGCGGGCACCATCGCGTTCGGTCCGCTGTGGCGTGCGACGGCCATCGGGATGATGGTCAATAACGTCGCCGTGGCGCGGGCCGGTGAACCGGTGCGCGCGTTCGTGCTGGCCCGGACCACGCGCCGGGTCTCCTTCACCGCGGCGCTGGCTTCGCTGATCGTGGATCGCGTGTTCGATTCGGTCATCGTCCTGCTGCTGCTGCTGGTGGTCGTATCGCTGCCCGGCTTCCCGTCCGGCGCGGAGATTCTCGGCGTCCCGGTGGACCGCCTCCTCCTGTCGGGTGCCGGAATCGCACTGGCCGCGGTCGTCGCACTCACTGTGATCGCCATATATCCGGACCGGATGGTGCGTGTGTGGGAAGCGGTGCTTGGCCGCGTAGCACCGGGTCTCATGGAACGGGGTCGCGGCATCGTGCTGTCGTTCGGCACCGGTCTGGGCGTCCTGCGAGATCCGCGGCGGTCCGCGATCGTATTCGCATGGGCGCTGGCCCAGTGGCTCCTGAACGGCGCATCGTTCTGGATCGCCTTTCTCGCGGTGGGCCTCGACGCGCCCTTCACCGCTGCGCTCTTCATGCAGAGCCTCCTCGCCGCAGCGGTAGCCTTGCCGTCGGCACCCGGCTTCTTCGGCGTTTTCGAGGCAGCGGCGAAGGTCTCGCTGAGTGTCTACGGCGTGGACGACACGCTCGCGGTCAGCTATGCGCTGGGGTACCATGTGCTGTCGTTCATTCCCATTACGGTCATTGGATTCTGGTACGCGGGGCGACTGGGTCTCCATCTGAAGGACCTCGGGGCCCGGCAGCGTGAGGCAGACTCGTCCGGGCGGGACGCCGGGGGCGAGGGATCGTCCACGTGAGGGCGGTCGCCGCGCGCGTCGAAGCCCAGGCCAAGATCAACCTCTTCCTCCGCGTCATTGCCCGGGAAGTCACCGGGTATCACCAGATCGAGACACTGTTCTGCCGGCTGGCGCTCGCCGACCACGTGATGGTGCGCCCAACCGCAGCAGGTCGTTCACTGCGGTGCACGGGGGAGTGGGTCCCCGCGGGCGCACAGGGGTCACCCCGGCGAAACCCGGCGTGGAGAGCCGCGGCGGCATACGCCGCTGCAGTCGCAGAGCGCGTGGAAGCCCCTGAGCTGGGGCCGCCCGAGCAGAACCTCGCGTGGAAGGCTGCGGTGGGCTACTCGGACGCCGCGGAGTGGCCGGCGGGATTCGAGATCGAAGTCGAGAAGCGGATCCCTGTCGGTGGCGGCCTGGGTGGAGGCAGCGCGGACGCCGGCGCGGTGCTCCGCGCCCTGAACGCGCTGAATCCCGAGCCCCTGGCCCCCGACGCCCTGCTGGCGATCGCCGGATCGTTAGGCGCGGACGTCCCTTTCCTCACGCAGGACGTGTCGCCCCTGGCGCTGGCCTGGGGCCGCGGTGACCGCATGGTCACGTTACCGCACCTGCCGGCGCGCGATGTCCTGCTCCATGTGCCCGCGGTCGGCGTGTCGACCGCCGACGCGTATCGATGGCTGGACGAGCATCCACCGCGGAATGGCCCGGCCACTGTCCCGCTGGAGGCGCTGTCGTCCTGGGAAGGGGTGGCGTGCCTGGCGGGGAATGACTTCGAGGAGCCGATTTCCCGCCAGGTGGCTGCCGTTGGGGATCTGCTGGCCGCCAGTCGCGGCGGCCAGGTCGCCCGGGTATTCGGCGACGCCGAGATCGTCCAGATGACCGGCTCGGGGTCGACCGTCTTCCGCGTCGCCAAGGCGGCCGGGCGCCGGGCAAAGCCGCTCATCGGCCCCTGGCAGCAGGACGGGACCACAATCGACCTGATTGAGACGCGTTCGGCGACGTTTGTTGAGCCGGTCGTCCTGACCCATTAGGTTAGCGACCCTCTCCCACTTGATCCCTGCCCCCTCGTCCAACGGCAGGACATCGGACTTTGGATCCGAGAATGGTGGTTCGAATCCACCGGGGGCAACTCGTGCGCATGTTGACCTAACCTCGCATCACGTCTACGTTTCAGGGCTACGGTAATGGACCTTCTGCCAGGCGTCATGCGGGGATTCAAGCTGATCTCCGGAAACGCCAACAGGGGACTCGCCGAGGAGATCGCCAGAAACCTCGGGGTCGAGCTGTGCAAGATGACGCTCACCCGGTTTGCAGACGGCGAGATCTTCGTGCGGATCGACGAGAACGTTCGCGGCGCGGACGTCTTCATCGTCCAACCGACCAACCCGCCGGCGGAGAACATCATGGAGCTTCTGCTCCTGATCGATGCCGCCAAACGGGCGTCGGCGGCGCGGGTGACCTGCGTCATGCCGTACTACGGGTACTCGCGGCAGGACCGGAAGGATCAGCCGCGGGTGTCGATCGGGGCCAAGCTGGTGGCCAACCTGATCCAGAAGGCCGGCGCGGACCGGGTTCTGGGCCTGGATTTTCATCAGCATCAGCTGCAGGGGTTTTTCGACGTTCCCGTCGATCACCTCTACGCGGCCCCGGTGCTGATTTCGCATTTCAAGCGGAAGAAGTACACGGACCTCGTCGTGGTGGCCCCCGACGTCGGCTCGGCGAAGATGGCGCGCGGGTTTGCAAAGAAGCTGGATGCTTCCCTCGCCCTCATCGACAAGCGGCGGCCGGCGGCCAACGTCGCCGAAGTGCTCAACGTGGTCGGTGAAGTCGAGGGCCGGGATTGTCTCATTCCCGACGACATGATCGACACGGCAGGCACCGTCAGCGAGACGGCACGGGCCCTCAAGCGACTGGGAGCGCGGGACATCTACATTTGCGCCTCGCATGCCCTGTTGTCGGGACCCGCGGTCCAGCGGTTGAAGGAGGCACCCATCACGGAGGTGGTAGTCACCGACACTGTCGTGGTGCCGGAGTCGAAGCGGTTCGACCGGCTGCGAGTGCTGTCAGTCGGCGAGCTGCTCGCCAAAGCGATCCGCTTCACGCACAGTGAGCAATCCGTATCGAGTCTGTTCGACTGATGTGATGGTCGAGTTGTGATGTGAAACAGAGTCGGGAGGTGCCCACACGCCTCCCCGTCACCCCGTCCCCCGTCTGGTTCCGGTTCTATGGCTAACGCACAGTTACGCGCCACCGCGCGCTCCGCGGCCGGCAAGGGCGCCGCACGTTCCCTGCGACGCGACGGCCAGCTCCCCGCGGTCATTTACGGCCATGCGCGCGAGCCGATGTCTCTCTCGGTCGATGCGCGCGAACTCGGCCGCCTGCTCGAGCGCGTCGCCGCGGAAAACACGGTGATCGAGCTGGACGTCGACGGCAGGACGTCCCACACGCTCATCCGCGAAATCCAGCGACACCCCGTGAAACGGAACGTCCTGCACGTGGATTTCCAGGAGCTGGTCGCCGGCGAAAAGGTGATCGTGCGCATCCCGCTCGTGCTGCAGGGTATCCCGGCCGGTGTGCGCGTCTCCGGGGGTATCCTCAGTCAGATCATCCAGGACATCGAGTGCCGCGTCGACCCGCTCAACATGCCAGGGCACATCGACGTCGACGTTACCGAGGTAACCATCGGCCACTCGCTGCACGTGAGCGAGCTGGTGATTCCCGAGGGAGTCGAAGTGCTGGAGGATCCGGGAGCAACGGTTGCCATCGTAGCGGCACCCAAGGCCGAAGTCGAAGCACCGGCTGCAGCCGAAGCCGTGGAGGCGCCCGTCGAACCGGAGTTGATCCGGAAGACGAAGGCGGACGAGGAGGGCGAGGGCGAAGGCGCCTGATCTTCCCGTCCTGGATCCAGCGCCTGCTTGGACGGTCCCCGGAGCGCGCTGCCACCGAGGAACCGGTGAAGCTCATTGTCGGCCTCGGGAATCCCGGCCGGGACTACTCGGACACACGCCACAACGTCGGCTGGTGGGTGGTGGACCACCTGGCCGGCATTTGGCGTTTTGGCGCCTGGCGAAAGGATCAGCAGGCTCTGGTGGCCGACGGCCGGATCGCATCGCAACGCGTGCGCCTCATGAAGCCCCAGACCTTCATGAACCTCAGCGGCGCGGTGCTCCGGCCGTACCTGCGGCGCGAGAACTGGTCCGCCGCTACCGATCTCCTGATCATCGTGGACGACGCGGCCCTCCCCATCGGGCGCTTTCGTCTGCGGGGCCGAGGCAGCGCCGGCGGCCACAATGGCCTGAAGTCGATCGAAAGCGCCGTCGGTGGCCGGGATTACGCCCGGCTCCGGATCGGTGTCGGCCCGCCTGCCGACCGCCAGCGTCACGCAGATCTCGCCGATTATGTGCTCAGGCGGATGGGAACGCGGGAGCGGAATGACATTGAGTCGTTGATGCCCGAGCTGACCGGTTTGTGCGAGACATGGATCGGGCGGGGAGTCGAGGTGGCGATGAATGCGTTCAACCGGACGGGGGAAGGAGGACGGGGGACGGACGAACCGGAACCCGACCGCGGCCGGGAGACGGAGTGATCTCGTCCTGCCCAGGGACGATCGCTCATCCGGCGTCTCCTCCCGGTTCCACCGGCATCAGCACCGATTCGTCATCCACCTCGGGGTCATTGACGAGTGTGGTGATTCGCCACGCTCGCAGCAATTCCGACGGATACGACCGCGTCATGTCCTGGACTGCGGGCAGCGGCGTCATGGGATCGAGCCACCGGCGGTAGCGCTCAGGCTGGACAATGACCGGCATCCGGTCATGGATCGGCTCCAGCAGGTTGTTCGGTTCCGTCGTCAGCACGGTGCAACTGACGAGCGCATCGCCACCTTCGGGCGGCTTCCAGTACTCCCACAGACCGCCCAGCGCGAAGATCGCGCCGTCAGGGAGCGTCACAGCCCAGGGCTGCTTCCTCCGCTGTCCGATTATCTCCTGCCATTCGTAGAAGACGTCGGCTGGAATGAGACAGCGGCGCTTCTGCATCGCAATCCGGAAGGAGGGCTTCGACAGGGCGGTGTCGCTTCTCGCGTTTGCCATCCGGTGGCCGATCGAAGGGTCCTTCGCCCACGACGGGACGAGTCCCCATTTAACCAGGTCGGCCACGCGTTCTCCCTTGCGCTCCCGGACCACGAGCACCTGGTCTCCGGGCGGGATGTTGAAGCGCGGCGCAAGGTGCGGCGCATCGACGCTCACGCCGAAGCGCCGGAGATCGAGCTTGTCAGGCCGGGTCAGGCCGAAACGACCGCACATGCGGAACGGGGACGGACGCTGGACACGGAGTGGAAGCGTAGGAGTGTATCTCGTGAGCTATGCCAGCCAGGCTCACAAGGTACCTGGAGGTGGCCGGATGCCGAATACCCGTCTCCCCTTGACCCTTGACCCTTGACCCTTACCCCTTGCCCCTTCCCCATCCGGACCCATTACGTTTCCTGCTCCCACAACCGTACGACTGACCCCCCTCCTCGCGCTCAGGCAACCAGCGCGGGGCGGCCAACGACCACAGGGAGGATTGCCAGGAATGCCTCGTCGCTACGAGGCGGTGTATATCTTCGACTCCACGCTCGAAGACGCCGCCATAAACGAGAAGGTCGCGCGATTTCACGCGCTGCTTCGGAGCCCGGAAGAAATCTCCGTCGATCATTGGGGACGCCGGCAGCTCGCCTACAAGATCGGCACGCGGGACACGGGCTACTACATCGTAGCTCGCTTTCAGGCGACGCCCGACGTGCTGCCCGAGTACGAGCGGGCCATGAAGCTCGACGACGGCGTCGTCCGCTACCTCATCACTCTCTACGAGCACGAGGTTGGCGCGCCGCCGATGACCGAGGAAGAAATGGCGGCCGCCCGGCGCCAGGACGACGACGACGACGAGGACTGAACTCATGAGACGCCCCACCAAGAGCTGCCCGTTCTGCGAAGGACGCGTGCATTACGTCGATTACAAGGATGACCGCACCCTGGGACGCTTCATCACGGACCATGGAAAGATCCTCCCGAGCCGACTGAGCGGGGTCTGCGCCCGGCATCAGCGCCAGCTCTCCACGGCCATCAAGCGGGCCAGGTATCTGGCGATCATTCCCTACATCCGCGGGCATCAGGCCTGAACGCGGAGGGTCCCATTCCCACGGAATCCGGCACCCCGGTGGCCAGCCTCTCGCAACCGCGGGAACGCGGTTGGCTGCGCGTTCTCCTGGGCCTCGCGGCGTTCCTGCTCGTTCCCGCGGTGGCCGGACTGCGGGTGCTCTTCCCCATCGAGCAGACGATCCTGCTCGTCGGGCCCGCGATCGCCGTTTGCGCCCTTGTCGCCTGGGTGCAGGGAGGCCGCGCCTGGCTGGCGCTCACGTGGCTCTCCCTCTCGGCCTGGATGCTCCTGCGGCCCCTGGGGGACGCGACGCAGTTCGAGTTCCTGGCGCGCGGCTGGGCAATCCTCCTGGTGGCCATCTTCGGCATCCTGTGCGTGATCGGGGGACGGCAACTGTTCCTCTCGCGCGCGCTCACGACGGTGGCGGCGACCTTCGTCTTCGCCAGCGCCGTCATCGTGGTCTCCGACGTCTCGCCCATGCGGGTCCAGCGGACGGTGGGCGATGAACTCGACCGGCGTGCGGCGCCCTCGACCGTCCTGCTGGAGCAGTCGGTGGCGGACAACCCTCGCGCTGCCGAACTGCTCGAGCAGATGCTCGCCTGGTGGAGCGCGCTCCCCGACAAGACGGTGGCGCTGTTCCCCGCCCTGCTGGCTCTGGAGTCACTGGCCGCGCTGGCCCTGGCATGGGGGGTGTTCCACCGAATCAGCCGCAGTCGCATCGGACCTCCGCTCAGCGGGCTGCGCGAGTTCCGCTTTGGCGATCAGCTGGTGTGGGGGTTGCTGGCCGGCCTGGTGCTCACCGTCACGCCGTCCCTCGCCGATCTTCGCGGTCTGGGCTACAACCTGCTGCTCTTTTTCGGCGCGCTCTATCTCCTCCGCGGCATGGGCGTGCTGGCGTGGTTCATCGGGGCGCGGCGCCTGCCGCTCGTGATCGTGGCGCTCCTGATGATCGACATCGTGGTGCTGGATTATCTCGATCTCGTGTTCCCGCCAGCGACCACCTTCCTGGCGCTGAGCCTCGGGCTTGGCGACACCTGGATCGACTGGCGGGGCCGTGCCAGACAGCCTACCTAGTGTCCATCCTGAAACTCGGAGCGCGTGATGGATGGGGAGGGGAAAGAGAGTGACGCATCCGCTCACCACTCAGGCCAGATCGCTCAGTGCTCAGTACTGGGTGCTCGAACTGGGTGACACGGGCTGGCGCTGGGGTTTGGCTCAGCACCAGCTCCAATACCAGGAAGCAGGTCGAGCTTCCAGCACTCACGATCAGGCCGGCTAGCTCAGCTCACCTAACGTTTTCGGAGCAGAACGATGGAAGTGATCCTTCAGCAGTCGGTCGAGAAGCTCGGGAATCCGGGGGACGTTGTCAGCGTCTCCAACGGGTACGCCCGCAACTACCTCCTTCCCCGCGGCATCGCCGTCGTCGCCACCGAGGGGAACAAGAAGCAGATCGCGGCGCAGCAGCAGCGGCTGGAGGCGGCCGAAGCGGCACGCCGCGACTCCGCGCAGGGCCAGGCAGCCGTCATCGAGCAGGTCTCCCTGACCTTCTCCGCCCGGGTGGGGGAGGAAGGCAAGCTGTTCGGCTCGGTTACCGCGTCCGACATCGTCCAGCAGCTCGAGGCCCTTGGGCATCACATCGAGAAGCGGCAGATCGACCTGCACGAGCCGATCAAGGCGCTGGGTGTGTATCGCGTCCCCATCCGGCTCCACGCCGAGGTGAAGCCCGAGATCAAGGTCTGGGTGATCAAGCAGTAGATCGCGTCGGGGAGACGGGACGGATGGCGTGTCCGGCAGGCGGGGTCCGTGACGGGGTGACATTCCGACTCACGGACCTCCTGTCTTTCCCGGTCGACATCCGCGCCAGTGCCAGCGTATCGTCTCCCGTCGCCCCGCATTATGCTTGACAGGACGCCGTCTCGCCGCCCAACGCGGTGCGACCCTGCCTCGGAACCTTTGACCGGTAGCGCGCTACAACGTCGCATTCGTGACCTCTCTGCCAACATGACCACGCCCGCCACGACGCGGGAAAGTCTGGCGGCCGCACAAACGGCCGCCAGTCTGTGCCTCGATATGAAGGCCAATGACGTTGTGATCCTGAACCTCGACGGGGTGAGCGACGTCACCGACTGTTTCGTCATTGCCAGCGGATCATCCGACACGCACGTCCGCGCGATCGCGGAACACGTCGCGGAAGAAATGAAGAAACGGGGATTCCGTCCCCACCATGTCGAAGGACTGACGCAGGGACGCTGGGCCCTGGTGGACTTCGTGGATTTCATCGTGCACGTCTTTCATCCGACACTCCGCAGCTTCTACCAGCTGGAACGCCTGTGGGGAGACGCGGCTGTGATTGCTGTCGCACAGCAAGGAGCAGGCTCATGAGGCACGGGAAGCTGCTGGGATTGATGCTGGGTGTCGCCATCGCGTCACCCCTCGGCGCACAGTCGTACTTCGGGCAGAACCAGGTCCAGTTCGACAAGTTCCGGTGGAAGGTCCTGGAAACGCAGCATTTCCTCATTCACTTCTATCCGGAGGAGCGTGAGGGCATCAATGACGCAGCCCGGATGGCGGAGCGCTCCTATGCCCGCCTTTCCCGTCTGCTGAAGCACGAGTTCCGCGAGAAGAAGCCGCTGATCATCTACCGGTCACGGGGCGACTTTGCGCAGAACAATGTCACTGGTGACCTGGGCGAAGGCGTCGGCGGGGTGACGGAGGCGCTGCGCCACCGCATCCTCCTGCCCTTCACCGGCGACTACAAGAGCTTCGAACACGTGCTGGCCCACGAGCTCGTACACGCCTTCCAGTACGACATCTTCGCCCGGGGACGGGCCGGCGGTGGTCTCCAGACGCTGGCCCAGGTGAACCCACCGCTCTGGTTCGCGGAAGGCATGGCGGAGTACCTGTCGCTTGGCCCCGGTCACGTTCTCACGCAGTCGTGGGTCCGGGATGCGGCGTTGAACGGCTCGCTGCCGACCATCGAGCAGATGACGCAGCGGCCCGACCTGTTCTTCCCCTATCGCTACGGCGAGGCACTCTGGGAGTACGTTGGCGAGCGCTGGGGCGACGACGTCATCGGCGAGATCATGAACGCGGCGCCGAACGTGGGGATCGATCGCGCATTCAAGCGCGAGTTGGGCCTCAGCCTCGAGGAATTGAGTGAGGAATGGCGTGACGCGATGCAGGTGAAGCACCTGCCCCAGGTCGCGAACCTCGACCGGGCGCGCAAGTTCTCCGATCCTCTCCTCAGCCAGCGCAAGACTGGTGGGTTCTCCCAGCTGTTCATCGCTCCCTCGCTGTCGCCGGACGGCAAGCTGATCACGTTCATCTCCCAGGGCAGCTTCCTGCGCGGCGAGGTCTTTCCGGACCTGTGGCTGGGCGACGCCGAAACCGGCAAGCGGCTCAAGCGCCTGGTGCAGACCACCACGACACCGGATTTCGAGGAGTTGCGCCTGCTCTACTCGCAGAGCGCCTTCTCGCCCGACGGCAAGCTCCTGGCGTTCAGTGCCCAGCGCGAGGGACGCGACATCCTGTACGTCATGGACGTCGAGCGACGGAAGACCATCAAGCGGTTCGACGTGGGGCTCGAGTGGGTGACGTCGCCCAGTTGGAGTCCTGACGGAAAGCAGATCGTGGTGAGCGGGACATCCACGGGGCTCACCGACCTCTACGTGATCGATTACGAGAGCTCGGCGCTGCGCCGGCTCACCAACGACAAGGCGGGCGATCTGCAGCCGGCGTGGTCGTCTGACGGCAAAGCCATCGCCTTCACCACCGAGCGCGGTGACGACACCGACCTCGACGCCTTGCGGCTGGGAAACTGGCAGATCGCAACCTACAGCTTCGAGACGGGTCAGATCACCGTGCTGCCCGGGCAGGGCGGCCACAACATGAATCCCCAATGGGCGCCGGACGGCAAGTCCATCGCCTTTGTCTCTGACCGCACCGGCATCGCCAACGTCTTCCTGATCGAGCTGGACTCCAACGATCACTACCAGCTCACCAACGTCATCGGCGCGGTCAGCGGGATCACGGAGTACAGCCCGGCGATCACCTGGGCGAGCCGCGCCGACAAGCTGGCCTTCACGTACTTCGAGGATGGCGACTACACCGTCTGGACGACGAACAATCCGAGACGGTTGAAGGGTCAGCCGTTCCGGCAGCAGCAGACCATAGTCGCGTCAGCGACGACGGCACCGGGCACCACTGCCTCGGGCGCTCCCTCTGCCGGGCTGCCGGCGCCATCAGCGACCGGCGCCGCGCGTGCCGCACTCGATGCCGCCCTCCGCGGAGACAGTGCGTCGGGTGGCGGGCGCCGCGTGTCACTGTACCGGTCCACCACCGGTCTCCGTCCGTCGGCGAGTCCGCCCGGTGCCGCAGAGCGCGTCGGCGGCAGTCCCATCAGCGTAGCCCAACTGCTGGACAGCGTGAACCTCGAACTCCCGGACACAAACACGTTCCGCGAGTACGAGTATCGCGTCGGCTACCAGCCGGAGCAGATCTATCGGCCCAGCGTGGGATACGCGCAGGACAACTACGGCCGCGGGCTGTACGGCGGGGCTGGCGTAGTGCTGGCAGACCTGCTCGGAAACAACCAGGTGATCCTGGCCGGCCAGATCAACGGACGCTTCAGCGAAGCGTACCTCCTCGGCGCGTACACGAGCCTGGGGAGCCGGCTGCAGTATACGCTCGGCATCTCGCAGACGCCGTACTTCTTCCTGCTGGACTACAGTTACCAGCCGTTCGGTGACGGCTCGGCGCAGTACCTGGATACCTACCTGGTCTCCCGATACATAGTTCGCGAGGCGTTCGCCATCGGAATGCGACCGTCCAACCGCTTCAATCGCCTCGAGCTCGGGGTCTCGGGCAACAATGTCGCCCGCTCCATCGCGCAGTACTCGCAGGCGGTCGACTACTCCACCGGCTACACCTCGGAGATCTTCGTCGACAGCGTCTACAAGCTGCCGGGCCTGAACTACGTGGCGCCGTATGCCGCCTACGTCTCTGACAATTCGCTGTTCGGCTATACCGGCCCGATCGCCGGCCGGCGGTATCGGCTGCAGGTGCAACCCGTCCTCGGCGGTCTGCGATGGACGACGGTATCCGCCGACTACCGACGCTACACCCCGTTGCTGTTCAACTTCCTGACCTTCGCCTGGCGCAGCATGAGCAACATCAGTGTCGGCCCGGACGAAGGGGTCTTCCCCACGTATCTCGGCCGCGCAGACTACGTGCGGGGATACGATCGCGAGCAATACGCCGCGCAGTTCTGCGGCGGCCTGTTCGGCGGCAACGACGCCAGCGCCTGCTCGGCCACCGAACTCCTGGGCAGCCGCGTGGCCCTCGCCAACATCGAGCTGCGCTTCCCGCTCGTACGGCGGTTCGACCTGGGCGTGATACCGATATCGCTCCCGCCCGTCGACGGCCTCGTCTTCTTCGACGCTGGCATCGCCTGGAACAAGGGACAAACGCCGTCGCTCTCGCGGCCCGTCAACTACGACGAGGACATCCATCGCTACCTGCTACGCAGCTACGGTTGGGGATTCCGGATGAACCTCTTCGGCATTGCGCTGATCCGGGCGGACTATGCGATTCCGCTGGACCGGCCCAATCGCAAAGGCTACTGGATCTGGACGCTGGGGCCGAGCTTCTGATCACTGGTCGTTTCGCCTAGCATGCGTGAAGAGGGGTGCGGAGGACGTTCCTCTGCACCCCTTCATGCATCCGGCCGCGAAGAGCGCCTCGCATCCCCGACCGCTGTCGCATAATTTTGGCGGGTGCGCGGCCACCTCATTCTGCTCTCAGCCGTTGCCCTGGTTGCCTGCTCCGACGGACGCGGATCGGCGGGCGAGAGCGTCGCCACCAACTTCACAGGATTCAGCCAGGACCCGATTGCCCTCCGCGTGGCGCGCGGCGGCGGGTTGGTCCGTGCGTACCATTACCCGCGCCTGGATTCGATCATCTGGTCTTCCACGCAGCCGGTGGGTGCGCAGTCCCGGAACCTCGCATTCGACCCGGAGAACGGACTGCTCGCGTACGTGGATGGCAGTGGCGCCTCGGGGTGGGTCGACTTGCGCGTCGGAACGGTGAAGCCGAGCCGGGCGAACCGGCAGGCCCGTCCCGGCTCCACCGATGGATGGTCCATCTACGGCGTGACGCGTGACACCCTCATCCACCGCTCCACACCGAGCGGTGAATGGGAGTTCGGCGTGCCCGCTCGCGTGACCGCCCTGTTTCCGCTGCCGGACGGCGGCCTGGTGGTCATGTACTCGTCCGACTCGGCGTCACGCCTGATCCGGCTCCGCCCTCCCGACCCGAAGCTGGTGGATTCGGCGGCCATCGCCACGCCGGACCATGCCATCATGTCGCCGCTGGGCGACCGCATGTACCTCGCCTTCGACCGCGAACTCGCCGCCATCAACGCGCGTACGTTCGACGAAGTCGGCCGGGTCCGCTTCGAGGGACCCATCGTCGCGCTGGCAACGACGCCGTCGGGCGATCGCGTGTTCGTCGCCAGTGAGGACACGCCCGAAATCGCCGTGCTGGATCGGTATAGCGGAGAACAGGCGACAGCTATCCGCGTGCCGGGTCCGGTTCGCGACTTCCGCGCTGACCCGCTCGGTCGGCTGCTGCTGGCTCGACCCGACAGCGGTGATTCGACGTGGGTGATCTCGGTGGCCTCCAACACCCTCGTCGCCACCCTTCCGACCGGATGGCGGACCGACCTTCCTGCCGTCGCACCTGATGGGTCCGTTGCGACCATCCCGGACCGTGACGTGCACTTCACCATGCCGGGACAGGCGAAACCCCGGATCATCGTCCGCACCGGGACCGCCGAGATCTGGCAGTTCGTGTACTGGAACGGATTCCGCCCGCGCGCTCCCGGGCTCGACCAGCCGGTCGTGTTCCCGGTCGACAGCGTGGAGTTCGGCTCCGCGGTACGCGACATCGCTGAACCGCCCGCGCCCGCCGAGCCGCAACCACCGCTTTCAGCCGTACCCCCACCTCCGGACAGCATCACCATCGGTCCGCCCGTTCAGCAGCCCGATGTCTACAGCGTTCAAGTGGCCGCGCTGCTGTCCGAAGATCGGGCCCAGGACGTGGTGCGCGAGGTCCGCCAACAGGGCCTCAGGGCCAGGGTGGTGGTGTCCACGACTGACGGTGTGCGTATCTACCGGGTGGTGATGGGGCCATATGCAACGAGGGCCGAGGCGGATCGAGCCGGGCGCCTCTCAGGCAAGTCATACTGGGTTTTCGAGGGAGTCCCGTGATCAACCTACCAACCGAGCGGGTGGTCCCCACCCACGGCAGCCCGCTTGGCGATCGCGCCGCCGTCGCCATCGTTGGCGATCGTGGTGCGGACGTGGCCCGGGAAGCGCTCAGAATTGCGCGAGCCGAGTCGCTCAGCAGGCCGGTGCTGCTCGTCGATCTCCTGGGCCAGGGGAGCGCGCTCGACGAGATGTTCGCCGATGATGATCCACATGGTGTGTCCGACGCAGCGAGGTACGGCATCTCGCTCTCCCGGGTGGCGCGGCCGGTCCCCAACGCAGACACGCTGTTCGTCGTCCCGGGAGGGCTGGAGTCGCCCCAGGCGGACGACGTGCTGTCCGACCACATGTGGGGCTCGTGGTCGGACCAGTGCCGGAAGTCGGGCGCTCTGCTGGTCGTCGCAGCGCCCGCCGATCTTCCCTCGGTCGGCAAGGCGATCGACCAACTGGACGGGGTCGTAATGATCGGAGACGCCCTGCTTCCGAACACGCAGGCACCGATCATCGGGCGCATTACCATTCGCCGCCGCCGCCCGACGGGCGCCGCCGAGCCCCGCCAGATTACCGCGGAGGAACTCAGCGTGGTTCGCGAAGCCACGAAGCGGCCTCCCTGGCGACTGGCGATGGCTGTCGTTGCGGGATTGCTGGCCGTTTCGGCCGGAGTATGGTTGCTGCTTTCGTCCGGACTGCTCGGGGCCCAGGTCACGGCCGGCGGCGCTGCGGCACGCGGTGGCGCGCCGATCGTCATGCCGGGTGATACCGCGGAAACGTCAACGATCATCCTCCCCGCGCCCGAAGGCGTGGCCGAATGGGCCGTGGAGTTGGCCAGTGTGAGCAGCATGACCGGGGCTCTGGCGCGTGTGCGCCAGTCTCTGGATGTCCTGCCCGTGCCGACCTTCGCGCCGGCCCAACCGGGCACGTCGCTCACTCTCTGGTATCGCCTGATCGCCGGCGCCTTCACCAGCATGGATTCGGCGGATTCTCTGCTGGCCGCGCTCCGGGATCGCGGCGTGATCGAAGCGGGGGGTGGGCGCGTGGTGCGCGCGCCGCTGGGGTGGCTGCTGGAAGAGGACGTGGGCGCCGACGAGCTGCCCGAACGGCTCTTTGCCTGGCGACAGCAGGGCCTGCCCGCCTATGCCCTGCACGACTCCGCCGGCAGGGCCCGGGTGTACGTCGGTGCCTTCGAGAGTGAGGTGGAGGGGCGGCTATTCCTCCCGGTGCTGGACAGCCTCAACCTTCACGCGACCCTGGCTCTACGGGTCGGGAGTCTTCGTTAGGTGCGCCTTTCCCGGCTCGAGATGCAGGGCTTCAAGTCCTTCGCGGACGAGACCGTCATGGTATTCGATGACGGCGTGACAGCGATCGTCGGACCGAACGGATGCGGCAAGTCCAATGTGTCGGACGCGGTCCGCTGGGTCCTGGGCGAGCAGCGCGCACGGATCCTGCGCGGGGCCAAGATGGAAGAAGTCATCTTCCAGGGGTCGTCGGCCAGGCGCGCGGTGAACGTCTCCGAGGTGTCCCTCGTCTTCGAGAACGACGATGGCACGCTCCCGACGCCATTCCGCGAGGTCGTCGTGACCCGCCGGCTCTCCCGCTCCGGTGAGAGCGAGTACCTGCTGAATGGAGCCGCGTGCCGTCTGCGCGACATCCACGATCTGATGCGCGGCACGGGACTGGGCACGGACGCCGGTGTGGTGATCGAGCAGCGGATGATCGATGCGCTGCTCTCCGACCGGCCCGACGACCGCCGTGAGCTGTTCGAGGAAGCAGCCGGTATCGGGCTCTATCGCGACCGTCGGCGCAGCACGGAGCGACGGCTGGAGGAAACCGCGCAGGATCTCGCGCGACTGGAAGACCTCACCAACGAAGTACAGAGCCAGGTGCGTTCGCTCGCCCGCCAGCGCAAGCGCGCGGAGCGGCACGCAGAGCTGATGGAGCGTCGTTTTTCGGTGGAACTCACCCTCGCGTCTCGCGACATGGCGTCGTGGCGGGAGGAACTGACCCAACTGGAGCAATCCCTGGCGGTCCTCCGGGCGTCGGTCCCCGGCCTCGAGGAACAGGTCCGACTGGCGGAGGTCGCACGCGACGAAGCGCACGGCCGGCGCGCGGGGGCCGACGCCCACCGCAACGAACTGTCGCGACAGGTTGGGCAGCTTCGCGACGGCGTGCAGGCGCTCCGCTCCGAAATCGCCGTCGCGGAGGAACGGCATCGGAATGCCGAGGCGCGTCGAGAGCGCGCCGAGGTGGAGCGCCGGGAAGGTCAGCAGACAGGCTCGCGCCTCGAGGAGGATCTCACAGTAGTTTCGGCGGAGCGCGTGGCGCTGGAGCGGCTCGTGGAAGAGGCCCGCGTCGAGGCGCAGCGTCGCGAGGCCGCGGAGGCCGCGGCCCGGGATGCCGTCCTCCTGGCGAGGAACGGCGCGGAGAAGTCCGAACGACTCGCGCGGGTCATGCGCGATCAACTGCGCAGTCTGGATGCGGATCGCGACAGCGCCCTCCGCGAGTTGAACGAACTCCAGACCCGCGGTCGCAACCTGGACATCGAACGCGGCGAGCTGTCCGATGCGACGGCGGCGCTCTCCCGGGAAATCGCGTTGGCTCGCGACGCCACGAATGGAGCTACGGAGGGAGTCGCCCAGGCGCAAGCGACGCTGGACGGCGCCAGACTCACCGCACTCGGTGCCCGCGAGCAGGACGCCGCCGCGCGGGCGGAACTTGGCCGCGCCGAGGACCTCGTCGCCGCGCTCGAAGGACGGATGCACGGGCTGGAAGGCCTGGAGCGCGAGCGCGTCGGTCTCGCGCCGGCGGCAGCGCGTCTACTGGAGGCGCGTGACCGCTTCGGCGATGGCGCCATCCTGGGCCCGCTCTCCGATTTCGTGACCGCGAACGCCAGCGCCGCCGCGGCTATCGAGCGCTTCCTGGGCATGACGATCCACGCCGTGATGGTACGTGATCGCCACGCCGCCGATGCCGTCCGTGAATGGCACGCGGAAGTCAATCCGGGGCCGCTCCTGCTGCTCCCGCTTGACGCGCCGGCGGCGGCAAACGGGCCGGACGGGACCGACGACGACCTGCTTGGCCAACTGGAGATCGCGCCAGCCGCGGCTGGCTGGGCGCGCGCCCTGCTGCGACGGGTGCAGTCGCTCGACGACGGCGCCTTCGTGGATCGGCGCGGCGCCGTCTGGCTGCCCGGGGCCTCCGCCGGTCCGGGGCCGCTCCGTCGGCGGGCGGAACTGTCCAATCTCCGCGCCGAGGTCGCGAGCGCCAACCAGTCTCGTCAGGCAGCGGCCGCGATGACCGAAGCGTCGCGCGGCGCGGTTCTGGAGGCGGAAGCGGCGGTGCTCGCAGGCGCCGATGCTGCACATGCCGCCCGGAACCTGGAACGGCAGTCGCGGGAAACGCTGGCGGAGCTCGAGCGGAGGCTGGCGCGTTACGGCCGCGAGATGGACGAGTCCCGGACCCTCTCCGCGCAGGTTTCCGAGCGCGTGGAAACGCTCTCGCGCGAGTTGGAAGTCATCAGCGAAGAACAGGCGCAGGCGCGAGAGCAGGCCGCGATGCACGATACCCGCGCCAACGAACAACGTGAGGCCCTCGCTTCCGCGGAATCCGGCATGGATGTCGTCCGCGACGCGCGGACCCAGGGGCAGGTCGCGTTGGCGCAGGCGCAGGCCAGGCTGCAGGTCGCCACCGACCGGCAGAACCGTCTGGCCGAGGAGCGCGAGCACGCGACCAGCCGGCTGGCCGCGCTGTCGGAGGAACTGGGGCTCATCGACGACGCGGACCGTGCCCTGGCCGCCCAGATGGCCGCCTGGCACACCGAGTTGGAGACCCGCGCGGCAATGCTGAAAGACAGTGAGACGCGACTGGACTCCGCCGAAACCGCCGTGACCGAGGCGAACGATCTCGTAGCCCGCGCGGAGCATGAGCTGGACGCGGCACGCACGGCGGCGCATCAGCAGGGCGAAGCCCTGCACCACGCGGAACTGCGCTTCACGGAACTGGCCGGACGCCGAACCGCGATCCGCGAACGACTGGAAGCCGAGTGGCACCGTCCGCTGGCCGACCTCATGGACAGCCTCCAGCCGCTGGAACTCGAAGACGACGCGCTGCGGGCCGAAGCTGCGGCTCTGCAGCAGCAGTTGGAGGCGCTGGGACCGGTCAACCCGCTGGCGATCGAGGAACACCAGGAGGAAGTGAAGCGGCTGGATTTCCTCACGACGCAGCGGGCCGACCTCAATGACGCACGGAATTCGCTCCAGGCGGCGATCAGGGAAATCGACGCCACGGCCCGGGAGCTGTTCCTCGCGACCTTCACGCAGGTCCGGGAGAACTTCCGCCGGATCTTCATGACCCTGTTTGGGGGAGGAGAATGCGACCTGCGACTGGAGAACCCGGAGGCGCCCCTCGACTGCGACATCGAGATACACGCGTCCCCGAGAGGCAAGCGGACGCAGCGCATTCACCTCCTCTCCAGCGGGGAACGCGCCCTCGTGGCACTCTCGCTCCTGTTCGGGATCTTCCTCACCAAGCCCAGTCCCTTCTGCCTCCTTGACGAAGTAGACGCGCCGCTCGACGACGCCAACATCGGCCGGTTCGTGCGCATGCTGACCGAATTCAAGAAGAAAACGCAATTCGTCGTGATCACGCACAACCCGCGGACCACGACCGAGGCGGCCGACGCGGTCTATGGCATCACGATGCAGGAGCCGGGCGTCTCGTCCGTGGTGAGCGTGCGCATGCGAGGGCCGCAGCTCGACGAGGCGACGTCGGACGACGAACCGGCCGTGGAGCGCGAGGTGGAGCGGAATCCCGTGAACGAGACGGTCGCGACACCGCTCTGAGCCAGGCCGATGCGCCTCATCACCGTCGGTACCGGCACCGCGGCGCCGCACCCGCGCCGCGTGCAGAGCGGTGCGCTGGTCGAATCGGAAACCGTGCGGCTGCTCGTCGACTGCGGTAGCGGAGTGGTCAACCGCATGGCGGAGCTGGGCCTGCCGTGGCCATCGATCACGCACGTTGCGCTCACCCACTTCCATGCCGACCACACTTCAGACCTGGCGACGCTGATCTACGGCTGGCGTTACGGCCTGCTACCGCCGCGCGCGGAGCCGGTGCAGATCCTCGGTCCGGCGGGGCTTGTCGCCCGGGTCGAGGCGATGCGAGCCGCCTACGGCGAGGGACTGCTGGACGCCCCGCCTCCGCTCTCGCTGGTGGAGATATCCGCTGGCGCCTCATATCTGCTCGCCGAAGGTGTCATCCTGGAGTCGCGGAAGGTTCCCCACAGCGAGGAGAGCGTGGCATATTCCGTTCGCGGCGGCGGACGCCGGGTCGTCATCACGGGTGACACGGGGTACGACGCGGCGCTGGGCGAGTGGGCGGCCGGTTGTGACGTGTTCCTGTGCGAATGCTCGCTGCCCGACTCGCTGGCGCTCCCGGTTCACCTCACGCCACGTCAATGCGGTGCGCTGGCAGCGGCCGCCGCGCCGCGGCTGCTGGCCCTGACGCACTTCTATCCGCCCGTGGAGTCGGAGCCGATCGCGGAGCAGGTCGCCGAGCGGTTCAGCGGCCCCGTGTCGCTCTGCGAAGATGGCTGGATGGTCAACCTCGAGGAGCAGTGATGCTGGTTGTGATGCACCACGGCGCGAGCGCCGAGGAGGTGGAAGCAGTCTGCCGGACCATCCGGGAGATGGGCTACCAACCCGTCCCGATGCCCGGCGAACAGCGCACGGCCGTCGGGTTGATCGGCAACGACGGTCCCGTGGACGACTCGCAGGTGGTGTGCCTGAGCGGCGTCGCCCAGGTCATGCACGTCTCCAAACCGTACAAGCAGGTGTCGCGGGAGTGGAAAGCCGAGACCACTGTGGTCGAACTGGCGAACGGTGTTCGCGTCGGCGGCCCCGAGGTCGTGGTGATCGCCGGGCCCTGCTCCGTGGAGTCGGAGCAGCAGATCGTGTCGGCTGCGCGCGCGGTGAGCGCGGCCGGCGCGACAGCGCTGCGCGGCGGTGCCTTCAAGCCGCGCAGCTCACCCTACTCGTTCCAGGGGCTGGGGAAGCGCGGACTGGAACTCCTGGCGCTGGCCCGTCAGGAGACCGGCCTGCCGATCGTCACCGAGGCGATGGACGAGGCGGGCGCGGAACTCGTCGCCGAGCACGCCGATTGCATCCAGATCGGCGCGCGGAGCATGCAGAACTACTCGCTGCTGCGCGCCGTTGGCCGCCTGGGAAAGCCGGTGCTGCTCAAACGCGGCATGGCCGCCACGATCACCGATCTGCTGTTGAGCGCGGAGTATATTCTGGCCGCGGGCAACCCGCGGGTGATCCTCTGTGAACGCGGCGTGAGAACGTTCGACAGTGCCGCGCGCAACATGTTCGACCTGAACGCCATCCCCATCGTGCAACGGCTCTCGCATTTGCCCATTATCGCCGACCCCAGCCACGGCACCGGACTCCGCGACAAGGTGACCCCGATGGCGCGGGCAGCCGTCGCCGCCGGCGCCGACGGGATCATCGTTGAAGTGCACCCCAACCCCGACCGGGCGTTGTCCGACGGATCGCAGAGCCTGTTTCCCGACCAGTTTGCTCACCTGATGGAAGCCCTTCGGCTCATCGCCGGGGCGATCGACCGGTCCATCGCGCAAAGTCCCAGCCGCGCGGAACCGGAAGTCGTGAGGGGGTAGGACTGTGCTGATTGCACGGTGCCGGCTTGCCGGCTGGATCACCATCTGGTTCGTGCACCACCCGTCAGATTCAGGCCTGCAATGATCTCTCTGCTGGCAATCCTGGTATTCGCCCAGGCCTCCCCCGCCGACCGCGCAATCGATGCGGCGGTGAAGGCCTACCAGGGCATCCGGACCGCGACGGCCACTTTCGAACAGTCCATCCGGAATCCGCTGCTGGGATCGACCTTGCAGTCCCGGGGCGAGTTCGAGCAGGCGCGCCCGAATCGTTTCGTCTTCCGCTTCAGCGAGCCGGCGGGCGACATCATCGTATGCGATGGACGCAACGTCTGGGTCTACCTTCCCACCTCGGCGCCGGGTCAGGTCAGTCGCGCGCCGTGCGTCAGCGATCAGGCCGGCTCCCTCGACCTGATCGGCGAGTTTTTTCTGAACCCCAGGACGCGTTACAGCATCGGGGACGGGGGGTCGGCGACACTGGGCGACCGCCGCGTTCAGGTGGTCCTGCTGACGCCGAAGGACCGAAGTGCCGCGTTCGTGCGGGCCAAGGTATGGATCGACCCGTCGGACGGGTCCCTGGCGCAGTTCGAGGCGGAGGAACCTAACGGGCTGGTTCGGCTGGTGCGGATCACGAGCTTCACCCCCAACGCCGCAGTCCGGCCGGACGCCTTTACGTTCAAGGTCCCGAAGGGCGTGCGAGTGGTGGACGTGAAGTAGACAGGACGAGAGGAGGACGCGCCAATCAGGGCGCTCCTCGCTCCTGCCGCCGCGCGGCACCCTGGACTCGCGCCAACAACGCGTCTGGCGACTCGACGCCAGTCGCGAGCCGGGCCGCTGCCTGGATCACCTCATCGTCACGGATGGACCGTTCCGCCTCCGCCTCGGGCCCGAAGGCGTACCGCGCGATCTCTCGCGCCAGCAGCCGCGAGACGAGTGGCGTGGCGCCGTCGAAGATGGCGCGATCGAACCGGATGCCCCGGTCGCGCATGGCTGACCAGAGCTCGTCCAGCATCGGTCGCGTGACGTCGAAGTCGGACCGGCGCACGGCGTTCCGTGCCTTCAGCGCCATGGCGACGTCCACCATGGCGTCGCGGAAGCGGATGACACGACTGCCTAACGCATCCTCGAGCGCCTGCTCGCCCGGACTCAGCGCGGTATCTCCCGCCACCGTATCCGGAACGATCCCGCCGCCACCCTGCACCTGCCGCCCGTGATCGGTGGAGTACAGCGGAGCAGGCGGCGCCGCCTCCGGTGCCGCACCCTGAATCCGTGGGCGGCCGATGGAGCGGCCGGACGGCGTGTACCAGCGCGCAGTGGTGATCTTCACGCCGCCGCCGGAAGCCACCGTGAAGATGCTCTGGGCACTCCCCTTCCCGAACGACCGTCGACCCATGATCAGCGCGCGATCGTGATCCTGGAGGGCGCCCGCCACGATCTCCGATGCGCTGGCGCTGCCACCGTCCACCAGAACGACGACCGGAAGATCCGGCCAGGGCTGCGGTGCCGAGTCGACGACCTGCTGCGCGGCGCCGCGTCCCCGCAGGGAAACGATCAGTTGCGAGCGGTCCAGGAACATGTCCGCCACGCCCACGCCCTGGGACAGCACGCCTCCCGGGTTGCCGCGAAGGTCCATGATCAGGGACTTCATTCCCTGCCCCACCAGTGAATCCACCGCCTGCCGCAGCTCGCGCGCCGTGGAATCGTTGAAGACGTTGACATCCACGTAGCCTACGGTGCCGTTCACCAGCGCCCGGCGTGCCACAGCGCGGCGATGCACCCCACTACGCGTCACCTGAATGGTGAGCCGTCCCGCCTGGCCCGGTCGCTCGATCGTGATCGCGACGGTACTGCCCGGTGGACCGCGCAGCGCGCGCGCCGCTTCATCGGACGTCCAGCCACGTGTGTTGGCCGAGTCGACCTCCACCACCCGGTCGCCGGTTCGAAGCCCGGCCCGTTCGGCCGGCGAGCCCGGAAACGGCGCGATAATCATCGGATACCGGTCGCGACGCTGGATCTGCGCCCCGATTCCGATGTAGCTGCCGCTGGTGCGTTCCGTCAGTCGGTCCAGGCGGCGCGGCGCGAGGTAGAGCGAGTACGGGTCATCCAGTTCGCGCAACATGCCGACCATGGCATTTTCGAACAGCACGGAGTCGGGGATGGAATCCACGTAGTAGTTCCGGACGTGGGTCATCACATCGTCGAACAGCGAGGCCCCGGATTCCTCCACGACCCGGCTGTTCAACCCGCGAGCCAACACCCATCCACCGCCCACGAGGGACGTGACCAGGGCGGTTGCAGCTGCGACGACGCGGGCATTCATGAGAGCAGGATTGGGGTCAGGAATTGGACCCCGCAAGGGCCGCCGCGGTTCTCGGCCACTGGCGCGCCAGCTCGGCTGCCACCCGGGCGGCGACCTCGACCTCGCTGCCCGACGCGTCAATCAATGCAATGGCGCCCGCCTCGGGGTGCGACGACTGCCAGGACGCGCTGGCGAACCCGACGAACGCCTGGCGCACCCGATCGTGGAAGTCGGCCCCGGAACGCTCGATCCGGTCCGCGCCGCTTCGCTGCCGCGCCCGCGCCAGTCCGTCACCCGATGGCAGATCCAGCAGAACGTTCAGATCCGGAACCAGCCCACCCGTGGCCAACGCGTTCGCCTCCCGGACCGCCGCCTCCGGGAGTCCGCGACCGGCGATCTGGTAAGCGTAGGTGGACAGAAAGAAGCGATCGGCAATGACGAACGCGCCGCGGGCCAGCGCTGGACGAATCGCGTCGGCGACCAGTTGGGCGCGCGACGCCATGAACAGCAGCGCCTCCGTCCGGGCATCCAGGCGACTGTCCGGATCGAGCAGCAGGCGGCGGATCACGTCTCCGGACTGAGTGCCGCCCGGCTCCCGAACGGCGACGCACTCCATCCCCGCTGCCTCCAATCGCCTGACCAGCCGCGCGGCCTGCGTCGTCTTGCCCGCGCCCTCCACGCCCTCGAGGACAATCAGCGCGCCCGACACGCCGTCACCCGAGGGTGATGATCGGGCTCGCCGCCCCGGCCTTGATCCCTTCGCTGATCCAGGCGTTCACCTGCATCATCAACTTCTCGAAATTCTCCTGGCTGACGATCGCGCGTTGATACGCCGGGTTCACCTGCACCCTGGAGAGCAGGTCGTCCAGCTCCTGCTCCATCTCGGTTGACGGCGTGTCGCCCCGGTCGATCATGCGCTGCGCCGTCAGGCGCAGCTCGTCCATCCTTCCAAGCAGGGCGACGGCCTCGGTGTCGCCATTGAGCGCGTCGTTGGCGCGCTTCACCGCCTGATACTCGCTGGTCTGACCGATCAGGCGTCCCAGTTCGCGGCCTTTCTGTTCCAGCACCATGGTCCGGGTTGGTGGTCGAAGGAGAAGGCGGAGGGCTACCGGCGCTGTGCCAGCACGAATCGCTCTCTGCCCGTGAGGTCCTGATGGACGGTGACGTCTGCCCAGGAACCCTGAGCCGAGACCATTTCCGCCACCAGGATCGCGCGACGGGTGTCCACCTCGAGGGCCAGCAGCCCCCCGCTGGAAACTAGTGCGGGGGCTTCCATGACGAGCCGCCGGGTCACATCCAGTCCGTATCCCCCGCTCAGCAGTGCGTGAATCGGCTCCCAGTCCCGGACCGAAGCGGGCAGCTCCGCGGCCTCGTCGAAGGCGATGTACGGCGGATTTGCCGCAAGCACGTCCAGACGTTCAGCGCGGAGCGGCGCCAGCAGGTCGCCGTCACGGAACTCCAGGCGGCGTGCCGCGCCAGACTCGAGACGCGCCGCGTTCCGGCGGGCGAGACGCAGTGCGTCCGTCGCAATATCGCAACCGATCACGCGATCGAAACGGCCTTCGGAGGCCAGCGCGAGTGCGATCGCGCCGGACCCGGTGCAGACGTCTGCGGCGACGCCGCCAGGACAGTCACCGCGTTTCCGCAGCACGAGGTCGACCAGAAGTTCCGTTTCCTGCCTCGGAATCAGCACGCTCTGGTCAATCTCCAGCGTCAGGTGCCGGAAGGCGGCTCGACGGACGGCGTAAGCGAAAGGCGCCCCGGCTGCGCGGCGGTGTGCCGCCCTCACGCAGGCGTCGACCAGAACGGCATCCGCTGGTGCGTCCGATCGCACCCGGGGCCAGAAGCGGGATTGCCCGGCCACCACGCCGACCAGATCGCGCCCTTCAGCCGCGGCATCCGCCACGCCGTGGTCCTCGAGCATCCCCGTGACCCGGGCGACGAGATCGCCGATGGTGTCCACGTCCGCCGTTCGCCGCCCGGTTGAATGGGCGCTCGCCCGTGTGCTCACTCCTCCTCCCGCAACCGCTCCTCGATGTCCGCCACCTTGAGGGCGTCAATCAGTTTCGCCAGGTCGCCGTCCAGGATCCGCGGGAGGTCATGCAGGGTGAGGTTGATCCGATGATCCGTCACCCGGCTCTGGGGAAAGTTGTACGTCCGGATCTTGGCCGAACGGTCTCCCGTCGAGACCTGTGACCGGCGGAGTCGGGCGCGTTCGGCCTGCTGCGCCTGGAGCCTGGCGTCGAGGATCTTGGCGCGCAGCACGCCCATCGCCCGGATCTTGTTCTGCAACTGGGAGCGCTGGTCCTGCTGCGTAACCACAATGCCGGTTGGCAGGTGCGTCAAACGGACCGCGGAATCGGTGGTGTTGACCCCCTGCCCGCCAGGTCCGGACGCCCGGTACACGTCAACCCGCAGGTCCTTTTCGTCGATCTCGACGTCCACTTCTTCCGCCTCGGGCAGGACCGCGACGGTGGCCGCCGAGGTGTGAATGCGTCCCTGCGACTCGGTTTCGGGAACGCGCTGCACGCGATGCACGCCGGACTCCCAGTGCATCTCACCGAAGGCGCCGGAACCATCGACCTTCATGACGGCCTCCTTCACGCCACCCTTGACGCCGTCGGAATGCTCCAGCATCTCGACCTTCCAGCCTTTCCGCTCGATGTAACGCGTGTACATGCGTAACAGGTCGGCGGCGAAGAGCGCGGCTTCGTCTCCTCCGGTCCCGGCCCGTATCTCCATGATGCAGGAGCGCTCGCTGAGCGGATCCTGCGGGATGAGGAGCGGCTTCAGCCGATCTTCCACCTGCAGAATGGCCTGCTCTAGGCGTGTCGCTTCCGCCTGCGCCTCGACGGCCAGCTCGCGATCATCAGCGGAGACGAGCTCGCGCGCCTGCGCGAGCTCGTCATCGAGCCGGGAAAGCCGCTTCGAGAGATCGACGATTCCGGTCAGGCGCTGGTGTTCGCGACCCAGCGACGCCATGAGCCTCGCGTCGCGCAGTATCCTCGGGTCGCTCAATTCCCGCTCGACGGAGGCAGCCCGTTCGACCGCCCCGCCCAGTCTCGCGCGCAGACTCAGGTCTTTTTCCCGGTGGCGTACTTCTGACGGAACCGCTCGATGCGGCCGGCAGTGTCCACGAGCTTCTGCTTCCCGGTGTAGAATGGGTGGCAGTTGGAGCAGATATCGAGATGCAGCTCGGCGACCGTCGAACGGGTCTGCCACGTTGCACCGCAGGCGCACTTGACCGTCGCCGTGGCGTACTCGGGATGAATTCCAGCCTTCACAGAAACCTCGTGAGCAGATTGACGAACGTCGAAGTATAGCCGCGGTATTGCCTAAGACACAAGGTGGCAACAGTTTAACTGAGTGGGCGGCGCAGTTGAAACGGGGTGTGACCTCGGGGCGGCGCCTGCGTCCTCAGTAGCGGGCCAGAATACCCACCGCGATTGCGAACCCGCACGCAACGCAAACTCCGGCACGACCTTACGCGAATGGAAACGGCCAACTTTCTGCGCACCGTCCCACTCTTCTCGAAGCTCGACGAGGCAGAACTCTTCCGGTTCGCCGAGGTGACTCGCGAGAAGACATATCCGAAGGGCAGCGTCATAGTCTTCGAGGACGATCCGGGTGACTCTCTGTTCGTGGTTCGCGCCGGGCGGGTGAAGGTGGTCCTGATCGGAGAAGACGGGCGCGAGGTCATCCTCGGTGTGCTGGGCGTGGGGGAGCACTTCGGCGAGTTGTCGCTGATCGACGATCAGCCCCGGTCGGCCCACGTGATCGCGATGGAAGACACCAACCTTCTCGTGCTCCGGCGCGACGATTTCCGCCGCCGGGTCGAAGCCAATGCTGCCGTCGCCTGGTCGTTGCTCACGGAACTGGCCCGCCGACTGCGACGCGCGGACGCGAAGATCCATGGCCTCGCCCTGCTCGACGTTCCCGGGCGGATTGCCAAGCTGCTGCTCGATTTCGCCCAGGAAGGGCAGTCGGAGACCATCGAGAAGCCGCTCACGCACCAGACCATTGCGCACATGATCGGCGCCAGCCGGGAGACCGTGTCGCGCACGGTGCGGGACTTCCAGAACCAGGGACTCATCCGGGTGGAGCGCCGGCGCATCTCGGTCGCCAACCGCCCCGCCCTGAAGCAACTGGCTCAAACCCGACTGTAGTTCCCCAGCGCGCCGTCCGTCGCTCAGACGACCGCCTCGACTCCGTCGCGCCCGCCTCGCCATGCGCTTCAGGCTCTGGGGAACCCGCGGGTCGTGCCCTTCACCGGGACCGACGACCATCCGCTATGGCGGCAATACGACGTGCGTGGAGGTGCGCGGCACCGATGACCGGCTGCTGATCCTCGATGCCGGCACTGGAATCCGCGAACTGGGCCGCGCCCTGCTTGCCCGGGCCAGGGGACGCGCGATCACGGGGGACCTCCTCTTCAGCCACGCGCACTGGGACCACATCCAGGGATTGCCGTTCTTCACGCCGGCGTTTCAGGCCGGCAATCACTTCCGCCTGTTCGGCTCACCCACGCTGCTCCGCGGCCTGGAGGTGGTGCTGCGGCAGCAGATGAGTCCCGTGGTCTTCCCCGTCGCGTTCGATGACCTGCTGGCCCGCATCGAGTTCCGGGAGCTGGAAGGCCACCGCCTCTCGGAGCACGGGATCGACGTGCTCGCCATGAGCGTTCGCCATCCCGGAGGCGCGTTAGGCTTCCGGCTCTCGCCGTCGGACGCGCCCGACCGATCGATGGTCTTCATCCCCGACAACGAGCTGGATCAGTTCGGCGACCGCGCACCCGGGGCGCCCACCCGCGACGAGCTGGTGCAGTTCGCGCGCGGCGCGAACCTCCTGATTCACGACGCGATGTACACCGGCGCGGAATACATGGACCATCGCGGCTGGGGACATTCTTCGTACCGGGATGCAGTGGAGTTCGCGATCGACGCCGACGTCGAGACGCTGCTCCTGTTCCACCATGAGCCGGACCGGTCGGACGACGCACTGGACGAAATGCTGGCGCTGTGCCAGGACATGGTCCGGGAGCGCGGCGGGCGGGTGCGTGTCGTCGCGGCGGCGGAAGGAATGGAGCTGGTGATCTGAGCGGGTAGCCGGTTGCCGCCGGGCAGGGACGTTCCTTCCGGTTCACCGTGAGCCCACGTCACGCACCGGCTCGTGCGTCGCCCCACCCTCCTCCCCCAGGCGTCATGACCGTGATGACGTCACCGGGATTGAGCTCCATGCGGCATTTGGCGGGGATCGGGGTTCCGTTGAGCAGGTTGACACCGCATGCGCCATCGCCGCCGCCAGCCGCCCCGGCCGGGTGGTGCCGCCGGCGCTCGGTGACCAGCGTGACCGTGCAGCGTTCCAGGGCGCGGTAGCGCCGGACGACGCCGTCACCTCCCCGGTGGACACCGGTACCGCCCGATCCCCGCCGCACGGCGTACTCGTCGATCCGGAGCGGGCAGGCGTGTTCCAGTGATTCGATCGGCGTATTGCGGGTATTGCTCATCCCCACGTGCACGGCATCCGGCCCCGGGCCGCGCACGCTGGCCCCTTGTCCACCACCTAACGTTTCGTAGAACGTCCAGCCGCTGCCGCCAAAGGTGATGTTGTTCATCGTCCCCTGACCCTGCGCGGGAACCGGCACACCGGCGTCTGCGAGGGCGGCGAAGAGCGTGTCGGTCACCCGCTGCGACATCTCCACATTGCCGGCCGCGACCGCCGCCGGCCAGCGGGCGTTGATCGCGCTCCCTTCCGGGACTCGCAGGTCGAGGGTGCGAGCGATGCCGTCGTTGGTCGGGACGTCGTCGTCCAGCAGGGTCCGCAGCACGAAGACCGATGCCGCGCGCACCACCGCGAGGGGGCAGTTGACGTTGCCGCGCACCATGGGCGACGTGCCCGCGAAGTCGAAGCGGAGGGTATCACCGAGGGCATCGAGGCGCACCGCGACGATCACGTCCTGCTCGGTCACGCCGTCACCCTCGAGCGCGTCACGCGCCCGTCCCGTCACGCGACCCAATTGGGCGATCCTGGCGCGTGCACGCCGCTCGGTATAGTCGAGCAACGCATCCGCGGCGGCCGTCATGCGCGCGACGCCCTCCCGCTGGAGGAGGGAAACCCAGCCATCCCGTCCCGCGGCGCACGCCGCGCGCTGGGCCTTGAGGTCACCCAGGCGCTCCTCCGGCGTGCGCACGTTCGCCAGGATGAGCGCGAGCATTTCCTCCTCGAAGCGCGCGCCGCGGGCGATCCGGACCGGCGGCACGATGATGCCCTCCTGCACCAGCTCCGTCGCGCCGCGGGGCATGCTCCCGGGACTCATCCCGCCCACATCGGCATGGTGGGCCCGGACGGCGGCGAATCCGGCCAGTCGTCCCTCGAAGCCGATGGCTTCCACCATGGTGAGATCGGGAAGATGCGACCCGCCGCGGAAGGGATCGTTCAGCAGATAGACGTCGCCCGGCGAGGGGTTCCGCTCCTGAACCGCGCGAACGGACTCGGGCATGGCGCCCAGGTGCACCGGGATGTGGGCGGCCTGTGCGATCATGCGCCCCGACGCGTCGAACAGTGCCGACGACGCATCGCGTCGCTCGCGGATGTTGGGTGAGAGGGCACCGCGTTCCAGCACGGTTCCCATCTCCTCCGCGATCATGGAAACCGCGTGGGACATGACGGTCAGGGCGAGGGGATCGAATGTCACGGGCTGACAGGAACCAGGGTTGGGGGTTGTGATGACCTACGCGTTCCTCTCGATCAGCCAGCCACCAATGGGCAGCGCACGCGCCGTCCAGCCCGCGGGCACCAGCATCGTCGCGTCAGGCAGGACGACCACGCGCCGGCCGCGGACGGTCGCCTCGAACGCTCCCCCGTCGTCATGACCGGTATCGGCGCTCCAGGACGTGGATCCGCGACGGGCGAGGTGCACGGCCTGCGGTTCTCCCGACCGCACGCACCGGACACTGACGACTTCCACCGGCAGTTCGAGCTGGAAGCCATAGCGGGAGGTGTGCATGCCGGCGAACCGTGCGCGGAGCGTCGGCGGATCCGCACCGCGATCGTACGGCACTTCGAGCTCGTGACCCTGTCCACGATAGCGCATCCGCGCGATGAACGCCGCGGGATGCGCCGAACCGGCCCGCGCAGCCAGCTCGTCTGACAGTGCGGCCAGCGTCTCGACCGACAGCTCACCCAGCGTGCGCATGACGCTGCCCATGGCGGCGCGTCGCTCCGGGGCCACGGCGAGTCCCAGCGCACTGAGGACGCCCGCGTGCGGGGGCACCAGGACGCTGGTCATCCCCAGCCGGTCCGCCAATCCGCAGGCGTGCAGCGGACCGCCGCCGCCGAACGCCACCAGAACGCAGGACCGCGGGTCGATACCGCGCTCGACACTCACCCGTCGGAGGGCACGCGCCATGGCCGCATCGGCCGCGGCGATGATCGCCTCCGCCGTGCGTTCCACCGAGGCGTTGACCGTCGCCGCCAGTGCCGCCACGGCCGTGCGAGCCGCGTCCGCGTCGATCTGGACCGCATCACTCAGGGGATGCGCCGCGATGTTGCCTAACGCCACGTGGGCATCCGTGACCGTGGGCGCCGTGCCACCCCGGCCAAATGCCACCGGCCCAGGCACCGCACCCGCGCTGCGCGGACCCGCGCGCAGCGCCCCACCTTCGTCGCGCCAGCCGATGCTGCCTCCGCCGGCCGACACCGTCTCGACGAGCACGCGCGGCAGGGCGATAGGCACCCCGGCCACACTGCCGCCGCTCTCCACCAGCGGCTCGCCGTCCAGGATCAACCCTACGTCCGCGCTCGTTCCGCCGATGTCGATGCTCAGGGCGCGCGGGAATCCCGCCAGACGCGCGACGAGCGCTGCACCGGCCACTCCGCCGGCGGGACCCGACAGCGCCAGCGAAGCGGCGGCTCGCGCCGCGTCGCCGGCTGCTCGCATGCCGCCACCCGATCCCACCACACCGGGGGCCGGGAGATCCATGGCAGCCAGTCGCCGGGCCAGGCGCTCTATGTACCGGCCGACGCCCGGCCGGGCATAGGCTTCGCAGCACGTGGTCGCGGTGCGCTCGTACTCGCGGATCTCCGGTAACACGTCGCTGGAACAGACCACGTCGATGCCCGGCAGCCGCCGGGCGATCGCGTCCGCGAGCCGACGCTCATGCGTGGGATCCGCGTAACTGTGCAACAGGGATATCGCGACTATCTCCGGCTCCCGCTGCGCCACCAGTTCCGCCGTGGTGGTGACCTCGTCCCCGGTCAGGTCGCGCAGCACACCTTCCGGCGCAATGCGCCCCGGCACCGGGACGATGCGATCCGCCGATACCAGTGGCTCGGGGTGCTGCGCGGACAGGTCGTACAGCGAGGCCCGTTCCTGCCGCCGGAGTTCCAGAAGATCGGTCGCACCAGCCGTCGCACACAACACGACCTTCGAACCCCGCCGCTCCAGCAGCATGTTGGTCACCACGGTGGTGCCGTGGACAATGCGGTCCGTTCCCTCGGGCGTGGCGCCGTACAGGCGGAGGGCCCGTTCCACCCCCTCGCTCTGGTCCGACGGCGTGCTCAGGACCTTCCCGGTCCTGACGGCCCCATCGACCCGGACGCTCACCAGGTCGGTGAAGGTCCCGCCGACGTCGATCCCCAGCGACTCGGTCATGCGGGAGCGGTCATGACCTCGGGGCGCGTGCGCTCGAGGAGCACCAGGGCGATCGCCAGGTTCGCCGGCGCGGCGAGGAGCACGACGGCCAGACTGTCCTGGGTGAAGCCGGGGACGAACACCAGGATCACGCCCAGGAGCGTCAGGCCACCGGCCACTGTGGCAACACCGCTCAGTGCCCTGCGACCGGCCGTACCGCCTGACGCGAGGGGAAGAAGTGCCACCACCAGGAGCCACAGCGGATTGAAGACGAAGACGTTGGTGTTGTCGTGCGCGGCCACATGCTGCGTCATCAGGCGAAGGTACAGTAGCGCGATGCCCATGCCGCCGATCGCGATTCCCCACACCACCGTGAGGAACGTTGCAGCGGAGGCGGACGCGCGGCCGCCCGCCATCCCGCGGCGGCCCAGCCAGTACAACAACCCGCCGAGCGACAGGCCGACCAGAAGAAGCGGAAGTACCAGCGACGGCGGTGCCTCGCGCTCCGGCACGCGTTCCGCCTGGAAGACAACCCGCTCGCCCGTCACGAGCGGCACCAGTGCGCCGGTCTCGTCAGGCACACGGATGGTCCGGACGTAGTCCCGGACCTTCATCGGAATGAACATCTCCTCCCATCGCGTCAGCGGGCGGTCCGTGGGACGGCCCAGCCCGATGTCCACGCCGATCGTGGTCAACCAGTCCGGCGCCACCAGCCGCATGGCGTGGTCGCGATACGAGCTGCTCGTAGTGTCCACGTCCGTGGCCTGCCGGATCGCGCCGCCCAGCACCCGGTCCAGCGCGTCGCGGACGCGGGTCGAACAGTTGTCGCGGAAATAGTCGTACCGGTAGAACTTGTTCTCCTCGCGCGCATTCCAGCGGACGAACTCCAGCAGCGCCAGTCGCTGGGCCGGTGAGAGATTCAGCTCCTGCATCTCCACCGTTCGATTCGCCGCCACGTAATCCACGACCGTGGCGGCGGCGGCGAAACCTTCCATCCAGTACATCATCTCTCCTTCGAGGAACCGGCCCAGGAAGCCGGGCTGGTCGAAGGAAAACAGGCCCCAGTTGTATACGATGTCCGTATTGGCCTTACGGTCACGGATGCCGATGGCGTTGTGGCCGAATCGCTCCCAGATCGCATCGCCTTGCGCCATCGTCATCAGGTAGACGGTCAGTTCGCTGCCGGGTGGACCGGAATCGACCGGTGCAGTCTGCCCGACGCTCGATGATGCCGGCAGCCACATCGCGGCCGCAGCGAAAAGCACAAGCTCCCGCCTCACAGCCGGACCTCGGCGCCCTCAGCCGCGGAGCGGTACGCCGCTTCGATGATACGATGCACGATGACCTGGTCGGCCGGAGCCTCATACTCCGATTCGCCGCGCAGCACCGACACGAAGTGCGCCAGCTCGGCCCGGTAGGACTGGATGAAGGCGCTCTCCCGCGCGGCCGCCCCCATCGGCGACACGTCGACGGGGCGGCCATTCAGCTCTTTCATCACCCTGAGCGGCGCCAGTCGGGCCCCACCCCGTGACGCGAGCGTCTCGAACCACCAGCGATCATGATCGCCCACGTAGTCCCACGATACGTCGAACGTGCAGGCGACGCCGTTGGCGCACTCTATGGCCAGGAGCGCCGAGTCCTCCACCACCGTTGTGCCTCGCGGCCGGTCGAGGTGCGCCCACACCCTGCCCGGTGGCGGAAAGTCCGCCAGCCAGAGGGCGAGGTCGACCAGGGCAAAACCCAGGTCGAACAGCGCGCCCCCACCCGACTCGGCCCGACTCAGCCGCCATCCACTCACGTTGCCGTGCATCTGGTAGGAACCGGCGCGGACGCCTGTCAGCGTGCCCAGCTCCCCACCACGGAGAAAGCGGTCCAGCGCCTGCACGTCGCTCCGAAACCGATGGTTGTTGCCGACAAGGACTTTCCGCCCGGACTTCTGCGCGGCGGCGAGAATTCGTTCCACGGATCGCGAGGTCAGAGCCAGCGGACGCTCGCAGAGGACGTCGATGCCCGCGGCCAGCGCCTCCAGCACGTAGGCCTCGTGCAGATTCGATGGCACCGAGACGATGATCGCGTCGAGCTCCGCGGACTCGACGAGATCCTCGAGATCGACGTACACGTCGGGAACGCCGAACCGGTCCGCCAGTGCACGCGCTTTTGCGCGATCCACGTCGCAGAGCGCGACGACCTCGGCACCCCGCATCTTGGCCAGCACGGGCAGGTGCGCCATCTGCGCAATGGCGCCGGTACCGACAACCGCAATGCGCACGTCGGGTTTCATGATCTCAGGTGCGGGAATCAGGGAGGGCGGCGCATATCCGCGCCCGGGTAATATGCCCTGAGGATCGTGCGGAAGGTGTGTCCGGCGCGCGCGGAAAGGGAGTGCCGGCTCACCCGTCAGCGGCCAAACGCTCCCGCGCCGGTCATCACGGGGAGCGCCCGGTTCTTCACGGGCGTCGCGTAATGGTGAACGGGTTCGGAAAGCCGGCGCACAACCGCGGCCTCGAAGTCACAATCGTTGACGACTGCGGTGAGGCGGGCTTCCACTATCTCGCCCGCAGCCAGCGCCTCACCCGTCCCCACATCCCCGTCCGCGACAAGGAGCGTGACCCCATCGATCTCATCGGCCTGTCCATCGGTCCGCGCCTGCGCCGGACCATCCGCCGCCACCCGATCGACGATCGCGCGGACTGTCCGACCGAGTTGCGCCTCGTACCGCTCCGCCGTGACCAGACGCTGGATCTCCTGGACTCGTTCCGAGCGCTCGCGTTTCACCTCTTCGGGCACGTCGTCGATCATCTCGAACGCCCGGGTGCCTTCCTGCGCCGAATAGGTGAATACGCCGACACGTTCGAATTGCACCTCCTCGAGGAAATCCAGCAGTTGCCGGACGTCGTCGTCGGTTTCGCCGGGGAATCCGACGATCACGGTGGTGCGAATCGCCACATCGGGAATGGCCTCGCGGATCAGGCGCAGCTTCTCGCGCTGCTTCTCGCGTCGCTCCGGCCGCCGCATGCGGGCGAGCACTGCGTCTGAGGCGTGCTGCATCGGAATGTCCAGGTACCGGACAATGCGCGGCTCCCGGGCGATGAGATCCAGCATCCCGTTCGTCAGGCCGGCGCTGTAGATGTAGAGCAGCCGGAACCACGGAATGTCCGTCTCTCCGATGAGCGCCGTGAGGAGCTCTGGAAGGGCGTTGCCGTCGCGCGTGTCTCGACCGTAATGCGCCAGATCCTGCGCCACAAGGTTCACCTCGCGGGCGCCCTGCGCCTGGAGGAGCTGGGCCTCGCGGACGAGTTCGTCCAGGCCGAAGGTGCGGTGGTGGCCCCGCATCAACGGGATGGCACAGAAGGCGCAACCGTGATCACAACCCTCGCTGATCTTCAGGTAGCGGACGTGCGGCAAGTCGCCGGTGTACAACCGGACACCGGGGTGCACGAGAGGCGGCGCGATGCGCAGGAGCCCTCTTTCCTGTACCTCCACGATGAGTCGATCCGTGTCGCGGGTGCCCAGGAACACGTCTACCTCGGGCAACGCGTCGCGCAACTCGTGTTGATGACGCTCCACCATGCAGCCCACCGCGGCCACCATGCGGCAGGCGCCGGTGGACTTGAGCCGCGCCGCCTGCACGATGGCCTCGATGGATTCGGCCTTGGCAGCGTCGATGAAGCCGCAGGTGTTCACGACGACGAGCTCGGCCTCATCGGGGGAGTCGGTCGCCCGCCCTCCGTGCGCGACCAGTTCGGCGACGTAACGCTCCGAGTCGACGGTGTTCTTGTCGCAGCCGAGTGTGACGAGGTGGAAGCGCATCGAGCCGGAAATCTACCACCACGCGGGGTCCAGTAGACTCGCCCCCTCGCCCAGCGAGGGCCGGAGGGAGGAGTCGCTACGGAACGGATCAGTGCCTCTGCGCCTCGGGGACGACTTGCCGGGCCTGCGCCGCGAAATCGAGGCGCGCCCATGACCGGAAACCAGGCTCGCCGATGCGCTTCGTTCAGATCGCGCGCGCGCCTGAGCGCCGCGATCAGCCCAGGAACGACTCGAGTGCCCGCGCCCGTGACACGTGCCGGAGGCGTGACAGCGCCTTCTCCTTGATCTGCCTGACGCGCTCGCGGGTGATGCCCAGCAGGGCGCCGATCTCCTCCAGCGTCATCGCCTCGCTGCCGTCCAGTCCGAAGTACAGGCGCAGGATCTTCGCCTCTCGTTCCTTCAGACTCCCCAGCGCCGCCTCGATCGACTCCGTGAGCGCCTTTTCGAACGTCTGCTCGTCAGGCGTGGGATTGAGGTTGTCCGGAAGGTAGTCCAGCAGCTTGTTGTCTTCGCCCGGCGACAGCGGCGCATCCAGCGAAAGGTGCGCCTGCGAGATGGACATCGTCTTGGCGACTTCTTCCTCCGTGATGTCCATGCCGTCGGCGATCTCGGCGTGCGTCGCCTCCCGGCCGAGTTCCTGCAGCAGCATGTTGGCGCGCTTGCCGATTCGGTGGAGCGTGCCCGCCCGGTTGAGGGGCACCCGCACGATCCGTGATTGCTCCGCCAGCGCCTGGAGGATCGCCTGCCGGATCCACCAGACTGCATACGAGATGAACTTGATGCCCTTGGTCTCGTCGAATTTGTGCGCCGCGCGGATCAGGCCAAGGTTCCCCTCGTTGATCAGGTCGGAGAGGGAGACGCCCTGATTCTGGTACTTCTTGGCGACCGACACCACGAAGCGCAGGTTGCTGCGGACCAGCTTGTCCAGCGCATCCTGGTCGCCGTCGCGGATGCGCCGCGCCAACTCCACCTCGTCCTCGCGAGATATCAGTGGATAAGCGCTGATGTCCCGGAGGTACTGGTCCAGCGAGCCTTCGTCGTAGAGGCCCCGCTTCCCTGCGACACGGCCGACCCGCACCTGCCTGGTGCGGATCCGCGGAAACCCGGCCGCGACGCCTTCCTCGTCCTGCTCAGTGGACACGGCTTCCCAGTCTGTGCCACCGGACACGGGAAACCCACGCCGAGGGCCCGCCCGAATCCGGTTGGTAACTGTAGTAAACGACAAGGGGCTGTCCACGAACCAGCGAATCCGGTACGAACCCCCAGTAACGGCTGTCCAGCGAATTGTCCCGGTTGTCGCCCAGCATGAAGTAGTTCCCGGATGGCACGACGATCGGGCCCCAGTTGTTGCGAGACGGCTGATAACCCGCGTGTGCCTGCGCGGCGCGGACCAGGTGGTTCCGCTGCCACCGGAATTCCTCCCCGGTCGGGTCTGCTCCCGGATCGGTATGCACCACGTACTGCTCCCGCACACGGCGGCCGTTCCGGATGAGTGCGCCGTCTTCCATGGACAGGGTGTCACCGGGCATGCCGACCAGCCGCTTCACGAAATTCTTGGATGGATCCTGAGGCCACTGGAACACCACCACGTCGCCGAGGCGCGGTTCACGCAGGGCCGGCAGGCGCTTCCCCGTGAACGGCACTTCGGCCCCGTACACCAGCTTGTTCACCAGGAGGAAGTCCCCGACCAGCAGCGTGCGCTCCATGCTGCCGCTGGGAATCTTGAACGCCTCCACGAAGAACGCGCGGACAAAGAGAAAAACGAGAATGGCGACCTGGAACGACTTTGCCCACTCCCAGAGCAGCCGAAGCACCCGCCCACGCGGACGATTCACGCGCTTCAATGCGTCGGCGCGTTCCTGTTCGGAAATGGACGGCGATGCGGAGGACACCGGGGCAACTTCGATCATCGGACAACCAGCTCCCTCGCGGCGGATTCGACAGCACGGGCGCGACAGCCGGGCTGCGCGCGCACACACCATTGGGACACACTCACCGTCGACCGCGGCATCAGCGGGCAATTAAGCCGGTACAGGAGAGGGCCGCAAGTGAACGAGACCCGGGCCAGGGACCCGTCAGACGCGCTACCCATGACGCGCCACCGCGAAGTGAAACGGCCGCCAGGGTCTTTCCCTCCCACCTCCGTCCTCCTTCATCCCTCGACCTGGTAGGTGTCCAGCTGCGCCCTCTGCAGCGCTCCGGAATAGTCGACGTACCCCACTTTGGTCTCCGAGTAGAACTCATAAACCTCCCACCCACCTTCGCGGTGCCCGTTCCCCGTCTGTTTCACACCCCCGAACGGGAGGTGCGCTTCCGCACCGATTGTCGGTGCGTTGACGTACGTGATGCCGTTGTCCAGTTCCTGCAGTGCCCGAAAGGCCAGGCGTACGTCACTCGTGTACACCGACGACGACAGACCGTACCGAACGTCATTGTTGACGCGGAACGCCTCGTCCGCCGATCCCACCTTGATGACGGACAGTACGGGCCCGAAAATCTCCTCCTGTTCGAGCCTCGAGCCCGGCCGCACGCCGGTGAAGATGGTGGGCTCGAAGAAATACCCCCGGCCCAGGGTATCCCCAACGGCCACCGAGCCACCCATGACCAGGGTGGCCCCCTCGGAGCGCCCTATCTCGACGTACTGCCGCACCTTCGTCCGCGCCGCCTCGTTCACCAGCGGCCCCACGTCCGTGTCGGGCTGACGACCGTCACCCAGGCGCAGGTTGGCGGCGCGTTCGGCCAGCCGTGCCACGAACTCATCATGAATCGCGCCCTGGAGAATCAGGCGGCTGGTTGCGGTGCACCGCTGCCCGGTGGTGCCGAAAGCCCCCCAGATCACGCCGTCCAGTGCCAGATCGAGGTCAGCGTCGTTGAGCACGATCTGGGCGTTCTTGCCGCCCATTTCCAGGGACAGGCGCTTGTGCAGACGCCCGCAGGTCTGCCCCACCAGACTACCGGTCTCCGTGGAACCGGTGAACGAAACGACGGGAACGCCGGGATGTTCCACGATTGCGGCGCCAACCACTTCGCCGTGGCCGTGAACCAGTTGGATCGCTTCCGCGGGCAAGCCCGCCTCCAGGAGGATTTCGACGAATGCGGTCCCGGTGTGTGGAACATCCTCCGCCGGCTTGAAGACACAGGCGTTCCCGCACACCAGCGCCGGAAACATCTTCCACGTGGGGATGGCCAGCGGGAAGTTGAACGGCGTGATGATCCCGGCGACGCCGATGGGTCGCCGAAAGCTCATGGCCCATTTGCTGCGAAGTTCGCTGGGAACGGTGTGGCCGAACAGCCGCCGTCCTTCCGTCGCGGCGTAGTACGCCGTGTCGATCCCCTCCTGTACGTCGCCGCGCGTCTCCGCCAGCGGCTTCCCCATTTCACGCGACATCAGGTCCGCTATGGCTTCCTTCCGGTCGGCAAGCAGGTCGCCCGCGCGTCGCATCACATCGCCGCGCAACGGCGCCGGCATGGCGCGCCACGCTTCAAAACCGCGCTGGGCGGACCCGACGGCCCGGTCGACGTCATCCCTGGTGGACAGCGGAAACTGCCCGATGACATCCGTGGTGTCGGCGGGATTGACGTTGTCGAACGTCTCGCCTGAAGATGAGCCGACCCACTCACCACCGATGAAGTTCCTGAAGACAGCCATGGCCTGTGCTTTGGGAGATTGCGAGCGGAGCTAGCCGGCCTGAGTCGTGAGTGCTGGATGCTCGACCTGCTTCCTGGTCCTGGAGCTGGTGCTGATCCAAACCCCAGCGCCAGCACTTGTCACCCGGTTCCAGCACCCAGTTCTGAGTACTCAGCGATCTGGCCTGAGCGGTGAGTGGATGCGTCACTCTCCTTCTCCTCCCCATCCATCACGCGCTCCGAGTTTCAGCATGGACACCAGCACTAGCTGAGCTGAAAGATGCATGGAAGCGCGAGGCCCGGCATCCTCGCGGCCCTCGACGCTCACCCCCTCAGCTCATTGGCACATCCAGATGGCCGGGTGCGTCTCGGTCGGAATGGCGTAGCCCAGCCGCGGCAGAACCTCCATGGCCGCGAGCGTGCCGCCCCAGAGCATGAGCAGCAACGAGACGAGGTGCGCCCGCGCTGCACGCTGACGCCAGGTCCAGATCGCCGTCCAGCCACCGCCCGCGATCAGGACGCCCACCGCGGCAAGGTAGGCAAGCAGCCCGGTCCCGCACCTGGCAGAATACGGCCAGAACAACATGCCAACACCGAGGGCCGTGACCAGCGCCAGTCGGGCGACAACCCCGGCCATCCCTCCTGCCGCCGGTCGAGTCGCCGGCACGGCGGCGGGAGCGGCGGCCGCCGGTTTCACGGCAGGCAGCAGTGCCTCGTCGGGCAGTGACCCGAGCTGCTTGTCGATCTTGGCGAGTTCCTTGTCCCAGTCTTTCAAAAGGGTGAAGGGTGAAGGGTGAAGGGCGAAGGGCAAAGGGCAAAGGGTGAAGGGTGAAGGGTGAAGTGTTACGCCTTTACCGCCCTTGCCTGATACTCGGAACCCTCATTCCCTGGCAAGCCCGTAGCGCTCGATCTTCTTGTAGAGATTGGACCGGGGCATTTCCAGCACCCGCGCCGTTTCGCTCACGTTCCAGTCCATTTCCCGGAGTTTGTGCAGCAGGAATGCCCGTTCGGCAGCGGTCTTGAAATCGTCATACGTGCGGCATTCGAGCAACGAGCCGAGCCCGGATGCGTCAGGCGGGCGACTCCCCGTCAGCCGCGCGACGTCGGCGCCGGTGATGCGCGGGCCGGCAGCCAGAATCATCAGTCGCTCGATGGCGTTGCGCAGCTCGCGTACGTTGCCCGGCCAGTCATAGCGCTGAAGTACCTCCAGCGCCGTCGGGTCGAGTGTCCGGGAGGGTGCCCCCTCGCGCTGCGCCAGCAGCAGTGCGAAATGCTGGGCCAGGAGCGGAATGTCCTCACGGCGATCGCGCAGCGGCGGCACGTGCAGCGGGACCACGTTGAGGCGATAGAACAGGTCCTCGCGGAATCGTCCCGCCGCGATCTCGTCCTCCAGCCGTTTGTTGGTCGCCGACAGCACGCGCACGTCGACGCGGTTCGGTTTCGTCCCCCCGATCCGCGTCACCTCACCGTCCTGCAGGACCCGAAGCACCTTGGCCTGCGCGGCCAGGCTCATGTCGCCCACCTCGTCGAGGAACAGCGTGCCTTTGTCGGCCTGTTCGAACTTCCCGGCCCGGTCGCCCACCGCTCCGGTGAACGATCCCTTCATGTGCCCGAACAGCTCGCTCTCGATCAGCTCGGAGGGGATGGCGGCGCAGTTGACCTCCACGAACGGCTTGTCGCGGCGAGGCGAGACCGCGTGCACCGCACGAGCCACCAGTTCCTTGCCGCTGCCGTTCTCACCGGAAATCAGGACCCGGGCCGTGGTCGGCCCCACCCGCGCGATCACCTCGCGCACCGCCTCGAGCGCCGGACTGGCGCCGATCATGACGTAGCGCCCCCCGCCGCCACCCCCGCGGAGCAGTTCGTTCTCGCCCCGGAGCTGGCCCTGCGCCAAGGCATTCCGCAGCGTCACCAGGAGGCGGTCGGTATCGAGGGGCTTCTCGAGGAAGTCGAAGGCGCCGCGCCGGGTGGCTTCCACCGCGGTCGCGATGGTGCCATGCCCCGAGATCATCACCACCAGGGCATCGGGATCGACATCGCGCAG